>CAZFWB010000089.1:0-12272 GCA_964522655.1 uncultured Chromatiaceae bacterium | reverse complement strand
CTGAAACCGCGCTTCGACGTCGGCGTGCGCGATTTCTATCAGGCACGCGCAGGGAGGCGGAAAAACCTCGGCACTCCGGTGCTGCCGCTGCGTTATTTTGCGATTCTGAAAGATGTCTTCCAGAGCGATTGTGAAGTCATGGCGGTTGGGTCGGGTGGGGATGAGCCCGCGGTGGCGGCCGTGATGAGCTTTTATTTTCGGGACGAGGTGTTGCCGTACTATGGTGGCGGCGGGAAACTCGCCCGCGAGTATCACGGGTACGACTTCATGTACTGGGAACTGCTCGTTCATGCCCTGAGCCGCGGCGTGCGCGTTTTCGATTTCGGACGCAGTCGGCGGGGAAGTGGCTCCTATCGATTCAAGACTCATTGGGGATTCGAGCCAACGACTCTTCAGTACCAGTATGATCTGGTCCGAGCCAGCTCCGTGCCGAACGTCACCCCGGATAATCCCCGCTACCAGGGTCTGATCCGCGTGTGGAAGAGGTTGCCACTCCCAGTGACGACCATGGTGGGTCCAATGCTGGCGAGAAGTCTGGGCTGAGGATTGCACTGCTGTGCGCATTGCGTCGGGCGGGTGCGGCGGCCGCGAGCAGCTCATTGCAACCGTCATCACGACAGAGACTCTGCCGCTGCCTGCGGTCGAGCTTGTCATTCCAATGACGCTGTGCGCTGACTGTGAAGGCGCGGCATGAAGACTGCATTACTGATCGCCTATCACTATCCGCCGTACAGCGGCAGCAGCGGTCTGCAACGCACGCTGAAGTTCACCAAGTATCTGCCCGAGTTCGGGTGGATGCCCGTGGTGTTGACGGCGGATCCGCGGGCCTACCCGAAGACGAGCACGGATCTGATGCACGAGGTTCCGGACGGGGTGGTGGTGAAGCGGGCTTTTGCGCTGGATTCGTCGCGGCATCTGGGTTTCAGGGGGCGATATTTTCGCATCACTGCGTTGCCGGATCGTTGGGTGAGCTGGTGGGCGGGCGCAGTCATTGCGGGTAGGCAGCTGATAAAGGAGTACAGACCAGCGGTGGTTTTTTCCACTTATCCGATTGCGACGGCCCATCTGATCGGCGCAACGCTTGCGCGCCACGGGCAATTGCCATTTGTCGCGGACTTCCGTGACGCGATGGTGGTCGACGATTTTCCGGAGGATGCGCAGGTGCGGAGGGTCTTCGAGCGAATAGAGAGGCGCATAGTGCGCCTCGCTGACGCGGTAATTTTCACGACGCCGCGCAGTCGACAGCTGTATATTGAACGCTATCCCGCGAAACCCGAATCCGCGATGTACTGCATTCGCAACGGCTATGACGAGCCTGATTTCAATTTCATCGGGCCGAGTCCGCCGCGTCGCATGCATGGGAACCGCATCCGCCTGTTGCATAGCGGCCTGCTCAAGTTGAGCGAGCGTGATCCGCGCCCGTTTCTTCGGGCGATCGCTGAACTGCTAAGGGGAGGCGAGCTCGCCCGTGATTCCATCGAGGTGGTGTTCAGGGCTCCCGGCGACGAGGATGAGCACCGGAGGATCATCCGGCAGCACGGTTTGCAGGACGTAGTGCACGTGAAGCCGCCGGTCGGTTATCGGCAGGCCATCGAGGAAATGGCGGCGGCGGACGTTCTGCTGATATTTCAGGATGCCCTGTGCAACCACCTCGTGCCGGCGAAGCTGTACGAATACATCCGGGTCGGCCGGCCCGTGCTGGCCCTGACGGACCCGGGCGGGGAGACCGCCGAACTCGTCACCGAATCCGGGGCGGGGGTTGTTCTGGACCTGCAGTCGACGGACGACATCCGTGCCGCGCTGCCCGGGTTCCTGCGCAGAGTCGCCATGGGCCAGATCCCGACCACGGACCTGGTGCAGGTGCAGCGATACTCGCGGCGCAGCCAGACGGGCGAGCTGGCAGACATTTTCGCCAAGGTCTGCGGCGAGTGAGTCGGCTGTTCAACGCTCCTGCGAGCGCTTGACGGGCCGACCCAGACGACGGCTCCGGGAGGAGTCCCGCAAGCCCGGATGGCCGCCCGTAGTGGCGGCGTTTCAGGCGGCGCAGACTCGAGCCCCGGTGAGGAGTCCCGCGCAATGGGCAGCCGTGGCAGGGATTGTCAGTTTGCGACCTACGGTTATGTGAACTGACGGGCTGTCGTTTTTGTGGAACATGTTCGCTGGCGGGCACTGGAATGCCCGCCTATAATTTCGTTTTGAGTTCCGCGCATCGCTGGCGCGTTTTCGCCCGCGCTCATGCGGCAATGCGGAAAGGACGCTGCTTTCTTGACACGGCTAAGATCAATTTTCAGCAGATTGTCCAATCCGCTGCTCATCCTGGTTCCTGCGGAGTTCGCGGTCGCCTTCGGGGCGCTGTACGCGGGCAGTTGGATCCGGTTTGGCCTGGATCTGGAGGCCAGCGAGCAATTGGTCGGACCGGTGCTGCCCCGTGCCGCATCCTTCGCCGCATGCATTGTGCTCGGGCTGGTCACAATGGGCCTTTACCGCGCCCGCCAGCGCCCGACATTCCGGGAAGGCGTCGCGCGTGTGTTGGTAGGGGTGTCGCTTGGCGGGCTCGCCTACGTGCTTTTCTTCTATCTCTTCCCTTATTACAACACCGGTCGGCTGACCCTGGCGATCGCCATGGCCCTGACCTTTTTCGGTGTTTCTCTGGCTCGGGCAGTGCTGATTCGACTGCTTGATCACAATCCGGCCAAGCGCAGGGTCCTTCTTGTTGGTTCGGGTCGCGTTGCCGCCAAGGTTGGCATGCTGCGGCGCCGCTCAGATCGACGCAGATTCGATGTCGTGGGCTTCATCCCTGGAAGTCGTGCAGAGCGCGAATTTGCCGAAGAGCGCGGGATGGGACCGCTTTTTGACTCCGAGGATGATCTGCCGGAACTCCGGTTCGACGAGGTTGTAGTCGGACTTGATGACAGGCGAGGATCTTTTCCGACCGCTCAGCTACTTCGGCATCGTTATCGCGGGGTGCCCGTCCGCGATATCGTCGATTTCCTGGAGCAGGAGACGGGCAAGATCGATCTCGATGTGCTGCACCCCGGCTGGTTGATTTTTGCGTCCAGCGGGCATAGCCGTTGGGGCTTTCGCGTGGGCAAGCGAATACTCGACATTCTCGCCGGGACCGGCCTGCTACTTATTACGGCACCTATATTTCTGGCGGTGGCAATCGGTGTCTGGATGGAGGACGGGCGGACTGCTCCTCTTCTGTATCGTCAGCGCAGGGTGGGACAGGACGGACGGGTATTCGAGTTGCTGAAATTCCGGAGCATGGGCGTCGATGCGGAGAAGACCACCGGTCCGTTGTGGGCTTCACGCAAAGGCGATGATCGTGTAACCCGAATGGGACGTATTATTCGTCGTTTTCGCATCGACGAACTTCCTCAATTGGTGAATGTCATTCGTGGCGAAATGAGCATCGTGGGTCCCAGGCCTGAAAGGCCAGAGTTCGTTGAGAAGCTCACCGCCGGCGTGCCGCTGTATGATTTCCGGCACTGTATGCAGCCGGGCCTGACGGGATGGGCTCAACTGAATTTTCCGTATGGCGCGTCGGTCGAGGACGCTGGCGAAAAGCTCAAATACGATCTTTTCTATATCAAAAACGCGAGCATCGTTTTTGATCTGTTTATTCTGATGCAGACGCTCGAGGTGGTGGTCTGGGGGCGAAGCCTGAGCATGGCCGGGCCGCGGAGCCGGGAAAGCTTGCAGGCGGACGAGCCGGATATCCCTGAAATTCCGACTGTCATCGAGCGCAACCGCGACGTAGCGTAGCGGCGCCCTCTGCCGGGAAGCGATCGGCCTGACGCTGCCGGGAGGCCTCGTCCATCCGGGCCCGGAGCATCAGGGCAGTTCCACCACGCCTTTGGCCTTGCGGCGCGCCGTCTGCTCGATTTCTTCGGCAAAGTCACCCGGCGGCGAGACGTCGGTTCCCGACGCGCGGTCGTTGCTGGTCAATTGGCCCGTGGCAGGGACGTCCTTCATGGCCGTTCGATCCGTGTAGAACACGACATCTATCTGTCCAAATGTGATGATGTCGCCGGAGCGCAGCAATGCGCGCGGACGGCGCTTGTGATTGACGAGAATGCCATTCTTGCTGTTGAGGTCCTCAACGACATAAATGCCGCCGATACAGTCAATCAGCGCGTGGCGGCGGCTGACTTCCTTATCGATTATCACCAGGTCGTTGGCATTGCTGCGCCCGATTACGAATGGAAACTGTGATGCCTGTACCTGTTCCATGAACTGCCCGGACTTGTAGACCATGAGCATCACGCGGGCCGCTCGGGCCCTTCCGGGAGTGTCGCTCGACGCGGCGGCAACCTGCTCGCGCGCCGCATGCTGGTCGCGCTCCTCGAACCATTGCCATCGTAGTTCGTGGACGACCTCGTCGATGACTTCCAGCGTGACCGTCGGGATGTTTTCCACCATGCAGGCGGTGAGCGCGGTATCACACAAGGTATTGATTAGACGGGGTATTCCTTGGGTAAGTCGGTGTACGTCCTTGACGGCCTCAGGGGTGAAGATCTTCTCAGCAGAACCGCCGGCTATCGCCAGGCGGTGTTGCAGGTACTGAACGGTATCTTCCTCGCTCAATGCGTCCAGACGTTGGCGCAGTCGAGCCCGCTGGCGCAGTTGAGTCAGGCCGGGTGCGTCGATCAAATCGTCGAGATTTGGTTGTCCGGTCAACACGATGCTGATGATTTTTCTGTCGGCGGTGTCGATACACGACAGCAGGCGTAGTTCCTCGAGAGCCGGTCCGGTCAGATTCTGCGCCTCATCGACGATTATTACGACGTGTTTGCCTTCCTCGTGCTTCTTCAGGAAAAAGGATCGCAACGTGTCCAGCAGAAGGACTTTCTTTTTCTTGTAGATCGGCATGCCAAATTCGGACAAAAGCGCCTGGAGAAGCTCGATATGTGACAGAGTCGTGTGAGTCAGCTTCGCGGTCACGAAGTCAGGTCCAAGTTCCTCCAGGACGGTGTTCAGGATCGTGGTCTTGCCGATCCCGATCTCACCGGTGATGATGACGAAGCTATCCCGGTTCATCAGGGCGAACTTGATGTTCGCTACAGCACGAGAATGCTGCGCGGTCATGTAGATGAATCGCGGGTCCGGTGCGAGGTCGAACGGGCGACAGGTTAGTCCGAAATATTTCTCATACATCGGGCCAGATCCGGGAGCAGGGTTACTCGAAATAAACCGTGCATATGTTATTACAGTGGCCGCCTTCCGGGGCGCATCCAGTTCGCTTATTATGTGCGCCGGTTCTCGCAGCCGGGCTCCAGGCTGTCGCATTGAGGCCTCGGGGAACCAGCGCGAATTCGGGCGATTAGCTCAGCGGGAGAGCGCTCCCTTCACACGGGAGAGGTCGAAGGTTCGATCCCTTCATCGCCCACCAGGTCTCTTCCGTCCGGCGGAACAGCAAAGCGTCGACTCGAATTCCTGAGGAGCGGCTACAGGCATGGGCCGCATGGTCGGGCTTGCCTTGTCGCACGTCTACCAGGCGAGGCCCTCGTAATTCGTTTTGCCATCGGCAACGTCGAGCCGGACCAGGTCTATGATGTGTTGATTGGGCAAGAGTGATTCGGCAACCCCGGCAAATTCGTCACTTGCATTGCCGATGAGGATGATCTCGGCAAACGCGGCGAGTTCATCCAGCGAGTCGACCATGAGTTTTGCGATATGCGGTACATGAACGAGGATGTACTCGCGATTCGCCCCGATAAGGCGCGACAGACTTACATTCCGATCGTATAAGCGCACCTCGTATCCCTTCCCGATCAGTCTTTCCGTGACCTCAACCATAGGGCTGTGGCGCAGGTCGTCCGTGCCGGCCTTGAAGCTCAGGCCGAGTATTCCTATGCGTTTTCGGCCGTGTCTCATAATGAGGTCAAGGGCTCGCTCGATGTGAAGCTTGTTGCTTTCCATGATCGATTCGAGGAGCGGCAGTTGCAGGTCGAGACGTCCGGCCTCGTATGTCAATGCCGAGACGTCCTTGGGAAGACAGGAACCGCCAAAAGCAAAGCCGGGGCGAAGATAGTTCGGGGAAATATTCAGCTTGCGGTCCTGGCAAAAGATATCCATGACCTGATGGCTGTCGATGCCTAATCGCTTGCAGATGGAGCCGATTTCGTTGGCGAAAGCGACCTTGAGCGCGTGCCATACGTTATCGACGTACTTGACCATCTCGGCAATCTCAACCGCCGTACAGATCATGGGCGCCGGCAGATTCTCATACAAGCTCCTGACCGTCGCGCCGCTACGGTCGTCGATCATTCCGATCACGGTCTTTGGGGGATGGTCATAGTCGTGAATTGCAGTGCCCTCGCGGAGGAACTCGGGGTTATTGCATACGCCAAAATCATGCCCGGCTTTCAGTCCCGACTTCGCCTCGAGAGTGGGGATGACCATGCTGCGCATGGTCCCGGGAAGGATCGTGCTGCGCATGACGACGGTGTGGTAGTGGTTCTTGGAACGCAGGCAGTCGCCGATTTCCTCGCAGACCGCTTTGACGAAACGCAAATTGAGACTGCCGTTGGCCTCGGAAGGGGTGCCCACGCATATGAGTGTCAGATCCGAGTCGGCGATCGCGACCGTGGCGTCGGTCACGGCACGGAGTCGTCGCGCTGCGACGGCATTACGGATGAGATCATCGAGTCCGCTTTCGACGATCGGTGAGCGGCCGGAGTTGATCAGATCGACCTTAATGGCGTTCGGATCGACGCCGACGACGTTATGACCGTCGCGCGCCAGGCAGGCGGCCGATACGGCACCCACGTAACCGAGGCCGAATACGCTGATATTCATGGGCATGCGAATGACAGCTCCCTTGTATCAGGAGTAAAAGGTGACGGTGGAGGCTTCGGCAGAAATGCGCTTCCCGCAGCTATCGGATCGGCGAGCCGACATACTGTAACGCCAGGGAAAATATCTGGTTTCGAGAATCAATCGACGCGTCGCCAAAGCCAAAGGGCGAGAAGACGCTCTGATCGTCTAAGTAATAGGCGTACTGGCCACTTATGGTCCAGTGTCGGGACAACTGCCAGAAAGCCTTGAGTTCGAGCCGGTAGTACTCCCGGTCGAATCGCTGGCGCAGAAACTCGATATCATCCGCACCGATCGCTTTTTGTTTCGTAAAACTGGCGCCAGCCGAGGCTCTCAGTCGCTTGGTGATATTGCGCTCGATGAAAGCGGTAGCATAATCGACGGTTGTTTCCGCCCCATCGGAGGTCGGTTGAACGCTGCGGCTTACGCCGACCTGGGCCGTAATCGATTCGTCGAGCCGCTGGCGCAGGAATAGCTCACCGATGAAGTTCGTGTCCTGTCCCTCCGTCCTGCAGAGGACGAACTCATTCAGATCCGGGTCAAAACAGGGCAGGCCACCGACCGTCGTACGTCCGTCGATGGCAAAGTCGCTGATGGATGCCCCGCCGGCGACGCTAAGAGTGGTGCTCGGCGACAGGGCGTATTCATATCCGAGACTGACGCCGGCCGTGTCCGTGCTGTTCTCCAATAGCCCGATTTTCTGGTCGGCTTCGTAATGAGCCGCGTTAAGCGACAGGCTGATCTGATGCTGTTCGGCGAGTAATCGCGTAACGGACAGGCTCCCGGCGAAGTAGTCGTAGTTGAAACGGCCTGTGACTTCCGCCTCGTCATACCGGATCGCAGAGTAGGACCCGTTGACCCCGATCAGGAATCGCGGCGACAGGCTGTAGCTGAATCCGGGATTCACATACCAGCGCGACTGAGTTTCGTCAACGCGACATCGTCCCCGGATATCGGCTTCGCAACCGAGGCCGCCGGGAGGTACCGGGTTATTGGGATCGACGACTTGGTAATCGGCTTCGCGGCTGGGATATTGCGTGTAGCCAGCGCTGAGATTGGTCTGGGAGCGGAGGCCACGGTAGACCCCCGTGGCAGGCAAGATGATGTCCGTGCCGTCGAGCTGGCTGTTGCCGTCATTTCCGTAGACATCGCGAAAACGCAGCCGCGGATCGAAAGTGAGGCCGCCTTTCGGTGATTCCCAGGCGAATCGCGCCGAGGGCGTCACCGTGAGGATGTAGGCGTCGTCCTCGTTCGATTGATTCGAGGTATTGTCGGGATTGGTTTCGTAGGACAGTTCGGTATTAAATTTCGGAACGACCTCCCAGGTCGCAGCCCCCACAGCCCATGCGGGGAAGCACGCGACAATCGCGGTAACCGACGACCGCCAATTTCGCCTGTGGCTGAGACGACCACGCCGAACGGCGTTTCGCCCGACGCGCATTGCCGGATTGCTGCTCACGAGAACTGCGGTAGGTGACCGGCGGGCACCCGCGGTACTCAGGGCACCACTACCGTGTCGCCCGCCCTGAGGATGATGTTCTGGTCCAGTTTCTCGCCTTTCTGGACGTCGCGGTATCTGAACGGGATCGCGATCTGGGAGCCCTGTTCGCCTCGCCGCAGGATCGGGATGTCGTCGAGGGCGGCGAATGTCGTGGGGCCGCCAGCGATGCTGATGGCCTGCATGACATCGGTGGCCCGGTTCATGACAAATTCGCCCGGCCGGTTGACCTGACCGATTACATAGACCTTGTTGCCATTCAGCTGGACGGCGGAGACGGTCACGACCACCTCGGGTATGAAACGGCCGAGCTTCTCTGTAAGTTCCTGGCGCAGTTCTTCCACAGTCTTGCCCTCGGCCAGCATGTCGCCGGCCAAGGGGAATGCAAAATGCCCATCTGGATTGACCAGCAGGTCGCGCTGCAGGTCCTCTTCCTTCCAGACGGAAATCTGCAGGACATCACCCGGGTTGATCCGGTAGGGGTCCCTACCGGGGGCCGCTTCGGCGGCCAGTGCGATTTGCGCGGTGACGCATAGCGCCGCCGCCAGTGCTAACTGAACTACGCGGGAAAGTGCCGTTCTCGTGATCATTCAACCGACTCCGGAAGCTAGGGTCCTTTGGTTAGGTTGTCAGGTTCGACAGGACATTGCGATACCGCGGCCGGCGCCTACAACTACAGGGCTTGCGCCCAGCACCATACGCATCACCAACCTGCGTCTTAAGTGTGTTTTAAGCCAGTCATATCAGCGTGATTACCGTGAGGTTTCTGCGGTTGCAGCCGCGAAACATGTCGCGAGTTCGTCGAAGAAAGCGATAGGCGACGCGCTCTTACGACATATTGTCGGTCGGCCCTCGTGTCGCGGCCGTGCTGCAGATCGCAGAAAACGCCATATTATTAACCGATAATTCAGCGTCATATAAGCATTTTCTTTGGCGTTGAATCGAGGCGGAGATCACGTTCCCTATACGGCTTCGCGAATGACCGCGGTTCTGCCAATCGTCCTCGCCTGCACACTGACGTCCGCGCTGATCGTCATTATGCGGCCGTTGGCGCTGATTGTTGGCCTCGTCGACGTTCCAAACGCCCGAAAGGTCCATCACGGCCCGATTCCGCTGGTGGGCGGTCTGGCTATCTTTGCCGCGGTGGCGGCTGCGTGTGCGATGCCCGGCTGGTCCGGGTTGTCGGCGGCGGCACCGGAGATGCTCAGTTTTCTGCTGGCAGGGTTGTTGCTGGTCGGCGTCGGGGTGGTGGACGACTTCCTTGAACTTTCCCCGCGGGTCAGGTTCATGGCGCAGACCGCCGCCGCGCTTGCGATGATTTTCGGGGGCGGCGTTCTGCTTTCCGACCTCGGGGGCATGACCGTGTCGGGCGCGGTGCTTCAGCTGGGTTTTCTGGCCATTCCATTCACGATTTTTACGACGATCGGGGTCATTAATGCCCTGAACATGTGTGATGGGCTGGATGGCCTGAGCGGCAGCCAGGCGCTTATTTCATTGCTGGGCTTCGGGGTCGCCATGGCGTTATGGGGGGATGGGGCGAATGCCGCGCTGCTCACGGTTCTGGGTGGTGGCATCAGCGGATTTCTGTTGTTCAATCTGCGACTTCCGGGGCGGAGCCGGGCCTCGATCTTTCTCGGCGACGCCGGGAGCATGTTTCTGGGATTCGCAATCACATGGTTCGCCATATCCCTGTCCCAGGGGCCTGACAGGGTGATCCAACCGGCAGCAGCCCTATGGTTCGTAATGGTTCCGATCATCGATGCAGTTGCCATGATGCTGCGCCGGATGGTGCGTGGCCGCTCCCCGTTTTCCCCCGATCGCGAACACCTGCATCACATCTTTCTGCTGGCCGGCTATAGCGTTAACCAGACCGTGGCGGTCATGGCGGCCCTGGGCGCCACCGGAGTTTTGGTTGGTCTTGCCAGCACCTGGTGGGCCCTGCCGGACCTGGTGGTCGCCGCAGCGTTTCTCGGCGTTGGCTTGCTCTATTTCTGGATGATCATGCATGCCTGGCGCGTCATGCGATTTTTTCACCGGTCGATTTGCCGGCGTCGAAACAGTGTCGCGGACCGACGCATGCAGGGTGATCGTCGCAGGACGCATGGCCTGGCTTATTCGGGGCCGGAGCGCCGTTCCGGGACCGACCGCAGGCAGGGCCTGCCGCGACGCGCAGCAGATGTGGCCCGGTGCCGGTTGCCCGCGCGTGATCCGGTGTCGGGTTCTTCGCTTCGGCCCGTCCATGGGCAGGTATTGACCAGCGCAGCGGTGTCGCATCGGCGTTCAGCTTAGCGTATCGGAGCGGCGTGGCTCACCGACGTATCGCGACGCCGGTTGCAACCAAGTCTCCTGTCACGAGGAATCTGCCATCCATTTTCGCGGCGATATCGGCCACGCAACCGGCCCGATGTGACCACACCGCGAAGCGGTGAGCGCCGAAGTCGAGCCGGATGTCCAGCTCGTGAAACTCCAGAAACTGCCGTGTCATGGGCCAGAGCGCCTTGTACGCGGCCTCCTTGGCTGAGAACAACAGCCTGACACCCAAACCGGGTGATCGGGCCGAAGCACGCAGCTGATTGAGTTCTTCCGGGCGACAGATGCGTTGCCACAAGTCCTTTTCCAGTTCCGTGGCGGCCTCCAGGTCCAGGCCAAGTGAGGCCAGCTGAGACGCAAAGCCGACCACCGCTGCCGCTGTTTCACCCGCATGGCTGATGCTTCCGATGAGGCCGTCCGGCCACAGCGGTTCACGATTGCTTCCCATGGGGATGGGCGCCGGGGGCACTCCCAGCCGCTCCAGCGCCGCGCGCGCACAGCTGCGGCCGTGGCGAAACTCTGCCAATCGGCCCGGATTGAACGTGCGGGCCAGCATGGCCTCCGTTGGCAGGAGCGCCGCCGCGGTCAGGCGCGAATGCGAGAGCACGCTCCTAGCACTCGCCGGGAATAATGCGTCGAGGTCGGTCAGGAGCGGCGCGGCAACGGAATCATTCGGCATAGAGGCGTACAGTCTGCCAAGTGCGCGCCGCTTCGCCAATCGGCCAGTTGGCACGCAGATACCAGTGCAGGTCGGGGCATGAGTGTCTCTCCCGGCTCCACGGTAGAATTCCCGTTCCGCAGCCTAAAAAGCGCTTCAGCCATGGCCGTCAGGACACGTTTTGCGCCGAGCCCGACCGGTTACCTGCATATTGGCGGTGTACGAACGGCGTTATTTTCGTGGCTGTTTGCGCGTCATCACGATGGCCATTTCGTCCTGCGGATCGAGGATACCGATCGCGAGCGATCGACCGAGGAGTCGATTCAGGCGATTCTTGACGGGCTTGCGTGGGTCGGGATTGACTACGACGAAGGCCCGTTTCGCCAGACCGATCGCCTGGAGCGATATCTGCAAGTGGCAGAAACGATGCTCAGCGCCGGTACTGCTTATCGTTGTTTTTGTTCTCGCGAGGCCCTGGAAGCGATGCGCGCGGGCCAGGTCGCACGCGGCGAAACGCCTCGTTACGACGGGCGCTGCCGCAATCGTCGGGACCCCGTCCCCGGGGTTCAACCGGTAATCCGCTTTCGTAATCCCCTCGAGGGCGTGGTGCGCGTGCAGGACCTCGTCCGGGGGGAGGTTATCTTCGATAACGCGACTCTCGATGATCTCATCCTGATCCGGTCTGACGGTGTTCCGACATTCCATTTTGGTGTTGTCGTCGATGATGCGGACATGCGAATAACCCACGTCATTCGCGGTGACGATCATCTGACCAACACGCCGCGGCAGATAAATATCCTGCGCGCGCTCGACATGCCGATTCCAGCCTACGCGCATCTGCCGATGATTCTCGGGCCGGATGGCGCCAGGCTGTCAAAGCGGCATGGCGCGGTAAACGTGCTCGAATACCGCGAGCAGGGATACCTGCCCGAGGCGATGCTGAATTATCTCGTCCGTCTCGGCTGGGCGCATGGCGATCAGGAGGTA
>CAZFWB010000088.1:0-12529 GCA_964522655.1 uncultured Chromatiaceae bacterium | reverse complement strand
TCCGCTACCGTGTAACTGGTCTCGGGGCTCTGGGTCTTGCGGTGCGGCCCCGGCCTGAAGTCGCTGGCGTGGCAGCCGGCGCAGTCCGGCTGATAGGCGGCAAAAGGCCAGCTCACCGGCTCCGAATTCCCGCCATGGCAGTCCGTGCAGGCGAGCGCCGCGCGGTGATCTCCGGGGTAGCCGGGTGAGCTGTGCTGGAACGTGGACGGCGTCCACACGGTCGTCGAGTGACACTCCACGCAGTCGCGCGCGGTGACGAAATGGCCGTTCGACTTGCCGGTCGCGGTCGTACCGTTGTGGCAGCTCGCGCAGGAACCGGTGATGTTGTCGTGATCGAAGGTGGCGGGGGTCCAGGCGACGGTCGTGTGGCAGGCGTCGCACTCGCCCATGGTGGCGACGTGTCCCTGCGGCTTGCCGCTTGCCATCATCCCGTTGTGGCAGGACGAGCAGGTTCCCGGCACGACGCCGCCGTGATCGAATACCGCCGGCGTCCACGCCGTGCTGGTGTGGCAGTCCTCGCAGTTGTTGCCGCTCGGGATGTGATTGAGCGGCTTGCCGGTGGCAGTGGTCCCGTTATGGCAGGACGAGCAGCTGCCGAGGACCTGCAGGTGCGCGACCCGCAGCACCGGCGCCCAGACGCTGGTCGAGTGGCAATCCTCGCACACGCTGGTGGTCGCGATGTGATTCGGGCCCTTGCCCGTGGCGATCTGCCCGTTGTGGCAGCTCGCGCAGTTGCCGGTGACGGCCGCATGATCGAACTCGGCCGGCGTCCAGGCCGTCGTCAGGTGACAGCTCTCGCAGTCGTTGCCGCTCGGGATGTGCCCGGGCGGCTTGCCGGAGGCAATCTGGCCGTTGTGACAGCTGCCGCAGGAGCCGGTGACCTCGGAGTGGTCGACTCGCGTAACCGGTGACCAGGCCTGGGTGCGATGGCAGGCCTCACAGACGTTCGTCGATGCAATATGCGCCGGCGACTTGCCGGTCGCCGCCTGCCCGTTGTGGCAGCTCACGCAATTGCCGGTGACCATCGCGTGATCGAATCGCGCGGGCAGCCACGCGTTGGTCTGGTGACAGGTCTCGCACTGCTCACCCGATGGCGGGTGCCCCGCTGGCTTGCCGGATGCGGAGTGGCCATTGTGGCAACTTGCGCAACTGCCGATGACGGCGCTGTGGTCCACGCGAAAAACGAACGACCACGTGGTTTGCGTGTGACAGGCGGCGCACTCCTGCGTGGTACGGATGTGATCGGCGGGCGGTGCGGTCGCTTTCACCAGACCGGCGCGCGAGTGGCAGGCAGCGCAGTCCCGCGGCGTGCCCTGGAACACGCCGCCGGTGTGGCAGGCTCCGCACTCGACGATGCGGTGTGCGTCCTCCAGCGGCCAGCCCGTGGTGAAATGATCGAAGCTGGAGTTGAACACGGCCTGTGCCGCGATGACACCGGGGCACAGTGTCGCGGCGGCAAGCCAGACCCACCACTGCGCCCTACCGATCCTGCCCGGCGGTTTCATCTCGGCATCCTCCTCGCCCCGCTGAAGCTGCGTGTGTCATGGCAGCGGGCGCAATTGACTCCGAACTGCCCGCCATGCACGTCGTCGCCGCGATGACAGCCGGCGCAGTCGCGTGACAGACCCTTGTCGTCACCCGGCGGGCGCCGGTGGCAGGCGGCGCACTCGAGCCCGGCATGGGCGCCATCCAGCGGGAAATCTGCCTGCGTGGCGTGATCGAATGTCCAGATGCGCCAGTCATTGGGGTTGTGACAGTCGCCGCAGCGCTCGCCGAGTCGCCCACCGTGGGCATCGTCGGCGCGGTGGCAATCGACGCAGAGAGCCGGCGTCCCACGGAAGCTCTGGTCGAGGTGACAGGACTCGCAGGCGGTAGCCGCGTGCAGACCGTTGAGGGGAAACGCGGTCAGGTCGTGATCGAAACGCACGCCCTTCGTCCAGCTGTCTTCGCCGTGACAGGCCGCGCAATCGCTGCCGAGCGACTCGCGGTGCGGATCATCCGCGCGGTGGCAGGATGCGCAGGCGCTCTCGATCTTTACCGCAGCGGCCGCGCCCTTGTGGCAGGCGACGCAGGTCAGCTTCGCGTGTGCGCCGCGCAGCGGAAAATCGCTCGCCTTCGCATGATCGAACTGTGTCTCGCCCCAGCCCGCGGCGGTGTGACAACTGTTGCAGTCGTTGCCGTTGCGTCCCTGGTGCACGTCGTCGCTGCGGTGGCAGTCGACGCACGCACTGCCCGTCGTATTCTTGAGATCATCGCCGGCGTGACAGGCGCGGCAGGCGAGTCCGCCGTGACCCAGCGTCAGCGCGAAGCCGCTCTCCTCGAGATGATCGAAGGTCGGCTTCTTCCAGGAACCGGTATCGTGGCAGTCCGCGCACGCCGTGCCGCGCTGGCCGGCGTGCACGTCGTCGATGCGATGGCAGGCGACGCAGGCGGTCGGCGTGTCCTTGTAGCGCTGGCCCGCATGGCACAATCCGCACTCCAGTCCGGAGTGGCCGCCGGTCAGGGGATAGCGTCCGTCCGTGGCCTCGCGGTGATCGAAGTTCGCTTCCCGCCAGGCCGTCGCCGTGTGACAGGCGGCGCAATCCTCGCCGAGCGACTTGCGGTGCGGGTCGTCGGCGGCATGACAGCCGTTGCAGTCCTTCGCGGCGTCGCGATGCTTCGCAGTCGGCTCGTGACAGAGCGCGCAGGCGACGCCCGCGTGACCGCCCTCGAGGGCAAAGTCGGCCAACGCGTGATCGAAGGTCTGGGCCACGAGCCGGACCACGTCGGCTTCGCGGCCCTCGTGGTCGGTGTGGCAATTGCGGCACTGGCTGGTGCGCGCCGCCTCCGAGCGGTAGTGAAAGCCGCGCCGTCCGCTGATGTCACCGGCCACGTCCTCGTGGCAGTCCAGGCATAGTTTGCGCTGTTCGTCGCGCGCGAACGGCGCATGGCAGCCCTTGCAGTCCTTCTCGATCTGCGCGTGGCCGGCGATCAGCGGCCCTGGGCTGACCAGGCTCTCCCAGTCGAACGCCTGCGCGACAGAGGCCACGAGCATCCCCGCCAGCCAGATGGCGACGACGAGCGATGACCGGAGACCGCCGCAACCGCTCACGTCGTGGCACTCAGTACAGGTGCACCGCGAACACGTGGAATATGGCCGTGAGGATCATCATGAGGAAGAACGGCACGTGTACCACGTGCCAGAGCGCGAACAGCCGCTCGAAAGAGCTGAAACGGGCCACCTGCCGGACCTGCGCCAGGTGCCCGCGCAGGTAACGGCGGATCGTCTCCTCCAGGGCGTCGGCGTGCTGATCCACCGCGGGTGAGACCATGGCGCGTTTCAGCAGCTCGCGCCTGGTCGAATCGACGAGCCGCGCGTAGGCGCGCCGGGTCTGCCAGCCGATCACCCACGGCCGCAGCAGACTCTCGGCCAGCGTGACGGGCGGGGTGAGCACGCGCTGGTCGAGCGCCGCGAGTTCCTCGCGCAACGGTCCGACCAGCATGCTCGTCCGGCCACCGGCGGCCGATTCCTGCAGCTTGCCGGCCAGTTCGCGCAGCGTAGCCCTGCTGCCATAAAGCCCATTGTGGAATCCGGCATAGAGATAGCGGCCGACGACGCCGCTGCAGGCCACCAGCAGCGTGCAGAACAGCGCAACCTTGGAGTTCAGGTCGCCGAGTTCGAAGTTGCAGTGATAGAGGACGAGGACCGGGCCTGCGATGCCGAGCATCATGTGCGCGCGAAACCAGTGCCGGGTGGGACCCAAGCGCGAGAGCCAGCGCAGCCGCTTGCGCAGCGTGTACAGCAGCAGCAACAACATCAGCGAGCCACCGGCAATGCCGAGCGCGTAGCCGAGGCCGTGCTCGGCGTGAATGTTGCGCTCGTCGCGGCCGAGCCAGCCGAGCCACACCGTCAGTCCGGCAGCGGCGTACCCGAACGTCGCGCCGTAGCGCGAGTACAGGGCCCGCAACCGCTGCCCGGACTCGCCTGTTCGCCAGAACCCGCTCGCCGTGGCGGTGCCGCGACCGGCAATCGCAGAGACTTCGCTCATGGACACACTCCCGCGCCTCGTCGAGGAACCCTCATTCGCGCCGCCCCGACGGAAACCCGCGACAAATAGGTCCTTCTCCGGCGCACCCCTTGGCCAGACCCCACTCACCCCACACCGGCAAGGTAGTGACCGCCGCCACGGCCGACTGTGAGCGCGGTCACATCTCCGTGGGGTGAGCGCCGCGACAATGTGGCCGGTGTCTGGCGATTCCGGCCGGGGAAGGTTCATGCGATGAACGACGCGTTGGCCCTGCTGGCCTATGGCGCGCCGCTGGCCCTGATCATGGCGGTCTATTCCCGCCATCAGCGGCGCCTGCACGAGTCGAGCGTGGCGCAGCGTGATGCCAGCGTCGCCGCCGGGCTGACCCAGCCCGCCTCGTTGCACCCTTCGATCGACCCCATCAAGTGCATCGGCTGCGAAGCCTGCGTCAATGCCTGCCCGGAGATGCCCGGCCACCGGGTGCTCGGGCTGATTCACGGCAAGGCCGAACTGGTGTCGCCGACCGACTGCATCGGTCACGGCGCCTGCAGGAGCGCCTGCCCGGTCGGGGCGATAACGCTCGTCTTCGGCACCGCCACCCGCGGTGTCGACATCCCCGACGTCGGCCCCGACTTCCAGACCAACGTGCCCGGCATCTACATCGCCGGCGAACTCGGCGGCATGGGGCTGATCCGCAACGCCATCGAACAGGGCCGGCAGGCCATCGCGTCCATCGCTGCGACGCGGATGCAGGCCCATCACGGCGACGCCCTCGACGTGGTAATCATCGGCGCCGGTCCCGCCGGTTTCGCGGCTTCGCTCGCCGCCATGGAACACCGCCTTCGCTTTCTCACCGTCGAGCAGGACACGCTGGGCGGCACCGTCGCCCACTACCCACGCGGCAAGCTGGTGATGGCCGGCAGCGCCCGGCTGCCGATGGTCGGCCGGATCAGCCTGGGGGAGACCAGCAAAGAGTCGCTGCTCGCGTTCTGGGAGAAGGTGCAGCGCGACACCGGCGTGCCGATCAGCTTCGGCGAGCGCGCCATCGCCATCGAACCCCGGGATGGCTGCCTGCTGGTGCGGACTTCGGCGCGCGAGCTGCAAACCCGCAATCTGCTGCTCGCGATCGGCCGCCGCGGCACGCCGCGGCAACTCGGCGTCCCCGGCGAGGAACTGAGCAAAGTCACCTACCGGCTGGTGGACCCGGAGCAGTACCGCGACCGCCGCGTGCTCGTGGTGGGCGGCGGCGACAGCGCACTCGAAGCGGCCACCGCCATCAGCACGGTCGCCGGCAGCGAAGTGACGCTTTCCTACCGGGCCGAGGCGTTCACCCGCGCAAAGGCGGCGAACCGGGAACGCGCCAGCGCGGCGGCCGCGGCCGGACGGCTGCAGATCCTGTTGCGCTCGGCGCTGCTGGCCATCGAGCCGCAGCTCGTGCGCCTGCAACAGGACGAACGGTCAATCGAGATTGCCAACGACGCCGTGATCATCAGCGCCGGCGGGATCCTCCCAACCGATTTTCTGAAGTCGGTCGGCATCCGTTTCGAAACCAAGTTCGGAACTGCGTAATGGCGGGCTTCAGGCTGACGGCATTCACGCTCGGCCTGCTGCTCGCGCCGCTCACCGGCGCGGCGGACTCGCTGGAGCAGGCACGCAGCGCGGTGCGGATCCGGGACTTCGCGACCGCCGCCGCAATCTACGCCGAGCTCGCGGCGCGTGGCGATTCCGAGGCCGCATACCAGCTCGCCATGCTCCTGCGCGTGGGCCGGGGCGTGCCGCGCGACGCCGCGCAGGCGGCGGACCTGCTGCGCCAGGCCGCGGCGAGCGGCGACAGCCGCGCGCAGTACCAGCTGGCGCAGATGCTCGAGCGTGGCACGGGCATCGCCCGTGATCCGGCCGCTGCACGCAATTGGTACGAGCGCGCCGCACGGCAGGGGCAGCCGCAGGCGAAAAGCCGTCTCGAGCAGCTCGACCGCGCTCGACCCACCGGCGCGGCCACCCCGGACGCCCTGCGGCGCGCCGCGCAACGCGGCGACCTCGCGGTCCTGCGCGAACAGTTGTCGGGCGGAGTCGACGCCGACGCTGCCGACGAACACGGGCGCACCGCGCTCATGGAGGCGGTTTCTGCCGGACACGCAGACGCCGTGGCGTTGCTGCTCGCGTCCGGTGCGAAGGTAGATGCGCTCGATGCGACCGCCAGCGGGGCGCTGCACGCGGCCGCGCACGCGGGCGATACCCGCGTGCTCGCGCTGCTGATCGGCGCCGGCGCGCCGCTCGATGCGCCGGACGGCCGGGGTAACCCGCCGCTGGTGATCGCGGCCGCCGCGGGGCATGCAGACGCGGTGCGGGCGCTGCTCGACGCCGGGGCCCCAGTCAACCAGCCCGACGCCAGGCAGTGGACCGCGCTCAGCGCGGCCGACGCGCGCGGCCATACGGCGGTGGTTCGACTGCTTGCGAGCCGTGGCGGCAAGAGCGGCGGCGCGCCGTCGGCCGCACCGGCAGCGCCGGCGGCTGCGAGCGCGGCGGCCGGCGAGCTTCTGCCCGGCGCGACACCGCTGATCTACGCGGCGTGGCGCGGCAACGAGCCGCTCGTGCAGCAACTCCTCGCCGAAGGGGCGGTCGTCGACGCACGCGACGAGTCCGGCCAGAGCGCGCTGATGCGCGCCTCGAGCCGCGGGCACGCCGCGATCGTCAGCCGTCTCCTGCGCGCCGGCGCGGACGTGAATCTCGGTACGGGTGACGGCACGACTGCGCTGATGAGCGCCGCGCTCGCCGGGCGAACGGCGGTACTGAAGCGGCTGGTGCGGCACGGAGCGGGCATCGAGGCGCGCTCAGCCGAGGGCCGGACGGCGTTGATGCTGGCGGTCGACGCAGGCCACGAGGCGGCGGTCGCCCTGTTGCTGGACGCCGGAGCCAGCGCCGATGCGGCGGACGCCGGGCGGATGACGCCGCTCATGCGCGCCGCAACGCTCGGCGCTGCCGGGATTCTGGCGCGACTCCTGGACGCCGGCGCCAACCCCGGCGCAACCGATGCCGAGGGGCGCACCGCCCTGCTGCTCGCCGTCCGCGCCGGAAAAGCGGAGATCGTGCGGCTGCTCGGCAGCCGGGGCGCGGAAGTGAACACAGCGGACCGCCATGGCGAAACGGCGCTGATGGCAGGCGCCGGACGCGGCGATCGGGACATGGTGTCGAAACTGCTCGGCATCGGCGCGACCGTGGACGCCCGGAGCCGGGACGGCAACACGGCACTGATGGTGGCCGCAGCGGCCGGGCACACGGCGGTCGTGCGCGAGCTGCTCGGCGCCGGCGCCGACCCGAATCTGCGCAATCGCGTCGGCAACAGCGCGCTCATGATGGCCGCGTCCCGCGGCCGGGAGCAGACGGTGCGCGCGCTGCTGAAGGCCGGCGCCGACCGCCGCCTCGTCAACATCGACCATCGCACGGCGCGTGACCTCGCCGGCATCGCCAACCAGCCCGGCGTCGTGGCGCTGCTGGAGCGGTAATAGGAGATCGGGGCTGAAGCCCCTCCTAGTCGCGTTCGATGGACCAGACGAGGTCGAGCGACTGGTCCTCGCCGCTCGCAGCCTCGATGCTGAGATTACGGCTCAGCCGGTAACGCGCCAGCACGGTGCCGATGCGGTTGAACAGCCCGTAGGTGAAGCGCACGTAGAGGTCGGAGTTGAGCTGCTTGCCGGCAACCACCTCGGCCTCGTCCGTCTCCCCGCCCTGCAATCCGAGTTCGTCGAGCGTGACCGCGCTGCCGACACGGTCGGTGAGCGGTGACGTCCGCTGCAGCCCGAGCGCAAGCGCCGCACCGGCGACCGCGGAGCGCTCGTCGCTGTCGGCGCTCTGCAAGGGGCGGCCGGAGACCAGGAACGAGAGCGCGTCGGCCTCCGACATCGCCGGCTCGGAGAACACCCGGCTCTCGGTCCGCGTCGCCGGGCCGCGCACGAGGACGCCGGCCGTGACCCTGCGTCCCTCCCAGTCGACCTGCCGGGTGGCGCGCAGGTCCACGACCGGGTCGTCGAGCGGACCGGCGAAGCCGAGCGTGCCGCGCTCGATGGTGAGTTCCTTGCCATAGGCGCCGATCTTGCCCTCGACCAGGCGCACCACCCCGAAAGCCTGCGGCTCTCCGGTCGCAGATTGCGACAGCTCCAGGCGGCCCGCGAGCCGCGTGTCGAGCCCGAAGCCGCGCACCCGCACGTCGCTGCCGAAGCTGACGACGATCTCGCCGCCGATCGCCTTCATTCCCGCGTCCGTCGCCGCCTCCTCACGGCCGACGACCACCGTATCGGCCGAAGGCACGATTGCGCTCTCCGGCAATTCCCGCACCACGACATCGGCCCGCGGGATCAGCACCTCACCGTCGACGCGAGCCGCGCCTTGCGAGAACGACAGCGACAGGTCGGGCGAAGCCTGCACGTAGCGATCCGGCAGGCGCACCGCATCCAGTCGTTCGCCGCGGATCCGGACGACGCCGGCCGGGCCACCCGCTTCGAGCGGCCGCAACTCCCCGTCCAGATTGAGCGGCCCGCCGGCATGGGCGGTGCCCTGCAGCTGCAGCACGGGACTGCCGTCGCCGATGACCGCGATGTCGATTTTCTCGAGCCTCACGCCCAGGTCGGTGAGTACCACGGCGCCGCCCGTGAGTTGCGCGCTGCCGGTGATGCGCGGAGCGCCGAGGCTGCCCTCCACCCGCACGTCGAGTCCGATCTCGCCCGCCACTTCCGCCAGGTCCAGGTCACCGGCGACGAGCGGCACCAGCGGCGCGACGTCGGGCAGCCGGCCCGTGAAGCGCGCCTCGAGCGGCGCCGCCGGACCGGGCGGCGCGCCCATGCGCGCGTTGCCCTCGAGTCGGGTGCCGGCCTCGGTGACGAGGGTAAGGGTCGCGCTCGCCGCTACGGGCGTGAACCCGAGCGACACACGCGCGGCTTCGAAGGCGACCGCCAGGTCATCGTCGCCTCCGGTGAACGTCAGGCGCGTATCCGCCTGCTCCCAGCTCGCCGTGCCGGTCAGAACGCCGGCCTCCATTTTCAGGTCCGCATCGGCGTTGGCACGGCCGCTCAGCACAAATGCCTGCGGCAGCCACGGCGCGAACCGCCCGAGGTCGAGATCCCGCAGTTGCGCGGACAGCCGGGCGCGCTCGGCCGACCACGCGAGGGTTTCGATGCACAACGAGGCCGGCGCCTGCCTCCAGCAGTGCGCGCCCACTTCGGCCGCACCGGCGCGCAATGCCACCCGCGGCGCGCCGCTCAGTCGCCACTCGCCGACTTCATCGACCACGACGCTTGCCGCGCTGACCTCGTGAACCAGCGTGGTTCCGTCCCAGCCGCCCTCACTCTGCAAACTCGCTGCCAGCGTGCCGTTGCCGAGGCGCGCGTCGAGGCGGTGGTCGGTGAGGCTTCCCTGCAGTCCTGCCTCGAGGTCGCCGAGTCGGCGCTCGCCGATGTCGATGGCTTCGGCGGTGAACCGCGCATCCACCCGCTGCTGCGGGTCGGTCCGCAGAATCAGGTTGAACCGCTCCACGCCCGCGTCGCCGGCGACGAGCGCTTCGCCGCGGGCATCGAGCTCGACCACCGGCCGGGCCGGCGTGCCCGCCAGCGATGCCTGCGCCGAGACTCGTCCCGCCAGGTCCGGCCACAAGGTCGAGAGCTCCGGCGCGTCGAGCGCGAAGCGCCCGCTCAGCCGCTCGCCCAGCGTGCCGTCGGCGCGCAACAGGTTCGCGCCCGAGCGCAGCCTGACGCCGTCGAAGCTGAGCAGGCCGGCGCGATAACCGATCTGGCCGGCGCCGGTGAGCGGCCGGTCCATCAGCCGGCCATGAAGTTCGGCGACCTGCAATCGGACCTCGCCCGGCAGCTCAGCCTCGAGCGTCGCCTGCGCCGAGAGCCGGCCCGTGAGACCCGGCCGCAGCGCAGCCGTGTCCACGTCGGTCGCGGTCAACGCGAGCTGCAGCCGCCGCGGCTCCCCGAGGGCGAGCTCGCCGGTGGCGCTCAGCGTGCCGGCGCTGCCGCTGAGCCGCGCCTCCTCCAAGACGATGCGCTGCGGGCTGCCCACCGCCTTCGCACGGACCTGCAGCGGCGGCAGCGACGCCCCGGCGAGCCGCGCCGTCGCCGTCGCCGACCAGCGTTCGAAGCCGCCCTCCAGCGTCAGCGCGCCCTCCCGGGCGCTCAGGCGGCCGATGGCGGGCAACTCGAGCGCGACTGCCTCCCAGGTCACCCTCGCCTCGATCCGCGGCTCGCCCGCGGGATCCCGCAGCGTAGCCGAGAGGCGCACGCTCTCCGGGACGCGCAGCGCCTGCTCGATGGCAAGCGCCGTGATGTCGCCGCGAAACGTGCCGGCACCGGAAAAGGGCGTGCCCGCGACGCGCCACTCGACCCGCGCATCCACGGGCAGCTCCGGCACGAGCTCGGCAGTCCCGGCCAGGCGCAACGCGAAACCCCCGAGGGCCCCGCGCAGTTCGCCCACGGTCAGCGACGAACCGCTCAGCCCGCCGGCGAAATGCACGCCCGTCAGCACCGCCGGGGATTCGCCGCGCCACTCGATGGCGCCGATGTCGAGCGCGTCGATCTGCAACCGCAGCGGCAACGCGATGACCGGCATGCGAAACGGCTCCGGCTGCGCGCCGGCGCCGGGCGCGGCATCGACAGTGAGTCGCGCGGCGCGAAGATTCGCGACCACGACCCTTGCGCGCAGCAGCTGCACCGGCTGCAGGTCGAACCTGACGGCCTCGGCGTGGACCCGGGTCGTGCCGGCGGCGATGAGCAGCGTGTCGGCGCGCAGCCCGCGGGCGACGCTGCCTTCGATGCCGGTAATCTGCACGGCCCCGCCGGTCGCCTGCGCCGCGACCCCGGCGAGCCAGCGCGCGCCCACTGTGGTGTCGAGGACGAACACCGCCAGTCCCGCCACGAGCAGCAGCGCAGCCAGGATCAGCCCGCCGACGATTCGCAGCATCACAGGTCAGGCCCCAGGGTGATGTGCACCCGCCAGTCGTCCGGCGCGTCCTTGTCGAGCGGCACGGCGATGTCCACGCGCACGGGCCCGAGCGGTGAATACCAGCGCAGCCCGGCGCCGACCCCGGTCTTCGCGCTCAGGTCGGAGAAGCTGTCGAAGGCGTTGCCGCTATCGACGAACGCTGCCGCCGACCAGTTGCCGCGGACGCGCTGGTCGAGCTCGACGCTGCCGACGAGCTGGTGGCTGCCGCCGATCACGTTGCCCTCGTCATCGGTCGGGCCGAGCGTCTTGTAGTCGTAGCCGCGCACGCTGTAATCGCCGCCGGCGAAGTAGCGCACGGAGGCCGGCAGCGTGCGAAACTCCTCCTTGGCGGTCGCGCCGACTTCGCCCCTCAGCAGCAGCCGTCCGCCCCGCCACAGCGGCAGGATGAGCTTGCCGAGGACGTCGGCCTGCAGGAACTCTGAGTCCGATGCCAGCCACTCGGCGGTACCACTCAGCTTCACCGACAGCCGATGTCCGCGGTCCGGGCGAGTCACCGCCGCGCTCTCGGGAACCTTGTGAGTCCAGCTCAATCCCGGAATCAGCAGGAACTCCCGGCTGCGCTCGTCGGCGATCTCGAAGCGCTCGATGCTCGCCTCGACGAAACGGGTCTCGATCCAGCCCCGCCTCCGGCGGTGGAATTCCTTGACGCCCACCTTGTATATCTGCGACTCGCTGGTCTCGGTATCCTCGTACTGGTAGCCCGCGTCACCGCTGACCCATTCCACGCGCGGATCGTCGCGTGGCACCCGATAGCTGACACCGACCTCGGACAGTACCTCCGACAAGCTCATGCTCGCGTCGAACTGGTGGCCGCGCTCGTTGACGCGTCGATTGGTGAAGCCGGCACGCAATTTCGGTCCGGTGTCGGTGCCGTAGCCGACGCCGGCCGTGTACACCTTCCGCTTCGCGCCGGTCAGCTCCACGGTGACCGGCACCGTGTTGTCCGGCAGGCTGCCGGGCCGGGTGCGCAGGTCCACGATCGAAAAGTACCCGGTGCCGAGCAGCGCATTGTAGAAATCCTCGATCGTCGCACCGTCATAGGGGTCGCCGGGGCTGAAGTCCACGAAACGCTCGAGAAGCTGCGGGCGCAGCACCGACTGCTCGAAACTCACCTCGCCAAAGCGGTATCGCGGGCCGGAATCGAACAGCAGCGTGACGTCGGCCGCGCGCTCCCCCGGGTTCACCTCGATGCGGGCCGTGGTAAAACGCCCGGCGAAGTAGCCCTGCCGGCGCGCAAGGTCGGAAAACCCCTGCTTGTATTTCTCGTAGGCGGCGTGACTCAGTACGTCGCCGCTCTTAAGCGGGTTGGCCTGCAACCAGCGCCGGAAGGCGGGCTCGTCCCGTGCTTCGCCGGACACCGTCACCTCGACCTGCCGCAGGCGCACGGGCTCACCGCGATCGATACGGATCACGGTGTGCCAGCACTCGTCGCGAACACTGTTCTCGAGTTCGATCGCGGGCTCGTAGTAGCCGAATGCCTCGAGCGCTTCGCGGATCTCGCTCTCCGCCTTGCGGCGCAGGCGGCGCAC
>CAZFWB010000087.1:0-12700 GCA_964522655.1 uncultured Chromatiaceae bacterium | reverse complement strand
GGCGCCTCGATCCCGACGTAATGACACGCGCCGCGAATGCAGGCGACGGACGCCGGCCTCAGGATTTCGCGCGACTCTCCTCGATAGAAGCCATGTCCCGCGCCTGACCGTGCTGAATGAGCACGGCGCGCCTGCGCAGGAACCGCGTGAGACCGGACGGGCCCATGCGCGAGGCCCCCATTCCCGAGAGCTTGAAGGAGTTCTTCTCCGCGTCGAAGGCCTCGGTGGTGAGACCTCCGTCGTTGATGCTCACCGCGCCCACCTCCAGCCGGCGCGCCAACGCGCGGGCCTCCTCTTCCGCTCCGAAGACGGCCGCCGACAGGCCGTAGATGGAATCGTTGGCGAGTGCGACCGCCTCGTCGAGATCGTCGAAGGCCATCACCGGAATCACCGGGCCGAAGGTTTCCTCGGTCATGAGCTTCATCCGGTGAGTGACGCCGGTGACCACCGTCGGGCGCAGCCAGCGCCCGCCGCCGTGAGTCTCGATGACACCGCCGGTCAGCACCTGCGCGCCCTTCGCCCGCGCGTCCTCGAGATGCTCCGCGATGATCGCCGCCTGGCGTTCGAAGATGAGCGGCCCGATGTGGCCGCGGTGCAGGTCCGGGTAATTGAGCTCGACTTGCCGTGCGTTCTCGACCAGCGCCGCGAGAAACGGCTGGTAGATGCGCCGGTCGACGTACACACGCTCGATCGACTGGCAGGCCTGCCCGGTCGCCTGCACGGAGGCGCGCAGCACCGTCTGCGCCGCGAGCGCGGGGTCGGCGGACTCGAGCACGATGGCCGGGTCCTTGCCGCCGAGCTCGAGGCAGGCGGGTATGAACTGCCGGGCGCAGGCTTCGGCGACCTTGCGGCCGGTCGCGACGCTGCCGGTGAAGCAGATCAGGTCGGCGCACTCGACCAGGGCGGCACCGGTGGCGCCATCGCCTTCGATGAAGGCGAGCACGCCGGCAAGTTCGGGGTGACGGGAAATCGATGCCATCAGCGGCGCGATGAAGCGCGGCGTGACCTCGCTCGGCTTGACGATCACCGCGCAGCCGGCCGTAAGCGCGGGTATCGCATCGAGCATGGAGAGCAGAAACGGAAAGTTCCACGGGCTGATGACCCCGACCAGCGCATACGGCACCGGTTGCTCTTCGATGCCGATGCCGGGCACCACCGACGCCCGTTCCGGGACCGGACCAAGCAGTTGCCGGCCCAGTGCCGCGTAGCCCTCCACCAGGCCGCGCAGCGGCTCGATCTCGCCGCGCGCCAGCCGATAGCGGCCGGTGTCGGCGGACAACGCTGCGAGCACGTCGTCGGGCCGTTCGAGCAGCGACGCGGCCCACGCACGCAGCACCGCGATGCGGTGCTCGACCCCGGCCCTCGCCCAGGCGGCCTGCGCACGCCGCAGCCGCCCGGCCAGCGTGCCGAGCGCATCGGCCGCAAGCGGCCTGATCGTGTAGTCGTGCTCGCCGGTGCGCGGATTGCGCACCGGCAGGCTGCGCGGGGCCAGCGGAGCGCTCATGGCCCGACCGGCGTCATCTTGCGGAAATACGTCCAGCTCGTTTCGTTCGGCCGCTCGTCGTCGAGCGGGGGCGGCGCCGCGTAGATCGGATAGTTCTTCGCGATCTCCTCGCGCAGCGACCCGGGCATGTCCTCATAACGATCGAGCTTGCGCCCGGAGGTATGAAAATAGACTACGCCCGGGCGGTCGCCCATCTCCATCCAGGGCAGCCAGCCTGACATCCGCACCCAGCCGATGCGCACCTGCACCGAGGGACTGCGCGGGTTGGCCAGTTCATCCACGTCGCCGAAGAAGTTGAACATCTCGGTCGCGTGGTACTTGCCACCGATGTAGTCCTGGTAGTCACCCGAGAGCGGGTTGCGATAGAACAGCGGCACCGTCGAGGTCAGCCACCACTGGTTGCCGATGATCGTGAGCGGCAGGCGAAACGGCTGCCCGGCGCGGTCGAGCGTGCCGATGCGCTGGTTGACCGGGTCGTTGCTGACGTGGAGGACCTTGACCTCCTTGCCGGTCCAGGGATTGTTCCAGGTGCGCAGCACCTCGCCCGTGGCCGGATCCTTGTAGACCATCACCTCGCGCGTGCTCATCCTGAAGCTGCCGTCCCTGGCTTCCCCGAGCGGCCCGCACTGGCGGATGTTCATGCCCTCCACCGCGAACAGGCGCCGGTCCGGCTCCCCGGGGACGCGGCTGAAGGCGAAGCCGTTCCAGTACCAGGTGATCACCTCACCGTCCTTCAGCGAGCACTGAATCTTGCGCATTGCGGTCAGGCTGTCTTTCGGCGTGTCGAGTTTCAGCTCGGCGGCGCCGGCCGTACCGGCGAGCGCCAGGGTGAGAACGGCGACCCGGAGTGCAACTGAACGTACGGGCATGGTCTACCTTCCTGCGTCAGGGCCGACAAGCTTAACAAGGCGCGGGGCCTGCGTGGAGCCGCCAGATCAGAGGCACCTTACGGCCCCCTGTGCTATCGTTGCGCACATCGTGCAACACGATGCGCTCAGGCCCGTTCGTCAAGGTCTGCGCCCCGGGCGAGGCCGCGATGTGCCCTCGCCTTCACTCCCGCGTTCCCGACTCACCGACCACTCACCAGGAGATCGTGCCATGCGATGCATCGTCGTGCCCACGCGCCTGATGAACGGGCGCCTCATCACCACCGCCAGCGCGGCGGCGGCCGCGCTCGTGCTCGGCGCAATGCCCGCTGCGGCGGAAATCGCGGAAATCGTCGTCGTGGCCCAGAAACGGGAACAGGCACTGCAGGACGTGCCGATCGCGATCTCCGCCTATGGCAGCGATGCGCTGAGCGACGCCGGGGTGCGCGACATCCGCGATCTGGCGGTGTTGTCGCCGAGCCTGGTGCTGTCGAGCTCACAGTCGGAGACGGCCGGCACGGTCGCCCGCATCCGTGGCATCGGCACCACGGGCGACAACCTGGGCCTCGAGTCCTCGGTGGCGGTGTTCGTGGATGGCGTCTACCGCAGCAGGAACAACGTGGCGCTGACCGACCTCGGCGAGATCGAACGCATCGAGGTGCTGCGCGGCCCGCAGGGAACGCTGTTCGGCAAAAACGCCTCGGCAGGACTCATCCACATCATCACCAAGGCCCCGGACCTCACCGAGTTCAGCGCCTACGCGGACGCCAGTTACGGCAATTACGATTACTACCGGCTGGGCGCGGGAGCCACCGGGCCGGCCTTCGGCGACCTCGGCTTCCGGCTCGACGCGACCGCCACCCAGCGTGACGGCTTCATCGACGACCGAGCCTCCGGCACCGAGTACAACGACCGCGATCGCTACCTCGTGCGCGGCCAGCTCGGCGGAGCGCTCGCCGACGGGCTCGAGCTGCGGCTCATCCTCGATTACACGAAACGCGACGAGACCTGTTGCGCGGCGGTTAGCCGCGTGGTCGGCCCGACCGCCGCGGCGATTGCGGCCGTCGGCGGCACGGTCGTCGACCCGCCCGACCCCTACGGCCGGGCGATGTACAGCAATCGCAACCGTGGCTACGACCAGGACGTGGATGAGTGGGGCGCCTCGGCGGAACTCAACTGGGAAACGGGCATCGGCACCGTCACCTCCATCACCGCCTACCGCGACTGGGAAGCCGACCGTTCGCAGGACATCGACTTTACCGAGGCCGACATCCTCTATCGCGCACCCGGCACCTACGAGAACCAGTTCGAAACCTTCTCGCAGGAGCTGCGCCTCGCCGGCGAGTTCAGGTCGGTCGAATGGCTGATCGGCGCCTACTACGTGAACGAGGACCTGACCTTCCGCGACGCGGTGCGGACCGGCGGCGCCTACGAGACCTACGCCAACCTGCTGCTATTCGGTCTGAACCCGCCCGGCGGGCTGACGCAGCTCTCCACCATCACGGGGCTGGCCCCCGGCACGGTGTTCGTCGACGGGCGCGGTGCGCAGAGCGACCTCTTCGAGCAGGACGCCGACAGCTGGGCGCTGTTCACCCACAACATCTGGAGCATCACGGACGAACTCAAGCTGACGTTCGGCCTGCGCTACACCGACGAGAGCAAGGACCTCGATGCGACGCTCGTCGCCGACAACCCGGCCTGCGATGCGGCCAACGCGCGGCTTAACGCGGTCCCGGCGCTGCTGCCCTTCCTCACCGCCACCGCGCAGCTGATCTGCACGCCGCTCTCCAACTCGCTGGTCGACGGCAGCTACAGCGGCACCCACGACGACGAGGAATGGACCGGCACCATCGCGCTCTCCTACCAGCTCAACCCCGACTGGCTCGCCTACGTCTCTTACGGGCGCGGCTACAAGGCGGGCGGTTTCAATCTCGACCGCGCCGGCTTCGCCAACCCGCTGCTGGCGCTGGCCTTCCCACCCCCGCAACCGACCATCACGCCCTCAGCGGCCGACCTTGAGTTCGACGAGGAGACGGTGGACGCCTACGAAATCGGCAGCAAGACCACGCTGTGGGAGATCCTCACGCTCAACGTCGCGGCTTTCTACGAGGAATTCGACGACTTCCAGCTCAACAGCTTCACGGGCACGGGATTTACCGTCAGCAACCTGCCCGAGGTGACTTCCAAGGGCGTGGAACTCGAATGGGCCGCGGAGATCCTCGACGGTCTGACCCTGCAGGGCGGTGCGGCCTACACGGACGCCCGCTACAGCAGCGACCCGGGTACACCGGCGGCGCTGCGCAGCCAGCGGCTTACCAACGCGCCCTTCTGGGTGGTGACCGCCGCGGCGAGCTACGAGCGCCCGCTCACCGACATGCTGACAGGGTTCGTGCACGGCAATTTTCGCTTTAACACCGACATGAACACGGGCTCCGACCTCGACATCGAGAAGGAACAGGCCTCGTACGCGGTGGTGGACGCCTCCGTCGGCTTCCGCACCGACGACGACCGCTGGGTCGTAGAATTGTGGGGGAGGAACATCTTCGACCGCGACTACGCCCAGGTGGTGTTCGACGCCCCGCTGCAGGGCACCGGCACGGGTCCGGGCTCCACGCAGACCTTCAATGCGTTCCTCGGCGACCCGGCGACCTGGGGCCTGACCGTGCGGGCGAATTTCTGAAGCGACGGGCGCGGATCGAGGGACCAATTCGAAAAACGGCGATGGGATGCTGTGACGGAAGGCCCCGAGCGGGGTGGCGGGCGGGGGCGCTCGCCGCGGGCCTGCTCGTGGCGGCGTCGACGACCGACTGCAAGGAACTGTACGAGCGCGACTGGCTCGAGGCACGCAGCCCCAATTTCGTCGTGGTCAGCTCGATTCGGCAGAAAGCCACCGTTACCCTCGTGCAGGAACTCGAGGACTTCCGGCAGCTCGTCAGCCTGTTCACCAACGCCGCCGTACTGGAGCCGCGGGTACCCACGCTGATATTCGTGTTCCCGGGTGAGATCAGGGACATCGGCCTCGTCAGTCCCGTCGCCGGGTTCTTTCACGCCAGAATGCGGGCGAACTATGCCGCGGTCCGCGTCGTACCGCGCATGCCCCTGAGCTACACCATCCAGCACGAGTACACGCACTTCCTAATGCGCAACCAGGGCCGTCAGGCATATCCGCGCTGGTACGACGAGGGGCTGGCCGAGTTGCTCGGATCGGTAAACCTGCGCAATGGCAAGTTCGACCTCGGCAATGCGCCCCAGGGGCGAATGTACGCCCTGGTCGAGCAGGCAGGAGCCTGGATGCCCTACGACCGCCTGGTCGACGACCGCCAGATCAGGGATATGAACTCGACGGAGATACAGCGCTTCTACGCCCAGTCTTGGGCCCTGACCCACTATCTCAGCTGGGGCAAGCCGGGCTTCAACTTCAATGATGGCCTGCAGGCTTATCTGGTCGACCGGGAGTCGGGTACGGGCGCCGTTGCGGCCTTCGAACGCGCGTTCGGCGAGGACACAAAAAAACTCGCAAAGGTCGTGCGGAACTACCTGAGGAAAGACGCGCGCTACAGCAAGGGCGCCCTCCGCAAGCCGTTCGACGCCGGCCAGGTCCGTATCCGGCGCATGGCCCGCGACGAGGTGGCGGCGGCGCTCGGCCACTACTGCATCATGATCGGACGGATCGAGGAAGCCGGGGGGTATGTCGACGCCGCCCTCGCGGCCAACCCCAGCAATGCACGCGCGCTGGTCGACCGGGCTGATCTGCACAAACACGCGGATCGATTCGCCGAGGCCGAGGCGCTCTATCCGCAGGCGATCGCGCTCGAGCCAGACAACGATCTGCATCATCTGGACTTCGGCGAGTACTGGCTCGACCGGGCCGAAGGAGCCAGCGACAGCGAAATGCGACGACAGTTCCTGTCGAAGGCCCGGCAGGAGTTCGTGCTGGCGGACCAGATCAACGACCACAACCCGGAGACCCTGGCGATGTACGGGTCGAGCTTTCTTTTCCCGGGCGAGAACCCGGCCAGGGGCGTCGAGACGCTGGAGTACGCGCACGAGCTGCTGCCCTCGGAGCCGACGATCAAGCTGCTGCTCGCGCAGGCCTACCACGCGGTCGGGCGCACGACGGAGGCGCGGCCGCTGCTGCAGGCGGTCATCGCCTGGGAGCACGAGGGTCGAGCGACAGTCGCAGAGAGTCTCCTCGAGCAGATCGAGGCCGGCGACGAGCCCGCCGCGGAGCCGGAAGAACCAGCCGGGGACGCGCCGTCGCCGGCGGGGTAACTCGCCGGCCGGACACCAGGGTTTCCGGTCAGCCCGCGGACCGCGAAGTGCCGGCCGACTGCACCACGCGCTGCAACGGATAGCGCGCCGCCTCCACGATGTCGCGCCAGAGCTGGTCACGGCGCCAGTAACCCATGCGCAGCGCCCAGTCGAGCGCGCGCAAGGTGTCGGCCGCCGGCAGCTCGCTCGCCATTGCCGCACGCAGCCAGCCCGCGGCAAGCCGCCATGCCGGGAACAACGAACGCACGGTCGGCTGCGGATAGAGGTGAAGGCGCTGGGCCAAGTCGTCCATGAGCGGTGTCGCCGCATCGGCGCTCATGCGGCGATAGTAAAGCCGCTCGTCGAGCAGCCGGACCTTGCCGAGCAGCGCAAGGCGCGCGAGCAGCACGACGTCGGCCTCCGGGTAGTGCTCGATGAGCCGCGTGCGCCGCAGCGCCACGGTCCGGAACAGGCCGTTTACCACGTTATTGAGCGCGAGGTGCGAGGTGACCTGCCGGAACCTCTCGACGGGATCGTCCTGATCGAACGCAATGTCGCCGTCGTAGTCTGAGTAGTCTTCGGGCCGGTCAGTGAAAAGCCGCGTCCGCGGCGCGACCAGAATCGTATCCGGATGCGCAGCGAGATGCGCGAGACATCTCTCGAGCAGATCCGGGGCGCACCAGTCATTCGAGGACGCCCACTTGAAGTACCGGCCGCGCGCCGCCCGGAAGACGGCGGAATAGTTGCCGTTCGCCCCGATGTTGCGCGCCTGGCGCGTGGCGCGGATGCGCGGGTCGTGCCGGGCGTATTCCTCGATGATCGGCCACGTGCCGTCGTCCGATGCGTTGTCGCTGATGATGAACTCGAAATCCGCGAAGCTCTGCTGCAGCAGGCAGTCGATCGCCGCGCGGATCGTCCGCTCGGAGTTGTGCGCGGGCATACCGATGCTGACGACGACACCGGGGTTATCGGTCATGGCACCGTGCGTCGCGAGGCAATGATCGCCCTGCGCCGCCCTGCTCGTCGCGGCTTACGGTTCCCGGCCGGTGCCCTGATCGCACCAATGGGTCATCGCCCGTCCATGTTCGACCCGCAGAGGATACCGCGAGCCGGGATACAAAATCACTTTCCGCGCGCTTGGCCCGGTCGAAATTTCATGGAATCATCAGGCGGTGGCGAAACGATGGTGGCATCCACGTCCATTTCGTCTCCGACGCGCCGGCTGCTATATCGAGCGCACTGCCGGGGCTGCTTTCCGCCGCCATGATGGCCGCACACCGCCAGGCCAATGGTGACCGACGATCCCCGCTCCGGCCTGCGCGTCGTCGTCGGCGAATCCGCTCACCACTCGCGTGTAGTCGCACTGGCACGGGAACTCTGGAGCCGGGACCCCGCGCTCAACGCCGCCTATCTCGAATGGAAATACCTCCGCAATCCTTACATCGGCGAGCCGTTGCTCTACCTCGCCTTCGACGGCGAGTCGTTGATAGGCATGCGCGGCGTGTTCGGCAGCCGGTGGGAGACCGGCGGGGGATGCTTCACGCTCCCCTATGCGGATGACCTCGTCATCGCCCCCAGCCATCGCGGACGCTGGGTGCATCAACGCATCATGGCCGCGGCGCTTCAGGACCTTGCGGACCGCGGCTATCGGCACATCGTCAACCTGAGCGCCAGCCGCGCGACCGCCGTGGGCTCGCTGAAGATGCGCTGGCGCAGCTGCGGCGGCATGCGCCCCATGCGTCGGCGGACACGGCGCAAGACCCTTGTCGATCGCCTCGAGCACCGGCTGCGAAACCTCGCATTCGTGTGGCGCTGGGCCGACCGTGCCCCGGCGCTCGGCTTGCCGCCCGAGCAGGTTCTCTTCGAACGCCTCGGGCAGCGCCTGGCAGGGGCACAGGTCGCGGGTCTCGTGGTGGAGCGGCAGCCGCGCGCTGCCGCGATGGCGGAACTCGTCCGGCAACTGCCCTACGACGGACGCATCCGGCACCTGCGCGACGAGACCTACATCGACTGGCGTTACGCAAATCCGCTGCGCGAGTACCTGTTCCTGTACGCCGGCGGGCGGGAAACGCTCGACGGCTATCTCGTCCTGCAACGCTCACTCGGGATCGACCACGGCCGCGTCAGCATCGTCGACTGGGAAGCCCGCGACGAGCGGGTACGCGATGAACTTTTTGCTGCCGTGATCGCCGGCGGGTTTCCGGAGCTCTACGCATGGGCCCGGGCCGGCAGTCCGGCTGCGGCGCAGTTGCTCGCGAACAGCGGCTTCGAACCGGCAAGCGCCGAGTACGAGAAAACGATCCTCGTGCGCCCGGTGCGCGACGCCGATCTCAAGGCGCCGTGCCTGCTAGGTGGCCGCCACCTGGATAAGGGCGACGACTGGGACCTGCGGATGATCTACTCGCTCGCCGGGTAATCCGCAATACCGGCTCCGGGTTGACCATGCGGCGCCCGTTCGGTCCCGTTCTGCGCACCGGATCACACGGTGCCCGCGGCCTCCGTACTTCCGGACCGCCGCTCATTGGGTTAGCGTGCCCCGGATGCCGCTGCCCGTAAGCAACGCAATCAACACCGCGCCATGCCTCGGGCAGCGCGTCGCCTGCAATCGCTCCGCGCCGGGATCCTTCCGCCGTTTTGTGCAACGTCTGCTGGCCGTACGAGCCGATGACCACGCCCTCGAACTCGGCGTCGGGCTGGGCGAGCAGTTCCTGTCGGTCGCGACGAAAGCACGGCTCGTCGTCGGCGTCGACATTTCCACAGAACTCGTCGAGGCCGTGCGCGCGCGACTACAGGACCCGAACTGCCGGGTCATCCTTGGCGACATGGATGAACTTGCCGCGCTCGCGCTGCCCGGCCCCTTCACGCTGGCCTATTCCGTGTACTCCATCTATTACAGTCGCGACCCCGCGCGGCTCGTTCGCACGCTCCACGGCATGCTGGCCGGGCCGAAGGCGCGCTGCGTGGTCGTCGCACCCGACCTCGGCAACAACGCCGCCTGGTATGCCGATCTCGGCCGCCTATATCGGCTGCCGCGGGCCGTGCTCGATTCGGCCGCCGTCTGCCGCAAGGTCGTGTTGCCGACCTGTCTCGACCTGTTCCCGGGCGTGCGCTGCGCGACCTTTCGCACGGACATCGATTTCACCGATCTCGATGATCTGATGCGCTACTACGACGCCTGCGCGCCGTATTGCCGGCCCGAGCGGAGAAAAGCGGCGCGAGCCTTTTTTGCCCGACGCTTCGCACGCAACGGCAGCTATCGGATCTCCAAGCGCACGATCGGCATCGTAGGTCAGCTCACGGGTTGACGCAGCGCGCGGCAGGAGTGCTGGCGCCTTGCAAAGCATTCCGGCGCACGCCAGAGTGAGTCCATGACCGCGGACATCCCTTTTGTATTGAACATCGCGATTGCTCTTGCCGTCGCCGCGGTCGGTGGATTCATCTCCAGCCAGCTGCGCCAGTCTCCCATTCTGGGTTACCTGCTGGCCGGCATCGCCATCGGTCCATTCACACCCGGCTTCGTTGGTGACCGGCCGCAGATTGCCGAACTTGCCGACGTCGGCGTGATTTTTCTCATGTTCGCCCTCGGCGTCGCGTTCTCGCTCAAGGATCTGGCCCGGATCAGGACGTTGGCGACCTTCGGCACGGTCGTCCAGGTGCTGGCGACGCTCGCTGGCGGACTCGCTTTCGGCGCGCTGGCCGGATGGAGCTGGCAGCAGGGTCTTTTTCTCGGGGCCGTGCTGGCCGCGAGCAGCTCGATGGTAATCCTGAAAACCTTGCTCGACCGGGGCGAGGTCGCCTCCGGTCACGGCCGGCTGCTCCTGTCCATGTCCATCGTTCAGGACATCCTGGTAGTTCTGCTGGCCGTGCTCCTGCCCGAGCTGATCCGGATTGGCGCTGGCACGGCCGAGCCGGGCGCCGTCGCCCTGGACGTGGCGCTTCTGCTGCTCAAGGCAGCCGGCTTTATCGCTTTCTCCCTCGTCGTCGGGCTGCGGGTCGTGCCGCGCGTGATGTTTCACGTGGCACAGCTTCACTCCTCGGAACTGTTCATCGTCAGCGCGGCGGTGCTCGCCCTGGGTGCGGCGGCCGTAAGCAGCCTGCTCGGCCTCTCGGCCGTGCTGGGCGCGTTCATTGCCGGACTGGTCCTTTCCGACAGCGAGTACGACCACCGCGTCATCGCCGAGATCGTGCCGCTGCGGGATCTCTTCGCCACCCTGTTCTTCGTTTCGGTGGGCATGCTCATCGACGTGCGCCTGTTGCTCGCGCAGTGGGACCTCGTGCTGCTGGTCGCCGCCGGCGCCATGGCGCTGAAGTTCCTGGCGACGCTCGCCGGCATCGCGCCGTTCCGGGTTGGCGCGCTCACCACGATCTACGCGAGTCTGGGGATGATCCCGGTCGGCGAACTGAATTACGTGGTCGCGTTCGCCGCCCTGCAGGCCGGAGTCTTCTCACGGGATCTCTACAACGTGATCCTGGCGGCGTCACTCGTCACCATCGTCCTGACCCCGGCGGCGTTCGCGATAGCGCCGCGCGCAGCCGACGGACTGCGTCGCCTGCCCGGCCTCGGCCCATTGCTGGCCGAGGGCTCGCGCAGCGAGACCCGCGCCCGCGCCGCTCTCCGCGCCCATGCCGTCGTGGTCGGGTACGGGCGGGTCGGCAGCCATTTGGCCGACGGCCTGCGCCAGGCCGGCATGCCGGTCGTCGTGATCGAAAGCAACCTCGCCATCGTCAGGGAGCTGACGGCTGCCGGCGTGAGCGCCGTCTATGGTGACGCCACCTCGGCGACGGTCATCGGTGCGGCGCGCATTCAGGATGCGCGCCTCGCGGTACTGACCCTGCCGACATACTCCACCACCCGGGCCGCCATTCAGGCGATTCGCCGGCAGAATCCGACGGTGCCGATCGTCGCCCGCGGCCAGGACGCAGACAACGAAAAGGCCCTGCGCGAGGCCGGTGCCAACGTCGTGGTCGTGCCCGAGCTGGCGGGGTCGGCAACCCTCCTGCATCACGCGATAGACGTCGCCGAGATGCCCCGCTAGCAGGTTCTCCTGGACGGGTTGCCTGGAAAAAGCGGCAACCAGCGAACCTGTCCTGTCATTGCCGCCGACCGTGCTCCGCTCGCCAGTTGCTATGCGAGCAGCCGGTCCACCTTGGCCGCGCAGATGAAATCGTTCTCGGTGAGACCCGAGACCGCGTGCGTCCACCACTTCACCACGCAGCGGCTGTAGTGCACATCGAGGTCCGGGTGGTGATCCTCGGCGTTGGCGATCCACGCGACCGCGTTCACGAAGCCGATGGTCTGGTGATAGTTGGCAAACTCAAAGGTGCGGCTGATGGACCTGCCATCGGCGGCAAGTTTCCAGTTCGCATGCAGGCCCTTCAGGAACTCCCTCACGGCATCGCCCGCAAGCGCGGGCACGCCGCCCTCGCAGGGCTTGCAGCGCCGCTCGCTCAGGTCAGAGGTGATGGTCATCTCGATGTCCTCCTGGCGTGTTGCACTTGTCGTGATTCGCGTCATACCGGGCCGCGGACCCGCCCGGCGTCAGTTGAGCGTCGTCAGCGCGACGAAGGTTCCGCCGTTGCGCTCGCACAGCGCGCGCATCAGGTTGGCAAAGCGCAGCGCGTTGCCGGTGCGCCCGCCGGCGAGCTGCGTCGGGAAGCCCACGCCGTGTATCCGCATGAGCCGGTTACCGGTCTCGTCGGCCTTGTTGATGCGTTCCACGTAGCGGGCGACCGCCTCGACCTGTCCGGTCGGGAAATCATCGCCGAATACGTAGATGCTGACCGATTTGCCGGGCTCGTAGAAAGTGCTGATTGCCTCGGCGATGCCCTCCACTGGGCTCGAGTCGCTGTAGGGGTTCCAGGTCGCCAGGGTGTTGACGATCCGCCGCCGGGTGTTCTCGGAATCGGGAATCCACTTGCCCGCGTAACTCGAGAACATGTACTTGCCCTCGTCGTTGAGCACCTGGATGCCCTTGACCTTCGGGTACCCGCTGAGCGTTTCGGAGACCTTGCGCAGCACCAGCCGCCAGGGCCCCTGGAACATGCTGCCCGAGGTGTCGATGACGAAGATGATGTACTC
>CAZFWB010000086.1:0-12768 GCA_964522655.1 uncultured Chromatiaceae bacterium | reverse complement strand
TCCCCTTTTTCTGACCCCGATTTGAGGTTACGTCCCCGGCTGACCCTGGCCGGCGCCCTTGCGCCGCTCGCGCATCTGCTGCTTCATCTGCTCGCAGGCGGCGGGGTCGGCGTCGCATTTCGCCTTCATCTCCTGCATGCGCTGGCGGCGCTGCTCGCGCTGCTGCGCGCACTCCTCCGGGTTCTGCTGGCACCACTCGCGGCGCTCCGCCCGCTTCTGGCGCATCTGTTCGCAGCGCTCAGGGTCGGCGTCACAGCGCGCCTTTCTCTCCGCCATGCGCTGGCGGCGTCTCTCCTGCCGCGCGGCGCACTCCTCGGGGTTCTGCTCGCACCAGGCCTGGCGCTCGGCGCGCCTGGCCTGCATCTTCTGGCACTGCTCGGGGTTGGCCGTGCACCACTGCTCGCGCTCGGCGCGCCGCGCGGCGCATTTTTCCGGGTTCTGGTCACACCATTCCTTGCCCATCGGCATTCCGGGCGGCGCGTCGTCCGCGCTCACGGCGGCGGTGGATAGCGCGAGCAGGCCCGCGGTGGTGGCAGCCAGCATCAGTGATTTCGGCGTCATCGTCTTTACTCCTCGCTTGACAGGGTTGCCGCAGCGCGTCCGGTCGACTGCTGCGTCTGTTGCTCAAGAACGCGGCAGCGGCAAACCGGTTGACCGGGACGAAGGCCGTTTCGAGGCCTTGCGGGCCCGCGGATGGGCCTTGTCGTAGACCTGCGCGAGATGCTGGAAGTCGAGGTGGGTGTAGATCTGCGTGGTGCTGATGTTGGCGTGGCCAAGCATCTCCTGCACGGAGCGCAGGTCCCCGCTCGATTCGAGCACGTGGGTGGCGAAGCTATGGCGGAAGAGGTGCGGGTGCACCCGCTGGCCGAGGCCGGAGCGGCGCGCCCAGTGAAGCACCCGCGCCTGCACCGAGCGCGGGCTGATGCGAGCGCCGCGCACGCCGGTGAACATGGCCTTCTCGCCGGGCGCGGCCAGGGCCGCGCGCGCCTTCAGCCAGTCGCGCAGCGCCCGGCGCGCCTGGCGGCCGACGGGAACGAGGCGGGTCTTACGGCCCTTGCCGGTGACGCGCACCATGCCGTCGGCGAGATCGACGTCGCCGAGGTCGAGGCCGACGAGTTCGCCGAGGCGCAAGCCGGAGGAGTACAGCAACTCGAGCATCGCCCGGTCGCGCACGGCGACCGGATCCTCGCCCCTGATGTCGAGCAGGTGCGCCATCTGGTCGACGTCGAGCGTGGCCGGCAGTCGCCGGGCGGCGCGCGGCGCCGAGATGCCGACCCCGGGGTTGTGCGCGAGCTTGCCCTCGCGGACGAGGTATTTCAGGAAGCTGCGCGCGCCCGAAAGGCGCCGCTGGACGCTGCGCGGGTTCAGGCCCGTGCCGTGGCTCACGGCGGCAAAGCGGCGCAGATGGTGGGTCTTCAATTCCGGCCAGGTGTCGATTCCTTCGCGATTGCAGAAGGCCGCAAGACACTCGAGGTCGCGCCGGTAGCCTTCGATCGTGTGCGGTGACAGGCGGCGTTCCAGCGCCAGATGCGCGAGGAAGCGCTCGGCCTGATTCCACTGTGCGGCGTGCATTGCAATGTCCGCAGAATGTCCTGCGTGGCGCCTGTAGGAGGAGCTTCAGCCCCGATTTCTGGAATCGCGGCTAAAGCCGCTCCTAAGGGTGGATTTTCCGCACAAGTTCAGCGCAGGCTCAACGCGCAGGCGATCAGCTCACCGAGCCGCGCGAGGAAGTCGATGCTCTTCGACGGCTGGAAGTGATCCGGACTGCGGTTGCCGATCGCGAGAAAACCGAACTCCGAGCGCGGCCCCAGCGGCACCAGTGCCATCGACTGGATCTCCGCGCCGGGCCCGAAGAGAAAATCCCGCTGTGCCTCGCGCGCGCGCGTGCACCGCGGGGAGGATCCCTGCAGGAACGACTTGAACGGCCCGACCGCCGGGTCTTCGCGGTGCACCACGCGGACGAACTGCGCGTGGCCCTGGACGAGGCCGGGCACGCTGTCGAACAACACCAGCGCCGCCTGGTCCACCGAGAAACCCTCGCGCAACTGCTCGTCGAGGATGTCGATGACTTCCTCGCGGCTGCGCGAGCGCATGAGCAGCAGCGCGAGCGCGTGAATCCGTCCCGCCAGCCGGTCGTTGGTGCGGGCGACGTCCACGAGTTCGCGCAGCTTGGTCTCCAGCGCGGCGTTGCGCTGGCGCAGCACGTCCACCTGCCGCTCGACGAGCGAGATCGCACCACCGGTGGTGCGATGCGGGAGGCGCAGGCCGGAGAGCAACGTCAGGTTGCGCTCGAAGAAATCCGGGTTGGCCTTCAGGTACTCCGCGATCGATTCCTCGGAGATCTCGGGGTAGGCGAGGTGCTTCGAGACTGTGTTCATATGTCCACCGTTCCCTCGAATACGGTAACCGCTTCGCCGGTAAGCCAGACGGGAGAACCGGGGCCCTCCCAGCGCACGGAGAGCTCACCGCCCGGCAGGCTGACCGTCACCCGCTCGGCGAGCCAGCCAGCGCGCCGGCCGACGACGGCCGCCGCACAGGCGCCGGTGCCACAGGCCCGGGTCTCGCCCACGCCACGCTCGAACACGCGCAGCCTGACGTGCTCCGGGTCGAGCACCTGCATGAAACCGATGTTAGCACGGTTTGGAAAACGCTCATGGCGCTCGAGCGCGGCTCCGAGCGTGTCGACCGGCGCCGTGTCGACATCGTCCACGCGCACCACCGCGTGCGGATTGCCGAGCGAGACGACGCGCAGTTCCACGGTTCTTTTCCCGACCCTGACCTCGTAGCTGGCCGCTTCGTGCTCGGCAACGAACGGCACCTGCCCGGGCTCGAAGCGCGGTACTCCGAGCTCGACGCTGACGAGGTCGTTGCGCTCCAGCCGGGCGCGCGAGGAACCGCCGCGATGCTGAAGCACCAGAGCGCGTCCCGCGCCGCCGCCGATGAGCCGGGCGATGCAGCGGGCGCCGTTGCCGCACTGCTCGGCCTCGCCGCCGTCACCGTTGAACACCCGGTAGTAGGCGGCGGCGCCCGGAATGCGCGGTCTCTCCACCCAGAGCAACTGGTCGAAGCCGATGCCCGTCCGGCGATCGGCGAGCGCGCGGATCACCTCCGCTGGCGGGGGTGCCGCCCCGTTCGCCCGCACGACCATGAAGTCGTTGCCGAGGCCGTGCATCTTGGTGAAGGGCAGGCGCATGGAGGCTACTCGCGAGGAGGCCGGCATTATATCGGCCGGTGGCTCGATTGTTGTCTGCTAACATCCCCGCACCCGTCCCAGCCCCGCGGCTTGTCATGAGCGGCGAGAAGAGCATCGGCAAGGGCGCCTGTCACGCGCTGTTTGCCTACGACATCGGCGTCGCCATCCGCCTCGATGACGCGCAGGTCGCCTTCAGCGCCGTTGCCCAGCGCGGCGGGCTGCCGGCCGGCCCCCGCGCCGGCGAGTACTTCGAATTGCGCCCGCAACCGCTGCGCGTGGCGCTGCGCGCGCCCGCCGTCGCGCTCGGGTCATTTGCCACCGCCGAGGGCATCGAGATCGTGCTCTACGACTTCGGCGCCGTCTCGGTGAACTACCGGGTGCCCTTCGAGGGCGGCTTCGGGCAGCTGCGGGATCTGAGCGAGGCGCTCTTCGAGAACCGCGCGCTGCTCGCCGATTCGCGCCGCCACGTCGAGTGGCTGCTCGAGGTGCTCGGGCCCGCGGTGGAGCGGCCCGGGGTGCTCCCCCAGGTCGAGGACTACGTCGTCATGCACGTGGCCGAACCGGCGATCGAGCGGGCCTGGGCGGGCGCCGAGCACGCGATGGCGCAGGTCCTGCGAGCCGAGCGGCGCAGCCTGGCGCCGGATGAGGTGAAGGATGCCACCGGCTGCGCGATCGCCTTCGCACCGGACGACCAGGCCCTGATCGACTGGAACGCGGCGCTGCTGTTCGGCCCGGGGCTCGACGACACGCGGGCGGTGCTCGAGTTCGCCAACGTGGAGCTGCTCGAGATGCGCGTTCTCGACAGCCAGCTCGACCGGGCCCTCGACCAGGCCTATGCGGTGCTCTCCCGCGGGCGCGTCCCGATGCTGCGCCTCCCGGTGGTGCTGGAACGCGACGCCGCCGCGATCGCCCGGCTGCAGGTGGACAGCGCCGTGCTGTTCGAGCGCGTCACCAACAGCGTGAAGCTGCTCGGCGACCAGTATCTCGCGCGTGTCTACCGCCTCGCCTCGCAGCGCTTCCACCTGCCGTCGTGGGATGCAGCGATCCGCCGCAAGCTCGAAACCCTCGGCAGCATCTACGCGAAACTCAACGACCGCATCGCCGCCCGGCGCATGGAACTGCTGGAAATCGTGATCATCGCGCTCATCGCGGTGGAGGTGATCCGGGCCCTGTGGTGAGGCCGGCATGGACTTTTGCGGGAGGCCCCGCTAAGTTCTCACCCCGTCCCCGGAGGAACTCACGGACCCGGCGCATCCGCCCGGTCGAAGGAACAAGAATCATGCGGCATATCATGGTGCTGAATGCCAAGGGCGGCTGTGGCAAGAGCACGATCGCGACCAACCTCGCCAGCTACTACGCGACCCAGGACAAGAAGGTCGCGCTGGCCGACTACGACCCGCAGCGCTCGGGCCTCGACTGGCTGGCGAAGCGGCCGGCGGACCGCCCGCCGATCGAAGGCGTGGAGGCGTTCTCCCATGGCCTGCGCAATCTGCCCCGCAGCGCCGAAGTCGTCATCATCGACGCCCCGGCGCGGATCCATGGCCCGGAACTGACCAACATGGTGCGTCATGCCGAGACGATCATCGTGCCGGTGCTGCCTTCGAGCATCGACATCCAGGCGGCGTCGCGTTTTCTCGAGGACCTCAAGGCGGTCGGCCGGGTCGAGCGCCGCGAGGTCCGGGTCGCGGTGGTGGCGAACCGGGTGCGCGAGAACACGCTCATCGCCGGGGAGCTCGACGAGTATCTCGACAATCTGCGCACCCCCTACGTGGCGAAGCTGCGTGAGGCGCAGAACTACATCCGCGCCTATACCCGGGGGCTCGGGATCTTCGAACTGCCGGAATACCTCGCCTGGCCCGACTGGGAACAGTGGGAGCCGCTGGTCGAGTGGCTCGGCAGCCGGCGCAGCCGGCCCGCGGCCGCCTGACGCCGCGCTGACTCGCCCTAGTCGCGCTCGCTCGTTGTTGTAGCCGCGCCCGCCGTGGCGGTGGCGAGCGGGGCCGCTTCGAGGGCGGTCGTGCCGCGGGCGACCGGCGCCTGCCGGGCTGGCGGCCCGGTCCGCAGGGCGAGGCCGCGCTGGAAGGCGCGGGCCGCGGCATCCTTGTCGCCGATGCGTTGCATCAGCTGGCCGAGCGCCTCGCAGGTTTCCGGGGTCGGGCGAATGGCGAGGCTCGTTTCGAGGTAGCTGCGCGCCTTGCCCCAGAGCTGGTTGCGGTAGGAGAGCCGCCCGACCGCCAGCAGCAGGTCCGGGTCCTCCGGCCGCTCCCGCAGAAACGATTCGGCGTTCTTCAGCTGCCGGCCGGCATCGGGCACCTGCAATTCGCCGTAGAACGCGATCAGGCCGGGGTCCCAGTGGTCGCGCAGGGCGCGGCGGACCTCCGCCTCGGCCACCGTGACGGCCCCGCAGCGCGCCAGAGCCCGGGCGCGTGCGAGCACCAGCGGTGGGGGATGGCGCAGGCCCTTGGGCACCTCGTCCCAGAGAGTGCCTATGCCGGCTTCGGCGAGCGCCGGGTCGGCGAGCAGTGCGCAGAACGCCTCAGTGGTCCAGCGGTTGAGCTTCTCTGGTGGCAGCGGCGGCGCCGCGCGCAGCGACGGCAGCAGATCGATCAGCGCGCGATGGTCCTGAAGGCGCCAGTACAACGCGGCGAGCAGGCGAAGCGCCTGGCCGTGCCGGGGGTTGTGCTCGCGGATGCGGTTCAGCGTGGCGAGCGCCTCGTCGAACGCCTGATCGTCCATCTGCATCTCGGCCTGGGCGAGCAGTACCGCATCGGCCGCCGCCGGTTCCTGCTCGTAGGCGAGGCGCAGCCAGCCGTCGCGGCGCGCCGGATCGTTCTGCTGATGGGCGAGGCGGGCCGCCGCCAGGTAGTTCATCAGCGGCGCCCCGCTGCGCCGCGCCCCGCGCGTCAGCAGGCGTTCGCCGCGGGCGAGCTTGCCCTGGGCAATGGCGATGTAACCGCGCGTCGCCTGGCGACCGGCCCAGCGCACGCGCGCGCGGGCGGTGGCCTCGCCCAGTTCGCGCGGCACGCGCCAGATCCAGGCGATCAGTCGCACGCCGAGGTAGGCGACGAGCAGCAGGAACAACGCGACCGGGACCGACATCTCGACCACGTAGCCGAAGAAGCTCACCAGCACGTAACCGTTGTCCTGGAGCAGGTAGTGCCCGGCCAGCGCCCCGAGCGCCAGCGTCAGGATGATGCCGAGCCCTGTCGTCATGGCGCGAGCTCGCGCTCCTTGATGCGCAACAGCTCGACCAGCGACGCCGACACGTCGGGCAGCTTTTCCGGCGGCGCGTCGCGCGCGAGTTCATCGACCAGCGCCAGCGCCCCTTCGACTTCGCCCGAGCCCGCGTCGAAGTACTCCTCCAGCGCTTTTCGGACGTTGGCAAGCGATGCCCGGTACACGCCGGCCTGCCCGCGCAGCAGCGCGAGGCGCGTCATCTGCAGCTCGAGCTCCAGGCTGCGGATCAGCACGCCCGCGGATTCCTCGCTGAGCAACGTGGCGGCCGGCGCCCCGGTGCGCCGGATGCTGACGATACTGCCGAGTGCCGAGCGCAGGGCGGCGAGGAGGCGCTGCGTGCCGGTCAGATCCGTGTCCGGCGCGACCGGCGCGGCCGCGAACGACGCTGGCGCGGTCTGCCTGAGCGGCAGTTGCGCGATGGTGCCCGCCAGCGCGGTCAGCTTCAGCACCAGGCCCTCGGTGTCCACGCGCGGGACGGCGCGCAGCGCCGCGATGTCGTTCGCGAGGATTTTGCGCACCGGGGCGAGTCGCGGATCGGCCGCATCGCGCAAATGCTCGTCGGCGATGGTGAGCGCGGTGAGCGCGCCGGCACTGTCGCCGGCCAGCGTCTCCTGGGCGTTGGCGACACGCATGAAGTACTCCGCCTGCTCGACGCGCCAGGACAGCCGCACGCGCTCCCCGCCCGGCAGCTTGGCGATCGCTTCCTCCAGTTGCGCGATGCGCCCGGCGAGCGAGTCCTCGGCGGACACCCCGGTGCCCACGCGCTGCGCGAGCCGGTCGAGATCGTCGCGCTCCCGCCGCACGCGCTCCTCGAGCGCGCTCAGCCGGCGCTGCAGCTTGCCGGCGAGTTCCTCGGCGCGGTCGTCCTCGGCCGCGATACGCGAGGCGGTGAAGATCCATTGCCCGGCGGCGGCCGCGAGCGCGAGCAGCGCGATGAGGATGGCCAGGCGCGGAGTGCGCGCCGGCCGCGGCCCGGCCGGCGCCGGCTGTGCCTCCCGGGGCTGCTCCGCCTGTTCGGTCTGTTCGTCGCTCATGGCTGCCGCATGCATTCTGCCACGAGCCGGTCGCGTCGTACCTCAGGACTCGCCGAGCAGCCGGCGCTTGACCTCGGCGGCCAGGCGGCGGCTGACGGGCAGGGGTTCCTCGCGGTGGGCCAGGTACGCCAGGCAGCGGCCTTCATCGGTGGTCTCGATGCGCTGCAGATAGCGCACCGCGACCAGTGTGTTGCGGTGGATGCGGATGAACTCGCCCTCGAACTCGGTCTCGAGATCCTTCAGCGTCTCGTCGGTGATCTCCTCGCCATCGAGGTGCACGAGCGTCACGTACTTCTGGTCGGCCTGGAAGCAGATGATCTCGCTCACCGGCACGAGCCGCAGGCCGCGCGCCTTGCGCACGCAGATGTGCGCGCGCCGGCCCGCTTGCGGGCTCGCCGCCGAGAGCGCGCTCATGTCGCCGCGGGTGAGCCGCGCGGCCTGTTGCAGCGCGCGTTGCAGGCGCTCGCGGCGCACCGGCTTGACCAGGTAGCCGATCGCCTGCGCCTCGAACGCCTGGATCGCGTAGTCGCTGTAGGCGGTGGTGAATATCACCGCAGGGGGGTGTTCCAGGCTGGTCAGGTGGCGGGCGACCTCCATGCCGTCCATGCCGGGCATGCGTATGTCGAGCAGCACCACGTCGGGGTCGAGCTGCTGGCACAGTTCGAGTGCCTGGCGCCCGTGGATCGCCTCGCCGGCGACCTGCCAGTCGCCGATGTCCTCAAGCAGCTGGCGCAGCCGCGCGCGCGCCGGCGGCTCGTCATCCACGATGAGGACGCTGCGGGCCTGGGAATTCACCGTCCGGCCGTCCGGTAGGGGAGCCAGAGCGTGACGCGGAATTCGCCCGGGCGCTCGTCGACGCGCAGCCCGGCGCGCTCGCCGTAGGCGAGCTCGAGGCGCTGGCGGATGTTCTCCAGGGCGATCTGGTTGCCGGCTCTCTCCGGCCCGCCGTCGCAAGGTGTGGGGTTCGTCACCGTCACTTCCAGGCGGTCGGCGGCGCGCTCCCCGCTGATGCGCACGGCGCCGCACTCGGCCAGGCGCTCGATGCCGTGGTAGATCGCGTTCTCCAGCAGCGGCTGGATCGTGAGGCCGGGCAGCATCGCGTCGGCCGGCAGCGCTTCGGTCTGCCACTCGACGCGCAGCCGCTCGCCGAGCCGGTGCTGCTCCATGCGCTCGTAGACCCGCGTGATCTCGAGCTCTTCGGCGAGCGTGATGAACTGGCGCTCGTCGTTCAGCGAGGCGCGGAACAGATCCGCGAGGTCTTCGACCGCCTGCTCTGCGGCCGACGGATTGCTGCGGGTGAGGCTCGCGATGGTGTTCATGCTGTTGAACAAAAAGTGCGGCCGGATGCGCGCCTGCAGGGCGTGGATGCGCGCCTCGGCCTGGCGGCGCACGTTACGCTGCCATTGGGCGGAGACGTAGAAATACCGCAGCAGGCCGCCGGTCACGATGCCGCCGATGGCGAGGTTGCGGGCGGCAAAGAACCAGTGATCGGCGGGCAGCCAGCCGTCGCTGGCCACCCCCGGCGCCACGAAGTAGCCGACCCAGTAGAGGGCTTCCGAGACGACCAGCACGTTAGCCATCACCGCGCCGAGCGCGAGCGCGCTGCCCTGGCGCAGCGTGAGGCGCGCGGCCCGGGGACGCACCGCGCAGAGCACTGCCGCCGAGGTCAGCGACAGCCATTGCAGCACGACGGAGGTGCGGCCGAGGTCGGCGAAAAAGCTGACCCACTGGTTCTCTCGCGCGAGGGCCAGGGTGATGGCGACGAGTTCGGCAATGAGCACGACGCCCAGCACTGCCATGGGCGCGCAAAGATCGGGAAGATAGGTGCAGTTGTCGGCGCGCGGCTTGTCCGGTGTGTCGGTCACCGGACGGGCGGCATCACTCGCCGCACCACTCTTCCACGGTCCGGCGAGCCTCGAGGCGAGCTGCATCGATTTCTTCGTCGCTCAGGTAATTGCGTTGGCCGTCGGGACCTGGCTTGTAGAGCCGGTGGGCGGTCTCGTATTTCTGCAGTCGCTCCCGGGCCGCAGCGCAGCCCTTCTCGCGTTCGGTCAGTACCTTCTCGCGGTCGGCTGCCTCGTTGGCCTGGTCCTCGGCCTGCTGCTGCTCGCGCAGCTGCGCCACTTCCCGCGTCTCCGCGCGGCTCTTCGCGGCGGCGGCGACCGCCGGCGCGTCGGTCAGCCTGTAGCGCAGGTTCAGTTCCTGCGCGCTGCCGGCGCCCTCGGGCGGGCGGTCCTGGTAGTGGGGCGTACCGTCCTTGTCCACCCACAGGTACACGGTGCCTTCGTCGGCGGCGCCGGCCGGCGTGGCCAGCGCGCCCGACAGGAGGATTCCCATCACGGCGGCAGAGGCTTTCATTGCGTACGCCCTCGCATGATCCAACGGCCGCGGGTAAACGTGCCTGAATCAGCACAGCCCGCGGCGCCGGCAATTATGCCATCGCCGCCGGTCCGGAAGTTTGAACGCCGTCACGCAAAGAGGCGTTCGTGAAGCCTGAAAGCCGCGGCGGAAGGCCCCGGGTAAGGACCGTCCGCCGCGCCGCATCGGGCCCGGAGCGCTCAGGTGTAGGCGCTTTCCCCGTGGGAGATCGTGTCGAGGCCCTCGCGCTCCTCGTCCTCCGTGACGCGCAGGCCCACGGTCGCATTCACGATCGCGTAGCCCGCCACCGATACCGCGCCGGAGAGAAGCACCGTCACGCAGACGCCCCAGAGCTGGCTTGCGAACTGCGCGCCGATGGAGTATTCCGCCACCGCGTCGGCGACGTAGTCGTACACGCCGGTGCCGCCGAGCGCGGGATCGCAGAACACCGCGGTCAGCAGCGCGCCGAGGATCCCCCCGACGCAGTGCACCCCGAAGACGTCGAGCGAGTCGTCGTAGCCGAGCGCCGCCTTGAGTTTCGTCACCGCCAGCAGGCAGGCGACGCCCGCGACGAGGCCGATCACGATCGACCCCATGGGCCCGACCCAGCCGCAGGCGGGCGTGATCGCGACCAGGCCCGCCACCGCGCCGGAGGCGGCGCCGAGCATGGTCGGCGTGCCGCGCCAGACCCATTCGCCGGATGACCAGGCGAGCGCGGCGGCGGCAGTGGCGAGAATCGTGTTGGCGAAGACCTGCGTGGTGAGGCCGTTCACCTCGAGGTTGGAGCCGGCGTTGAACCCGAACCAGCCGACCCACAGCAGCGAGGCGCCGATCATCACCATCGGCAGGTTGTGCGGCGGCATCGGCGCCTTGCCGTAGCCGACGCGCTTGCCGGCGAACAGGGCGCCGACGATGCCCGCGATGCCGGCGTTGATGTGCACGACCGTCCCGCCGGCGAAGTCGAGCGCTCCCTTCTGGAAGATGCACCCGGCGCCGGCGCCCGCCGCGGCGGCGGCCTCCGCGTCCGTGTACGCGTCGGGACCCGCCCAGAACCAGACCATGTGCGCGATCGGCAGGTACGCGAAGGTGAACCAGATGACCAGGAACAGCAGAACGGCGGAGAACTTCATCCGCTCGGCGAAGGCGCCGACGATGAGACAGGGAGTGATGCAGGCGAAGGTCAGCTGGAAGACGAAGTAGGAAAACTCGGGGATGTAGACGCCCTTGGAGAACGTTGCGGCCAGCGACTCGGGGGTGAGTCCGGCGAGAAACGCCCGGTCGAGGCCGCCGAAGAAGGCGTTGCCCTCGGTGAACGCGAGGCTGTACCCGTAGATCGCCCACAGCAGCGCCATGAGGCAGAAGGTGATGAACACCTGCATCAGCACCGAGAGCACGTTTTTTGCGCGCACCATGCCGCCGTAGAACAGGGCTAGTCCCGGAATAGTCATCAGGATGACCAGCACCGTGGAGGTCAGCATCCAGGCGGTGTCGCCCTTGTCGGGCACGGGAGTGTCGGCCGCGTATGCGGCGAGCGGCGACAGCATGGCGAGCACGGACAGGCTCACGCGGCGCAGGGTGCGATGGGAGAAGATCAGGGGATTCACGTTCTTTGCTCCTTGGGGGATTCGCGGGTGCCGCATGCGCGACTACAGCGCCTCCGCGCCGGTCTCCCCGGTGCGGATGCGTACGACCTCGAGCAGGTCGCTCACGAAGATCTTGCCGTCGCCGATCTTGCCGGTGCGTGCTGCATTGATGATTGCCTCGAGCGTCTGGTCGAGCAGCTCGTCGGCAACCGCGATCTCGAGCTTGACCTTGGGCAGGAAATCGACGACGTACTCCGCGCCGCGGTACAGCTCGGTATGGCCACGCTGGCGGCCGAAACCCTTGACCTCGGTGACGGTGATGCCCTGGATGCCGATCTCGCTGATTGACTCGCGGACGTCGTCGAGCTTGAACGGCTTGATGATTGCGGTGATGAGCTTCATGGGCTCCTTACTCTCCCGGTGCGGGCGCCTTCGCGGCGGTGGCCTGCTCCGCCCCGGGTCTGCAGGGGCGGCATTTCTCCGCGAAAGCGCGGCGTTCACGTACTTGCCGCCGCTCGGCTGTGTTGGCACGATGCCGGCAGCGTCGCAAAGGCATAAGCACGATCCGTGCCAGCGCGCCATAAGGCCGCGAAAGCGCGCTGACACGCCACCGCGCGGGATCTCGCCCTGGGCCGCTGCACCGTGACGGGGCGCGGGTGGGAGGGTCGCGCACGATTGCGGGGCAGGCCGCCGACTCTCAGGTTCCGTAGGAGCGCAACAGCGATGGAAGCCAAGCTGATCGAGGAACTCGCCAGGAAACTCGCCGAGACCGTGCCGCCGGGTGTGCGGGCGCTGCAGGCCGACATGGAGAACAACTTTCGTGCCCTGCTCGAGTCGGCTCTCGCGAAGATGAACCTGGTCACGCGCGAGGAGTTCGAGGTGCAGCGGCGCGTACTCGAGCGCAGTCGCGAGAAACTCGCCGCGCTCGAGGCGCAGATCGCCGCGCTCGAGGCGCGACAGGCCGGCGGCGAGTCCTGAGCGGCCCGGCACCGGCCGGGGAAAGCGACGGGCCACCGTGCGCCTCGCCAGCGTCATCACCCGCGGCGAGTGCGGCCTGCAGGCGCCGGAGGTGGGCGTGGAAGTGCGCCTCGGCGGCGGCCTGCCGGGACTCACGATCGTGGGGCTGGCCGAAACCACGGTTAAGGAAAGCCGCGAGCGGGTCCGCGCCGCGATCTCGGAGTGCGGCTTCGACTTTCCCAACCGCAGGATCACGGTCAACCTGGCCCCTGCGGATCTGCCGAAATACGGTGGCCGCTTTGATCTGCCGATCGCGATCGGCGTGCTGGCCGCATCCGGGCAGATTCCCGCCGATGAGCTCGGACGCTGGGAATTCCACGGCGAACTCGCCTTCACCGGCAGCCTG
>CAZFWB010000085.1:0-12844 GCA_964522655.1 uncultured Chromatiaceae bacterium | reverse complement strand
CCGCCTTCCAGGGAGTACCCGCTGTCGTCGCGGTCACCCGGTCCTGCGTCGATCTCGCTGTCGATCCAGCGCGCACGCCCGACCGCGTCGAGACCCGGTCGCAGCGCGAAATTCACTCCGGCGCCGAGGCCGAGAGCGTTGGCGTCACGCGAACCACCGAGGTCGATGTCCTGGTAGTCGGCTAGGAGATGGAAATTGCGATGCAGGGCATAGGAGCCGCCGATGCCGAAGCCGTCGCCATCCTCGTCGATGTCGTCGAAATCCACGTTGAGGTAACCGAGCTCGCCGTAGGTGTAGCGCGGCTCGGCAGCAGCCGCCGATGACGCACAGACGGCGAGACCGAGACAGGGCAGCAGCGCCCATGCCAGGTGCTGAAACCGCAGAGGCATTGCGAAATCTCCGAAAAAGCGATCGCGACAATCCGGTGCTGACGCCCGCCGGCAGGAGCCGGAACGCGCACCCCGGAAACCCGGGGCGATTATGCCCCAGCGTGACGGAGCATGCATTTCCCACCGCTCCGTCCGGATTGTGAGATTCCTGCAGATTCCCGCCGCTTTCACGCCTCGTCCGCGAGCCCCGCCGCTGCTTCCATGGCGACACCCGCCCGCGCCGGCTGCCACACGGCTGTGGCCGGCGAACAGACACGGAGCCCGCCATGACCCGTCACGCTTTCGCATTCCGCTCGCGCGCTGCGCGTTCCGCCGCCCTGCGCCTGCTGCCCGCTCTTGCCGGCGGCCTCTCCTTGATTTCCGCCAGCGGCGCCACGCTGCCGGGACGCATCGCCGGGGAGTTCGAACCGGCGTCGAACGGCGCGGCGACCTACACGATCGAAATCGAGGTGGCGGCCGGCATGAACGGGCTCAAGCCCGGTATCGCGCTCGCCTACAGCAGCAGCGCTGGCAGCGGGCACGCCGGCATGGGGTGGGCGATTGCGGGTTTGTCGCGGATCGAGCGCTGTCCGCTGACGCGGGCGCTCGACGGGCGCGCGCGGGGCGTGCGCCTCGACTCACAGGATCGTTTCTGCCTCGACGGCGAGCCGCTGGTGCGCCTGAGCGGCACTCACGGCGCCGACGGCGCGGTGTACCGCAGGGAACTGCATGCCTTCGAGCGGGTGATTGCCCGCGGGCGGCAGGGCAGCGGCCCGTCCTGGTTCGAGATGCAGCGCCCGGACGGGCTGGTGCAGCGCTTCGGCAACGACGACGATTCGCGCATCGAGGCGCCCGGGACGAGCGAGGTCCGCGGCTGGGCCCTGAACGAGATCGAAGACCGGTTCCAGCAGCGCATCGGTTTCAGCTACACGGAGGACGCCGCGCTCGGCGAGCACCTGCCCGCGGAGATCTACTGGACCTACGGGGCCGCGCAGTCGCCCGAACAGGCGCGCTACCGGCTCCTGTTCGGCTACGCCACCCGACCCATCGAGGACATCCGGGGCGGCTACGTCTGGGGCTCGCCGTGGCGCTCGTCGAAGCGGCTGACGTCCGTGGAATACCAGTTCAGGGCAGGCAGCAGCTTCACGCGCGTGCACCGCTACTCGCTCGCCTACAAGAGCCCGTCGGCCGGCGGGACCAATCGCAGCCAGCTCGCCAGCGTCAGGCAGTGCGGGCCGCGCGATTGCCTGCCGCCCACGACGCTCGCCTGGGACAATGGCGTGGCGGGCTGGGAAGGAAGCTGGACGTCCGTCCACCAGCCGGTGGAGCACTCCGTGTTCGGGGATTTCAACGGCGATGGCACGGCCGACCTCTTCGGCGCCGAGAACGGCTACTGGTCGGTGTGGCCGGCCGACCCGGAGACCGGTCAGAGCGGTGCGCCGGTCGCGATCCCAGCGCCCGTCGGGACCGATGGCAGCGGCCTCGCGCTCGATTTCAACGGCGACGGTTTCACCGACCTGCTCGCGCGCGCTTCGGCCGGCGCGGGCTGGGTCGCCTACCTCGCGCCGGGCAGCGCCGGCGGCGGTTTCGCCGCCCGCGACACGGGGGTTGCGTCGGCGGGCAATGGCGCGACGGCTGCGCTCGACATCGACGCCGACGGTTACGACGACCTGGTGTACCTGCGCAACGGCACCGCCTGGCTGCGACGCAATCTCGGCGGCGCCTTCGGACCGGAAACTCCCGCCGGCATCGGCTCTGCCCGCGCGCCCTACACGGCCGCGCAGGGCGCGGACGGCTGGCTGACGAGCGCGGACTTCGACGGCGACGGGCGCGAGGACCTGCTGGTCGCCCGTTCGCGGGACGCAGCCGGCAGCCTGGTCTGGGAGGCTTATCTGTCCAGTGGCGCCGGCTTCGACCCGCAACCCATTGCAACACTCGGCAGCACCACGACCGATGATGATGTGATCGTGCTCGACATGAACGGCGACGGTCTCTCCGACGTGCTCCGCCGTGAAGGAGCGTACTGGGTGCCGTATGTCAGCCGCGGCACCGCGAGCGGCACGACGGGCGGGCTCGTCGCCGCCTCCTGCAGCGACCCGTTGCCAGCGGGCAGCGCGGAGAAGACCACCGTGGTGGACTACGACGGCGACGGCCGGGCCGATCTGCTGAAGCCGCACGGCTCATCGGGCTGGCGCGTCTACCGCTCCGACGGCGAGTGCTTCAGCGGGACGCAACGCTACGCCGACGTCAGCGGCCCCGGCAACGCCACCGTCGCGCGCGTCGTCAGCGCCGACCGCGACGGCGACGGCGCCGGCGAGCTCCTGTTCGGCACGACTTTCGGGGACTGGAAGGCCGTGCAGCATCGCCGCGACTCCCGCACCGACGGTGCGATCGCCTATCGCGGCGACCTGCTGCGGGAGCTGACCGACGGCCTCGGAAACCGCCTGGAATTGGCCTACCGCCCGCTGTCGGCCTGGAGCGGCTACGGCCTCGACGAGCAGGCACCGGCTCCGGCCGGTTCGCGACTGCTGCCGGGCGGCGCGCTTGCGGTGCTCAGCCAGTGGAGCGCGGATGCGGGCGAAGGCAACCGTTTCTCGGTCGCGCTGAGCTACACCAACCTGCGCGCGGACCACCTCGGCCGAGGTCTACTCGGCTTTCAGACGATCCGGGCGGCGGACTCCCGCGGCATCGTCACCGAGACCAGCTACCGGCAGGACTTCCCGTTCATCGGCCGCCCGGAGCGGGTCACCGTGTGGAGCGGCACCGCCAGGGTGTCCGTGTACGACCCGTCGTGGGCGGCGACGGCTGCCGCCGCGCCCGACGCCGCGCTCGACACGCACTTCGTACATCTCGCCTCGGACCTTACCGAGACCTACGAGGTCGACAGCGACGGCGGCTACCACGGCAACCTGGTGCGCAGCACGGCGCGAACGCTCGACTGGAACTTCAATCACGGCGCCGTCACCAGCGAGCAGACGATCGTCAGCGCGCCCCAGGAGCCGGGCGTGGCCTACCGCACCACGCGCACGGTGACACTGGACGAAAACCTGCGGACCGCCTACGGATGCCTCGGTTTCCCGAGCCGGGTCGACGTCACGCGCGACGGCCCGAGCGTCGGCTCGGCCACGCGCACCGTGCAGTTCGGCTATGCGAGCGGCAGCTGCCGCACCGTCACCGAGACCGCCGGCCCCGCGGGCAACCCCGCGCAGCAGCTGCGCACCACCTACGCCTACGACGCCACCGGGCGGCTCGCGTCTGTCACCCACTCCGACGGCGCCGGCCTGCTCGCGGCCCGCCAGACGCTGTTCAGTTACGGCGAGGGCGGCATGCGCCCGTCAGGGGAAGCGCAGGTCGTGACCGGCGAGCCCGACCTCGTCACGACGCGCACCTGGAACGACGCGCTCGGTCTGGAAGCGGGCCGTTCGGTACCCGCGGGTACCACCACCTGGTCCTACGACGACTTCGGACGGCCGACGAGCGAGACGCGCCCATCCGGCAACACCCAGTTGTCCTACAGCACCTGCGGCCCCTGCTTCGCCCCGAACGCGCGCTACAGCATCCGCCAGCTGCGCTCCGACGGCTACTGGTCGGAGACCCAGCATGACGGCCTCGGGCGGATGGTCGGCCGCTCGTTCGTGCTCCACGACAATCACGCCAGCCGCCAGATCCTCGAGTACGACGCGCTCGGGCGCCTCTCCGGCGAGTCGCTGCCCTATCGCGACGACGAGCAGGACCGCGTGTACTGGACGCGCTACCAACATGACGCTCTAGGCCGTGTGAAGTCGATCGACCGCCCGGTGAGCGAGTCGATCCCGTCCGGGGCGCTGAGCACGTTCACCTACGCGGGCCTGACCCTGATCGCCCGCGACGCGGAGATGCGCGCCACCCGCACCCTCCACGACGCCGAAGGCCGGGTCAAGGTGGTCATGCCGCCGCTCGGCAGCAACACCGGCTACAGCTACGACGAGTTCGGAAACCTCAATTCGATCACCGACGCCGGGTGGAACACGGCCTTGTTCGAATACGACGAGCATGGCCGGCTGGTGCGTCTCGATCATCCCGACGCCGGCACCCGGACGTACGCCTACAACGTCTTTGGCGAACTGGTGCGCCAGACGGATGGCCAGAGCCCGTCGAACACCATGACGCTGGCATATGACCAGCTCGGTCGCGTCACGACCCGCACGGAACCGGAGGGCGCGACGAGCTGGATCTACGTCAACACGCCCGGTCCCGCCTTCGGACGGCTGCAGCAGGTCAAAGGCCCCGGCGAAAGCGGGCCCGGCGGATTCCGGGAGGGCTACGTGTACGACAGCCTGGGACGAACCCAGCGGGTCGTCACCAGCATAGACGGCAGCAGCTACCAGACCGATCTTGCCTACGACGCGGAGGGGAAGCTCGTCTCCATGATTTTTCCATCCACGGTCGGCTGGCGCCCGAAGTTTTCCTTCCGTTATTCGCGCGGCCACCTTGCGCGCATCTTCGACGAGACGGTCACGACGAACCGCATTTACACGCTGCTCGCAATGGACGCCTCCGGCCGGGAGCTCCGCGCGCTGTTCGGGGAAGTGACCTTCCTGGAACAGAACGTCTATGACCGCGCCAACGGCCGGCTGACCGCGATCATGTCCGGTGTCCCGACCCACCCGGAGACGCTGCAGAGCTACGGTTACGAGTGGGACCGGGTCGGGAACCTGCTCACGCGGCGCAACCTCGCGGCCACCCCCGCCATCGAGGAGCGCTTTGCCTACGATGAGCTCAATCGCCTGACCGCGGTGACGCGCAACGGCGCCCCATCCCTGACCATGGCCTACCGGCCGGACGGCAACATTCGTTCGAAATCCGACGTCGGCAATTACGCCTACAGCCGCAGCGGCGCGCACCCGCACGCGGTCATCGCCGTGGGCGGCGGCCCGCGCGGAATTGCGAGCTTCGACTACGACGCCAACGGCAATATGACCAGCCGCAACGGCATGCCGCTCACCTGGACCTCGTACAACCTGCTCCGCCAGATCGACACCGGCGCCGGCTATGTCCGCTTCGGCTACGGGCCGGATCGCCGGCGTGTCCGCCAGGACGCCAGGGCCGGCTCGGCCACGAAAACGACTCACTACGTCGGCCCGCACTTCGAAGTCGAGATCGAGGGCCCGGTCAAGCGCTATCGCGCCAACGTGTTCGCCCACGGGCGCGCCATCTTCAGCCAGGTCGAAACCAGCACGGGCGGCCTCGAGGCCTACTACGTGCTGCACGATCATCTCGGCAGCGTCGATCGGCTGGCACGCGCTGCCGGGGCGGGCAGCGAGACCATGGGGCTGAGCTTCGACGCCTGGGGAAAGCGGCGCAACGCCGACTGGAGCGCCGACCCGGCCGATGCCCGCTTTGCCGATACGCACTGGACCGAGCGCGGCTTCACCGGCCACGAGCATCTCGATGCGGTGCGCCTGGTGCACATGAACGGCCGGCTGCAGGATCCGCTGCTCGGGCGCATGCTGTCCCCGGACCCGGTGATGGCAGGGCTGGGAAACCCACAGGGGCTCAACCCCTACAGCTACGTCGCCAACAATCCCGCCTCCTTGGCGGACCCGAGCGGCTACCTGCTCAGCAAGCTGCGCAAGGCCGTGAAGCGTGCCATCCGCCATGCCGGCTCTGTGGGGCGGCGCATCGTCCGGCGCTGGGGCCGACAGGTCACCGCGGTCGTGGCCGCCTACTACACCGCCGGCGCGGTTTCCTCCTGGGCCTACGCCGCCCAGGCCTCCTCAGTCTCGATCTCGGGGCCCGCATTCCTGGTCGCGGACGGTGTGGCCGCGGCCGGCACGCTCGGCGCGGCGGCGACGTCGAGCACGATCCTCGGCGGCGCCGCAGGCGGCGCGGTCGCCGGGGTCATCTCATCCGGCGATCTGCGGGGTGCGGCCGCCGGCGCGCTGACCGGCGGGGCGATGGCTGGAATCGGCGCGGCCTACGGCGGCGGCCATGGAGCCGGACGAGTCCTCGCCGAGGCCGCCGTCGGCGGGGTGTCCGCCGAACTGCAGGGCGGCGATTTCGTCAACGGCTTCGTCACCAGCGGCAGCCTGTCATCGCTCAGCTGGGCGGCGCTGGAAATGCGCGAGGCGATGATCAGGCAGTCGCTCCTGAACACGGAAAGCAGAAATGCCAGTGGCGTCAGCGCCGGCTTCCGCGGCGACGGCTTCAAGCTCGGCGGCTGCCGCTGGCCGTGTCAATGGAGCCCCCTCGGCGGGGTGCAGGGCGGGCCCGGAAACTTCCTCGGCATCGGCTACGCGCCGGGATCGTTCGTCGATCATCTCGTCGAGGTCTACGCCGGCCCGCACGATTTCCTGAACAGCCCCGTCTTCTACGACGGGCTCGGCAACTCGGCGGGCCGCTGGCCCGGTCTCGAGGTCTTCAACGCGGCCAACGTGCTGGTCGCGACGCCATTCGCGGCCGCCTCGGTCATTCCTTCCTACGCCTACGGTGCGGCGCATGATTAGACCGCGGCTCGCTGCCGCGCTCTGCCTGCTCGCTGGCGCGACGTCCGGTTGCGTCTCGGAGGCAAGGCTCGCTCAGAATTTCCGCGATGACCGCGACGAGTGTGTCGGCAATGTCTTCATGGACCCGGACAGCTGGTGGTGTGGCTGGAGCGATGCCATCGACAAGGTGTCCATGAGCGACGAGGTGGACGAGTACCTGATCGCCCGCGAGGACATGGGCAAGTGCCGCTGGATCTACGTCGTGGACCGGCATACGCGGCGGGTCACCGGCTGGCGTTACGCCGGGGGCGAAAAAGACTGCTACAACCGCATCGACTGGCTCGGCCCGTGGTGAGACCTCCCGTCTGCCCGCGCGGAGCGCCGGCCCGGGTGTTACTCGTGCTGGCCGCCATCGCCGGCCAGTCAGCCTGTATCGGCTGGCCGTCTGCGGCTGACGACTCGGGCCTGCCGCCGGACCAGCTGGGTGGTTACTGCACCGGGTTCGCCAACACAGCAGACGTCAAGGCGCCGCACGGCGTCATCGTCAACGCCCGCCCGGGCAAGGACAAGCTCGACGGCACCATTCTGCTCGACATCAACATACTCGTCCCGGCAGACGTGGCAGTTCGGCTGGTGAGCCCGGAGGTCATCCTGCGCAGCCCGCAATGGCCGGAGCCGCGACGCCTTCGCATCGACCACCTGACCGGTGGCGACCCATCCAGATTTCCGCCGGACCTCGTCATACGAGGCCCCCGCGATCACGGGCGGCCACCTGCGGTTCGTACCCTGTGGTTTTCTCCGGAAACCGCGCGCGAGGCGCCACAGACGGGAATACCACAGGTCCCGGAATTCACCCTGATTCTGCCGCCGCTCGCGATCAACGGCGAGAGCTTCCGCCCGGAGCCGATACGCTTTCGCGCGTACACCAGAATGGGGCTGTTTCGTTGCATACCGCAATCGCGATGATGGCGGTTTCACCGCGGGAAGCCCGCTGGTCAGCCGGCAGGCTGCCGCTCGATTGCCGCGCCGGGAGCAACCCCGTCGATTTTCCTCGCCGCCCAGCCGATCACCTCGCGCACGCGCGGCGCCGCGAGCCGGCGCGCCTCGGGCAGCGCGCACCAGCGGAATTCCACGTGCTCGGCGCCGCCGGTTTTCGGGTTCGGGAGGATCGCGACGTCCTTGCGGCGCGTCTCGGCCAGGTAATAACGCGCCACCTTGCCGCGGCTGTAAGGACCGGTCTCGAAATACTCCTCGCCCCAGGGAAATGCCAGATCGTCGAGCGTGGTCTCCTCGCGCACTTCGCGCAGCGCCGCCTGCTTCGGCTCCTCGCCTTTCTCCATCAGGCCCTTGGGGAAATCCCAGTGATTGAAGGCGCGGAGCAGCAGGTAGCGCCAGCCCTGCGGCGTCTGCCGCACGACCACCGCACCACAGGACAGGATTCTGCGACGCCCCCTCGCCATCGGGGCGAGTATATATGGTCGCCGGTGGCGCTCTCAGGCGTCGCGCAGCACGTTGACCGGCGGCTCGTTGACCGCCTTGCGGGTAGCGAGAGTCCCGGTCAGGCCGACGAGCACACTGCCGACGAGCAGCCCGGCCGGCCAGAGCACGGGGCTCACCACGTAGTCGAGGTCGAAGACCCTTTGCGCCAGCACCAGCCCGATGACCGTCGCGCCGAGCGCGCCGAGCGCGCCGGCCAGCCCGCCGAGCGCGGTGAACTCCACCGCCACCCCCTGCAATATCGTGCGCCGGTCGGCCCCGAGGGCGTGCAGGATCGCGCTCTCGAAACGCCGCTCCTCGCGCGTCACCTGCACGGCGGCGAGCAACACCATGACCCCGGCAAGCAGCGTGAACATGAACACGTACTGCACCGCGAGCGAGGCGCGATCCACGACCATCCGCACCTGGGCGAGAATGGCCTCGAGATCGAACACGGTCACGCCCGGGAACCCGCGCACCAGGTCATTGAGCAGGCGCCGGCGCTCGGGCGGCACGTGAAAGCTCGCGATGTAGGTCTGCGGCAGCTCCGCGGCGAGGCCGGGCGAGAGCATCAGGTAGAAGTTCGGCGCGAACGAATCCCACTCGATGCGCCGGATGCTCGTGACGGGCGCGGCGAACTCCTCGCCGCCGACATTGAATGACATGCTGTCGCCGACCTTCACACCCAGCCCGCGGGCCACGTCTTCCTCGAGCGACATCTGCGGCGCGCCCTCGTAGTCTTCGCCCCACCACTCGCCGCTTACGATGCGATTGCTCTCCGGCAGGCCGCCGGTCCAGGTGATGTTCTGCTCGCGCCGCACGAAGTTCGCGCCCTGCATGTTGCCGAGCTTCATGTCGGCGACGGGCTTGTCGTTGATCGCCGTGAGCCGTCCGCGGATGAAGGGCAGGGAGGAGGGCTCGCTGCCGATTTTCTCGCGGATGAAACGCGCCATGTCCGGCCAGGTCGCCGGCGCGATGTTGATGAGGAAATAATTCGGAGCGTCGGGCGGAATCGTGCGTCGCCACGCACCGAGCAGGTCGCTGCGCACGACCGTGAGCAACAGCAGCACCATGAGTCCCAGGCCGAACCCGACGATCTGCACGACGCTTTCCGCGCCGCGACGCGAGATGTTCGCCAGCCCGTAGCGCCAGGCAACGCCCGCCGCGCCGCGAAAACGCGTGACCAGCGCGACCAGGCCCCAGCCCGCAATGCCCGCGACGAGCGCGAGAGCCGCGAGCCCGCCCACCACGAAACCAACCAGCTCCAGGTCGCGAACGATGGCGTAGATCATGCCGACGAGGGCGGCGACCGCCAGCGCGTAGGTGGCGGCCGTTGACAGCGCCGGCGGCGGCAGGTCACGGCGCAGCACGCGGATCGGTGCGGCGCGCTTGAGCTGCCACAGGTGCGGCAGGGCGAAGCCGAGCACCACGGTCGCTGAGGTCAGCGCGCCGAGCCAGGCGGGCGTGATGGACGGCATCGGCAGGTCCACGTCGAGCACGCCCGCCGACAGCCGGGCGAGCACCTCCTGGGCCGCGTAACCGATGGCCGAGCCGGCGAGCGTGGTGCCGAGGATGATCGCGGCGAGTTGCACCAGGGTCGTGCGCTCGATGAACGCCTGGGTGCCGCCGATGCTCTTCATCAGCGCCACGCTGTCGAGATGCCGGAATGCGTACAGCCGCGCCGCCATGGCGGTGGCGACTGCGGCGAGAACCACCGTGACCAGCGAGGCCAGCGCGAGGAAGCGCTGGGCGCGGTCGATCGCCTCGTTGATCTGCTCGCACGCGTCTTTCTGGTCACGGATCACCGCCTCGCTGTCGAGGCGCGGTGCAATGCGCTTGCGGAACTCGCCAATCGCCGCTTCTTCGCCCGCGAAGAGCTGCCTGAAGGTGACGCGGCTGCCGGGCCGCACCACGTCCATGAGGGCGACATCCGCGATGTTCACGAGCAGCGACGGTGCGAGATTGGCGAATCCGGGGTTCTGGTCGGGCTGGTACTCGAGCACACGGGTGATCTTCAACTCGCGCGTGCCGACCTGCACCACCGCGCCGACCTCCACGCCGAGCTTGCCGAGCAGCCCGGGCTCGGCCCACGCCTCGCCGAGCCCCGGCACGCCGCTGGCGATCGTGGTCGTGCCGAACATCTCGGTGGAGATCTTCAACTCGCCTCGCAGGGGATAGCCCTGGGTGACGCCCTCTATGGTCGCGAGCGAGCTCTGCTCCTCGCCGACCAGGACCACGGAGGGAAAGGCGACCGCCTCGGCGCTGCGCAATCCGAGCGCCTTCGCCTCGTCGAGAAAGGCCGCCTCGAGCGGCGCCGGGGAGCGAACGACGAGGTCGGCGGCAAGGATCGCGCTCGCCTGGGCGCGTATCGCCCCGCCCACCCGATCGGTAAAGAAGCCAACCGCGGTAATGGCGGTCACCGCCACGGTGATGGCCGCCACCAGCACCGTGAGCTCGCCGGAGCGCAGGTCGCGGAACAGCGCGCGCAGCGCGAACGAGAAGGCGCTCATGACACCAGCCGCCCGCCGTCGATTTCCACGATGCGGTCGCAGCGCTCGGCGAGCGAACGCTCGTGCGTGACCAGCACCAGCGTGGTCTCGGCCTGCTCGTTCAGCCCGAAGAGCAGGTCGGCGACCCGCGCCCCGCTCGCAGTATCGAGATTGCCGGTCGGCTCGTCGGCGAACAGCACCTCGGGGCGCCGGACGAAGGCCCGGGCGATTGCCACGCGCTGTTTCTCGCCGCCGGAGAGCTGCTTCGGGTAATGCGACAGGCGCCGCTCGAGGCCGACGGCGGCGAGTGCCTCCCGCGCGCTCTCGCGCGCCTTCGGGTCACCGGCCAGCTCCAGCGGCAGCATGACGTTCTCGAGCGCGGTCAGGGACGGCACCAGGTGAAAGGACTGGAACACGAAGCCGACGCTTTTGCCGCGCAGCCGCGCGCGGCCGTCCTCGTCGAGCGCGGTAAGGTCCTCGCCGCACAGCCACACGCCGCCGCTCGAGGGCCGGTCCAGACCGGCGAGCAGGGCGAGCAACGTGGTCTTGCCCGCGCCGGAAGGGCCGACGAGCGCAACGCTCTCGCCGGCACGTATCTCCAGGTCGATGTCGTCGAGAATGGTCAGCGGCCCTTCGGGGCTGCTAACCTGTTTGCCGAGTCCCGCAGCCCGCAACACGACCCGGTCGACCTTGCCTTCCTTAATCACCAAGCTTGCTGTCCTGGTCCTGGTGGCCGCCTGTCAGAGCGCGCTCGCCTCGGATGCCGGGCGGACGTTGCTGGTGATCGGCGATAGCCTGAGCGCCGGCTTCGGCCTCGAACCCGAACAGGGCTGGGTCGCGCTGTTGCAGAACCGGCTGGATGCGGAAGGGTACGGGTATCGCGTGGTGAATGCCAGCATCACCGGCGACACCACCACCGGCGGCGTCGGGCGGCTGCCGCGAGCCCTGAAACTACATCGGCCCTCTATCGTACTGATAGAGCTCGGTGGCAACGACGGGCTGCGTGGCACGCCCATCCCGGTGATCCGCGACAACATGGCCGAGATGATCCGGCTTGCGCGCGGTGCGAACGCCAGGGTCGTGCTCGCCGGCATGAAAATGCCCCCCAATTACGGCGAACGTTACACCTCGTCGTTCGAGGCCGTTTTCGGGGAACTGGCAGCCGAGCACGACGTCGCCCTGATCGGGTTCTTCATGGACGGCGTGGCGCTGAACCCGCGGTTCATGCAATCGGACGGCATCCACCCGAACGCCGCCGGCCAGTCGCGGCTGCTCGAGAACGCCTGGCCGGTGCTCGAGCAGGAGCTGCGTGCAGTCACCGCCGCGGCACCCGTGCGCGAGCGCAGGCTCGGCGCGGCACAGGACCCGGAGGCCGGGTCCTGAGTCGCGACTCGCATCGCTCCTACAGCGGCGAGCCCGCTCCGCAGCGGCGAACGAAGCGGTGTAGGAGCGGCGTAAGCCGCGACCGCACCCCGGCGGCGGCTAACGGAACGCGGCGATGTGATCGCGGATGAACTGCGCGAGCGAGATCGGCTCGCGACCCATCAGGCGACGGAAGGTATCGGTAACGTGCGGGGCGTCGCCCTCGGCAATCTCGCGGAACAGCTTCGAGACGGCGTTGGCGTGCCACTCGTTGGGGAGCACCCGCTTGAGGATCTCGTGGTAGGCGTCCGGGTCAGCCGGGACGTAGATGATCTTCGTGCCGAGCACCTCGCTGAAGCGTTCGGCGACCTGGTGAAAGCTCAGCAGCTCCGGTCCGGTGATCTCGTAGTTCTTGCCTTCGTGGCCCTTCCCCGAGAGCGCCTCGGCGGTGGCGGCGCCGATGTCGCGGGCATCCGCCATTGCCGTCTTGCCGTTGCCCATCGGCAGGGTAAAGGACTTGTTTTCCTTGATCGACTTCGCGCTGCCGAGCAGGTTCTGCATGAAGAAGTTCGGCTTGATCATGGTCCAGGCGAGGCCCGAGGCGCGGATGTACTGCTCCACGGCCCAGTGCGCCTGCGGAATCGGCGCCTTCGCGTCGGCGACGGCCTCCATGGAGGACATCTTG
>CAZFWB010000084.1:0-12993 GCA_964522655.1 uncultured Chromatiaceae bacterium | reverse complement strand
CTTCGACAACGTCGGCGGCGATTTCGCCGCCTTCGGTTCGGTGGGTGGCATCATTATCTCGACCACCAATCTGACCGGTGCCGTTGGCGGTTGGGACGCCGCCGGCGTGGACTTCTGGAAAACGGCACATGCCGGGACTGCCAACGTGGATACGTTCGTGCCCGTTCCGGCTGCGGTCTGGTTCTTCGGTTCGGGTCTATTGAGCCTGTTCGGCGCTCGTCTCGCGAGAAAGCACAGGGAAGTCTGAAGTTAAGGGCAAGGGAATTCGAGAACCTAATGCCGGTCGCAACGGACCGGTGGCGGCCCGTCGAGCGGACGGGCCACATCATATAGCCCAGTGGAGACAACAAGAATGAGAACGCAAGGTTTCACGAGGCGAGTAATCGCTGCGGCCGCGAGCCTGTTGCTTGCGCCGCTGGCGCTGGCGGGCAACGGTGCGCTCCTCGGCGTACAGGTCGATTACCCGCGCATCAACTTCACGGAAGGCGCCGCCTCGCAGGGCGCGACCTATGACGGTTCTACGCTGACGATCACCTCGACGCCGGTGTTCGTGACCTTCAGCAACGGCGGTACGGCGGAGTTCGTCATTTCCGGCAGCCTCAGCATCACCGCGAGCATCGACGGCGGCGGCGCTTTTTCGGGCGGCACTTTCAGCATTTCAGGGACCGTGACCGACACGTCGACCAACACGCCGTACAGCGGCACACTGCTGAGCGGAACGGTGGACGACTACGGGATCGTGGACGTTGGCGGTCCCGGTGGCACCGATCTCGCTGATTTCGACATCACCGTGACCGGTGGTGGACTCAAGTCGCTGTTCGATGCCGTCAATACGGATGCCGGAATCATCGTGAGCCTCGAGGGATCGGGCTTCGCCGGCAGCTTTGCGGCGCCCTGGTCGGCGGACCGCGCCAAGGGTGATGTCGGGCCGCAGCCGCCGACGCCGTCGCTGCCGCCCCATACCATCGGTTACTGGAAGAACCACCCGGAAGTCTGGCCGTTCACCAGCATGACGATCTGCGGTGTCACTCTGGACCAGTCCGAGTTGATCAGCGTGCTGGGCGCTCCGCCGCGTGGCGACGTCACCATCATCATGGCGAAGCAGTTGATCGCCGCGCGGCTGAATGTCGGTGTCGGCAACAGCTGCCCGCTGACGACGGACGCCGAGGCCTGGCTCTGCAGCCACGGCGGCATCGGTGCCAGCCGCAAGCAATGGGACGGCGGAGAGGAACTCAAGGACGCCCTCGACGCGTTCAACAACGGCACGGGCAACTGCACGCTGTAGCCCCGTTTTCAGCTTTACCCTTCTCGAAATCTGACGTCCTGGGGGCCGGCACGATGTGCCGGCCCTTTTTTCCGTGTCTTAGCCGCTTTGCGGGAGCGCGCGTGCATGGCTGTAAACTTCGCCCTGGCCGGCAGCGCGGCACATCCGACCGTTGCCTGGCACGTATCGCTGCAGCAGGAAGCGATGGTCGCGCCAGGGGACAGGACCGCCGCATCAGCTGGCAGCCATCGAGCGCGCTGGCCACCGACCGGCGACGAACCGTTTGTGCTGCTCCCGCGCGGCGCCGTCCGCCGGGTTTTCGCCACGGCCGGTGGAATCCATCGCCGGCGCGCAGGGTTGCGCCTCAGGGGTGCGAGGCGGCATTCTGCCCGCCGGTGCCGGCGCGCCGGCCAGTGGAGTGGTGGTGCCATGCAGGATTTCGAGCTCGACCGACGAGGGTTGATGGCGCTGGGGCTGGCCGGCCTCGCGGGCATGCTGCCCGCCAGAGCGACGACGCGCAGCACGGCATTGCACCAGCAAATCGAGACTGTGCTGAAACGCACCGAGGAGATCTGGAACAGCCAGCACTTCTACCGCCTGAAGGACGTCTGGGACGCCGATGACCCGGAGCCCTGGTACGTGCCCGAGGAGATCGTCACGCCGTTTCGCAGCTGGCCGGAGATCGAGCGCTACTGGGGCCCGCCCATGCGGGTGTTGCGCGCGTTTCGCTGGCAGTTCTCCAACCTGCACGTGAAGTCGCTGGCGCCGGACCTGGCGCTGGCGCTGTTCGATCATTTCTACGAGATCGAGGTGGCGATCGGCCGCCCACCGCTGCCGCCGCCGACGGCAGGCTTCGACCGCTGCCTCGCACTGTTTCGCAAGAAGCCGGACGGCTGGAAGCATATCCTCTACGCGCAGTGCCCGCTCGGGCCGGATACCTACATCCGCGCGCTGCGCGAGAAGATCGTGCAGCCCGACTTCAAGGCCTTCAGCGACGAGGTGGACGCGCGTTACCGCGAGCGTCACGGCGCGGAGAAGCCGCAGATCCCCGAGCCGTACCAGCCGGAGTAGGGCGGGGCCTATATGCGGCGAAGCGATGGGCGGCGGCGGGGAAGGCGCGCAATCGTGCCTGCCGGGGTGACCGATCGCGCGCGCCGCGAGCTGCTCGGCTTCCTGCTGCGCTCGCCATTGATTTGGGCAGGGACAGCAGCGTTACCGGGCGCCGCCCGGGCACGGCCCGAGCTGGCGATACCGGAAGCGGTCGGCGATGCGCTCGACGTCTTCCAGATCGAGCGCGTGGCGCGCGCCAGACTCAGCCTGCCCACCATTCACTTCATCGTCAATGGCGCCGACGATGGCAAGACCATGCAGGCGAATCGCGACGCCTTCGACCACTGGGCGATCCGCGTGCGGCGCCTGGTGGACGTGAGCCGCATCGACATGACGCGCGAGGTGCTCGGCGAGAAACTCGACGTGCCGGTGATCCTCGCCCCGGTCGGCAACCAGCAGTCCATTCATCCGGACGGCGAGCTCGCCAGCGCCCGGGGCGCGAAGCAGGTGAGTCAACTCATGATCAGCTCGACCGTCAGCAACTTCAGCGTGGGCGAGATCGCGCGGGAAGCCGGGCCGCTCTGGTTCCAGCTCTACGCCTCTTCCGACCGCCGCCTGACGGAAAAGCTGATCGCCGATGCGGAGCAGGCGGGCTGCCGGGTGCTGGTGCTGACCGTGGATTCCAACACCCGTGGCAACCGCGAGGGCGAGCGCTGGTGGGCCCGGGTGGCAGGCGGGCCGGCGGAAGGCGCGCCGTCGGCGCTGCGGCTCGGCAACTTCGAGAACTATCCCGGTCCGCCGCGGGTCGGCGATGCGGCGCTCGACTGGAAGGCCGTGGACTGGATCCGCTCGCGCACCCGCATGAAGTTTGTGCTCAAGGGTATCGTCACCAGGGAGGATGCGGCGCTCGCGCTGGCCCACGGCGTGGACGGAATCATCGTCTCCAATCACGGTGGCCGCCAGGAGGAGAGCCTGCGCGCCACGCTCGGTTGCCTGCCCGAGGTGGTTGAGGCGACCGCCGGCCGGGTGCCCGTGCTGATCGACGGCGGTTTCCGCCGCGGGACGGACATCTTCAAGGCGCTGGCGCTCGGCGCGAGCGCCATCTGCATCGGCAGGCCCTATCTGTGGGGCCTCGGCGCATTCGGGGAGGAGGGCGTGGCGCGGGTGCTGGTGATCCTGCGCGAGGAGCTGAAGCGGATCATGCAGTTTGCAGGCACGACGTCGCTCACGGCGATCAACGCCTCGTACCTCGAGCGGCGGGCCCGCTAGGGCTATTTCTCCGGCCGCTGCAGCGACCCTGGGGTGTGGGCTGGCGGCGGTGACGCCGCGGCGGGACGCTCGCTACGCACGTCCCTGTGCTTCGCTCGCTCGGGTTCCGCTGCGCTCCGCATCCTGCTCCGCTTGCTTCACACGCCCGCCTTAACGTCACCGCCGCCAGCCCTCCAGCGGGTCGCGACGCATGGTGCCGGGACGCGCCCTGTCCTCGGGCTGAGCCCATCGTCCGGCTGGCCGAGCAGGCGTGAGCGAGCAAGGCATGCTCGCAGAGGCGGCGGCACGGATGCCGCCGCTTCGCGCCCACGAGCCATGGATGGCGAGTGGCGCGGACACCGCAGCGAGCACGCCTGCGAGGGCACCCGCAGGGCCAGCCGGCGGCGAAGCCCGGAGACGGGCCGCGTCCTATTTCCTTGATGGATAAGATGGGGTTCTAAGCGGCGTGCGGCGTCAGGATGGTGTCCCGCGCCTCGGCGTCGGGGAGGGTATCGGGGTAGTCGCGGTTGAAGTGCAGGCCGCGGCTCTCGCGGCGCAGCTGCGCGCAGCGGATGGTCAGTTCCGCGACCAGCGCCAGGTTGCGCAGCTCGATCAGGTCGTTCGTGACGCGGAAGTTGCCGTAGAACTCGGCAATTTCCTCCTGCAGCAACTCGACCCGGTGGCGGGCGCGCTCCAGGCGCTTGTTGGTGCGCACGATGCCGACGTAGTCCCACATGAAGCGGCGCAGCTCGTCCCAGTTGTGCGCAACGACGATCTGTTCGTCAGGGTCGGTGACGCGGCTCTCGTCCCAGGACGGCAACGGGACAGTGGGCTCGCCGGCCGTCGCGAGTTCCTGCTCGATGCGCTCGGCGGCCGCGGCGCCGAAGACCGCGCATTCGAGCAGTGAGTTGCTGGCCAGGCGGTTGGCACCGTGCATGCCGGTGAAGGTACATTCGCCGACGGCGTACAGGCCGGGGAGGTCGGTGGCGCCGTCGAGTCCGGTGACGACCCCGCCACAGCTGTAATGGGCGGCCGGCACCACGGGAATCGGCGTGCGGGTGATGTCGATGCCGTACTCGCGACAACGCTCGGCAATGTTCGGGAACAACGCGAGGATTTCGTCGGCCGGCTTGTGACTGATATCGAGATAGACGTACTCGAATCCGCCGCGTTTCATCTCGTAGTCGATGGCGCGCGCGACGATGTCACGCGGGGCGAGTTCTGCGCGCGAATCGTGATCCGGCATGAAGCGGCGGCCGTTCGGAAGCTTCAGCTGGCCGCCCTCGCCGCGCACGGCCTCCGAAATCAGGAACGACTTCGCCTGCGGATGAAACAGGCAGGTCGGGTGAAACTGCACGAATTCCAGGTTGGCGACGCGGCAGCCGGCGCGCCACGCCATGGCGATGCCATCGCCCGTCGAGGTGTCCGGGTTGCTCGTGTAGAGATAGGTCTTCGAGGCGCCACCCGTGGCGAGTACGATCGCCCGGGCTCCGTAGGTGTGCACGCGTCCTGCCGCCCGGTCGAGGGCGTATACGCCCAGGCAGCGATTACTCGCGCCGGGCTGAAGTTTCGCGCGGGTGATGACGTCGATCGCGATCTGGCCGTCGAGCACGCTGATGTACGGATGCTCGCGAACGCGCTCGGCCAGTGCGGTGATGATGGCGCGCCCGGAGGCATCGGCCGCGTGCACGACGCGCCGCCGGCTGTGCCCGCCTTCCCGCGTCAGGTGCAGGCCGCCGCCCTCGCTGTTGCGGGTAAAGGCGACGCCCTGTTCCTCGAGCCAGCGCACGCAGGTCGGACCTCGCTCGGCGACTCGCTCGACGGTTGCCCGGTGGCAGAGCCCTGCGCCGGCATTGAGCGTGTCCTCGACGTGCAGCGCGGGCGAGTCGTCGCCCGCCATCGCGGCGGCGACGCCGCCCTGCGCCAGGTAACTCGAACTCTCCTCGAAGCCCTTCTTGGCGAGCAGCCCGACGCGCCGGTCCGGCCGGGCGAGGCGCAGGGCCACCGACAGGCCGCCCAGGCCGGCACCGACCACGAGTACATCAAAAATATTGTGAGACAATGACTTACAGAACTTTATTAATATGTTTTAAGTGCTGATCCGGTGTAGTAGCTGGCGGGCGGCGGGCTGCAGGAGCGGGCTGGCGCGCCGTAACGCGCAGCAGGTGGCATTCAGGTCGTGGCCGAGGCGCGGCCGATTGCCAGCATGCGCTCCATGGAGCGCTTCGCGCGCGCCGCGACTTCCGGCGCAACATCGATCGCCGGCGTCAGCGTCTGCAGGCTGCGGAGAATCTTGGGCAGCGTGATCCGCTTCATGTGCGGGCAGAGGTTGCAGGGGCGCACGAACTCCACCTCCGGATGCTCCACCGCCACGTTATCACTCATGGAGCACTCGGTGATCAGCACGACCCGGCTGGGGTGCTCCTCGGCGATGTGACGGATCATCCCCGAGGTCGAGCCGACGTAGTCGGCCTCGCGCAGCACCTCGGGTTTGCACTCCGGGTGCGCCATCACGTGGATGCCGGGCTGCGAGCGCCGGTATTCGCGGATCTCTTCGGGCGTGAAGCGCTCGTGGACCTCGCAGGCGCCTTCCCAGAGGATGATCTCGACGTCGGTCTTGCTGGCGACGTAGCGGCCAAGATAACCATCGGGGATGAAGATGACGCGGTCGCTTTTCAATGACTCGACTACCTTGACCGCGTTGGCGGACGTGCAGCAGATGTCGGCTTCGGCGCGCACGTCGGCGTAGGCGTTGACGTAACAGACCACCGGGACGCCGGGATACTGCGCCTTGAGCCGGCGCACGTCTTCGCCCGTGATCGATGCGGCGAGCGAGCAACCCGCGTCCAGGTCGGGCAGCAGCACGAGCTTGTCCGGGCTCATGATCTTGGCGGTCTCGGCCATGAAACGCACGCCGCACAGCACGATCACCGCGGCGTCGGTGCCGGCGCCCTGCTGGGCCAGCGCAAGCGAATCGCCGCGGAAATCCGCGACGCCGTAGGCAATCTCCGGCGTCTGGTAGTTGTGCGCCAGGATGACGGCGTTGCGCTCGCGCTTGAGTTCATTGATGGCGGCGATGAACGGGGCGTGCACCGCCCATTCGACCTCGGGGATGACGTGGCGCACCCGCTCATAGAGCGGCCGCGTAGCGCGCTCCACCTCGGGGGTATAGGGCAGTGCGGTGGCATTGCTGGACATTGTTCGATCCCCAGGCCGAGATATGCTCAAAATGAGTATAAAAAGCCTGAAAAATACACCGGATCCCGCCGGTGCATCGACATCGTAGACGGCCCTCGCGGCCGCGGTCAACGCGCCGCGCGCCGCGCCGCGGCTACCGGCAGCCGAACTCCGGGCCCCTGGCGCTCGCGCAGCACCTCGCGGCGAAAGCGGAACAGCTCGGCCGGCCGGCCCGGGGTGCCGGACTGGAAACTGCCCGTGCCCTCGACCAGTCGCGCCGCGGCGACCAGGCGGCGAAAATTCTGCTTGTGCAGCCGCACGCCGGCGAGCGCCTCGACCACCCGCTGCAGCTGCAACAGCGTGAAGGTCGGCGGCAGCAGCTCGAACACCAGCGGGCGATATTTCAGTTTGCCGCGGACGCGGCCGAGCGCCGTGGCAAGAATGCGCCGGTGGTCGAGCTGCATGCCGAGACCGATGCCACGCGCGCGGGCCGGCGCCTGGCGTTGCCCCGGCTCACGCCAGGCCTCCTCCACCAGCCCGGCCTCGTACAGCAATTCGTAGCGCTCCAGTGCCAGGTAACCGTCCCAACCGGCGCGGGTCAGTCCGAAGCAGATTGCGCAACGCTCCTCGCGCAGCCGGCGGGTCGCCGCGGCCGGGGCGGCGGCGACCCAGGTGCTCAGCGCAGTCTCGAGCGGCTCCGGTCTCGCCGGCGCGCGGCGGTCCTCCCACGGCAGAAACTCATAGCAGTTCTGCCATTGCGCGGGCACGCCCGCGGCCACTGTCTGCTCGCGCACCAGCGCCAGGTAGGCAACCGAAACCAGCCGCGAGCCACCGGAGCGCTCGCGCAGGTCGCGGCCGCGATCGGCGAAGGTGTAGAGCTGCTCGACGTAGCCGACCCCGATGCCAGTCTGCTCGCGGATCCAGCGGCGCAGTGCCAGCTCCAGCGTGCGGTCCGTGTCGGCGTCGAGCGGACCCGCGGGCAACGCGGGTAACCCCCCGCCCGCGATGTGACCTGCGTCACGCCGGCGCACCGTGAGCACCCGGGGCTGGTCGGCGGTCACCGCCAGGATGACGGCGCTCAGGTCCAGGATGATCGGACGGGTCACGGGTGCACTCGGGGTCGGGCCAGGGCGTCGCTGGCCCATGATAACAACCGCCCGGCCGGCAGGGCCGAAAGGGGCGGCGCGCCCGCGAATTGCGAGTGCGGTCACAGCGGCCACGGGTCACCCCCCGGCATTATGTCGGGACGGGTGCGGGCCGCATGGCGAGGCGATGGGCAGAGAGGCGGAAAAGAACGCGGTCTTCAGTGACTACGCCGTCTTTCTGAAGGCGCTGCTGCCGCTCGCGCAGGGATTCCTCTATCACGACCGCGGCGGCCGGCTGTTCTGGGCGGAACTGCCTGCCGAGGGCGCTCCCGCGCTCCCCGATTCCTATCATGCGGCGCTCAGCGCGCTTCTCACTGAGGGGGGAGGCGATGAGCCGAAGACGGCGCGTCTGCCACTTGGCAATCTCGTCGCGTTCCTGCTGCCGTTACTGGGCGACGGCGGCCGAGTGGTCGGCGCCCTCACCGTGCTGGTGGAGCGGAGCAGCGCGGGGATGGAGGGCGAGTTCGTGCGCGACGTGCTCGGCCCGGCGCTGCGCAGCCTGCAGCGGGAACTCGCCCTGCGTTTTCGCGTGCTCGACGGGCAGCGCAAGTTGCAGGTACAGGCCGCCGAAGAGCGGCTGCTGCACCAGGTAGAAAAGATCCTGCACGAGCGTGGGGGCTGTGATCCCGCCCTGCGGCGCATCCTGGCGCTGTGCCAGGAGCACCTCGGGATCGACGGCGCGTTGCTCATGATTCCAGACAAGCGTATTGCCCTGGTGCAGGGCGGGACCCTGAGCGCGCAGGAGGCGGAGCTGGTGAGCCATAGCCTGATCGCCACGGCCCGGGAGCCGGGGTTCGATCCGAGCGACGTCCATGAGTCCGCTGCGGCGCTGTGGCTGCCCGTGTGTCGGCACGAGCGCGAGGTCCAGGGCGTGTTCGTACTGCAGGGCTGGCAGCGCTCGGGGTTCAGCCGGCGTCGGCTCGACCGCGTAGCGCGTTACGTCGGCTCGCACATCGAGTCGCTGCTCGAGCGCGACTACGACCCGCTGACCGGACTGATGGCCTGGGCCGTTTTCGAGCGCGAGCTGGCCGCGGCGAGCAGCGCCGATGACGGCGACTGCTCGGTGATGTGCCTGGACTTCGATCGCCTCCACGTGCTCAACGACACCTTCGGACGCGAGGCGGGTGACGAGGCGCTGGCGCGATTCGCGGCGCTGTTGCGCGAGATGTTGCCGGGGCGTCTCGTGAGCCGCGTAACAGGCGACAATTTCGCCGTGCTGCTGCCGGCAACCGATCTCGAGGAGGCCCGGCAGATCGGCCAGGCGATCTGTGATCGGGTGCGCGAAGACGTCTACGTGCGCGGCGACCAGACCTACCGGGCCACCGTGAGCATCGGCATCGGGCCCCTCGCATCTTCCGACGGCGAGTCCGGCGACGGGCTCGTCGCGGCGCGGATTGCCTGCAAGGCCGCCAAGGATCGCGGCAGGGCTCGCGTGGAGGTCTACGAGTCGGCGGACCAGAGCATCATCCGCCGCGCCGATGACATCCAGCTCGTCGGCTACGTGCGTAACGCGATCGAGAACAGCCGGCTCGCGCTGATGGGTCAGCGCCTGCTGCCACTCAAGAACGGGCGCGTGCAGCACTATTTCGAGGTGCTGGTGCGCATCGTGGATGAAGACGGGCAGCACGTGCCCCCGACGGAGTTCCTCCCCGCCGCCGAGCGTTATCAGCTGATGGAAGAACTCGACCGTTGGGTCGTAGCGAACACCCTGCAACTGATCGCCGGGGCCGGCCGCAGGCTCGACCGCGATATGGCGCGATTCGCAATCAACCTGTCGGGGCAGAGCCTCGGCAGCGATTCCTTTCTGCCCTTCGTCCAGTCGGCGATCGAGCGCAGCGGAGTCGCCCCCGGGCTGATCGCCTTCGAGATCACCGAGTCGGTGGCCGTGGCGAAGATGCAGCAGGCCCAGGCCTTCATGCATGCGCTGAAGAAGATCGGCTGTCGCTTCTCGCTGGATGACTTCGGCACGGGATTGTCCTCGTTCGCCTACCTCAAGCTCTTCCCGGTGGACACGCTCAAGATCGACGGCGGCTTCGTCCGCGACGTCACCACCAACGTCGTGTCGCAGTCGGTGGTCGCGGCGATTGCCGAGGTGGCGCGCGTCATGCAGCTCGAGACGGTGGCCGAATACGTCCAGGACCAGGCGGCGCTGGAGCTGTTGCGCAGCCTCAATATCAGCTATGCCCAGGGCTTCGTGGTGGGCGGCGCCGAGCCGCTGCAGGCGCAGCTGGCGGCCATTGCGGAAGTTCCTGCCGCCGCGAAGAAGCGGCGGGCTCCGCCATCCGGGCAACGGGCGCGGCCCTGACCGAAGCGGTGTTGGGGGCGACTTCGGTCGCGACAGCTCGCCATCCGCACGCCACCACGATTCGGCGTCCGATCACCGTCACGGGAGTACCAATCGGCAGCACGGGCGCCGAGTCGCGACTGAAGTCGCTCCTACAGGGTGCTGTCCGGCTGCGGCGGTGATCGCAGCGGTGTAGGAGCGGCGTAAGCCGCGACACTCCTCCGTCGTGCCATAATTCCGCCGTCGGAGCGGTGCGGGATCGCAGGGGTAATCACGATGTTTCGCGGCGTGCGATCGACTGCGTTGTCGTTCCTGGTCCTGGCGGCTGCCGTTTCCGGCAGCGCCGGCGCCCAGGAGGTGCTGACTCGTGACGTGCTGTCGCAGGCTGACTACGTGGTCGGGCGGCGGGCGTTCCAGATGCGATGCAGTGCCTGCCACACGCTCGCAGAGGGCGGGTCGCACCTCACCGGGCCGAACCTGTGGGGCTTGATAGACGAGCCGGCCGGCACCCGCGGCGGCAACTTCAATTATTCCGACGCCCTGCTCAATGCGGATATCGTGTGGACGCCGGACCGGCTCGATCGGTGCCTCGCCGACCCGGCGCGGGACGTGCCCGGCAACCGGATGGCGGTACCCGAGGGTGTACCGAACCCGGACCGGCTCGCGCTCATCGCGTTCCTCATGCTCGAGACCGGCGGTGCCGACTGGCCGAAGCCGGAGCTGCCGAAGGCGGTGGTGGACCCCGATCGCAGCAAACCCGTGTCGGAGCGATTCCCCAGCTTCTGGAATCACATGATGTCGAACACCACCCGCTACCGAATGGTCACCGCAGGCGGTGAGCTGGTATTCCGGGCTTATTTCAATCCCGATGGGTCCGTCACCACCGACCAGGAGACGATCCGGGGCTTCTGGCGGCCGGATGACCGGGATTTTTTCTGTTATGCCCTGTACGGCATTCCGCTCAAGCCCGACCAATTCGTCGAGTGCTTCCCCATGGTGGCGATGAGCATTCCGCGTTTCGCGGAGCAGCTCTGGGAATCGAAGCCAGCCGAAGGCGTGCAGCTCTACGGCGGCATCCTGCCGGGGCGGCCGTGATCCACCGGGCGCGCGCACGAAACGGGGGACATTCCTGATTTTCCGGCGAGGCAACCCAAAACACGAAAAGAAGCGGCGAAACTCAGGGAAGTCTCCAATTTCCTGCACCGTTTCGTTTATTACCGCGTCAGACCAACACCCCGTAGGAGCGATTCCGGTGTCGGGGCTCAAGCCCCTCCCGCAGGTTGAAGCGGCTCCGGCACCCGGACCGGGTCTATGGAGTTCACGGCGCACAGACGCTGGCGCACGGCCGGGCGGGGCGATTCCTCGCTGCCGTGTTCGTAGGCCACGATCTGCAGCTCGCTGCCGAACGCCGCCAGCAGTTCTCCGGGCTGCAGCAGGAAGGCCGGGTTGCGCGGCCGCCCGAGCCGCTCGTTGCCGGCACCGAAAGTCTCGATGATCAGTACCCCTGCCACCCGCAGCGAGCGGGCGAGGTGCGGAAATTGCGGCCGGTGCAGGTAATTGGTGACCACGATGCCGTCGAAGCTGCGGCCGGCGAGCGGCCAGTCCCGGTCCTCGAGGTCGGCCTGAAGGATCTCGACCGCCGGCGAGGTGCGCAGGTCCGCAATCCCGGACACATCTACATCCGTGGCCAGCACCCGGTAACCGTGCGCGACGAGCCAGCGCGTGTGACGGCCCGCGCCGCAGGCGAGGTCGAGAACCAGGCCGCCGCTGCGGACGAGCGGCGCAAAGCGGCAGACCCACGGGGAGGGCGCGATGTCGGGGTCGCTCGGGCGGTCGAAGCTCGGCATTGCGGCAGGTTACCGCGGAAAATGGGGACATTCCCGATTTTCCCGTCCGGGGAAAATCAGGAATGTCCCGATTTCTAATGCGCCGCGATTCGGTGAGGGTCGCGACTAAAGTCGCTCCTACAGCGCTCCTACACCACTCCTGCGGCCTCTCCTGCAGACCGCTACGCGCGCCGGGCGCGCCGTCGTCGCAGCATCGGCGCGGCCGCGAGCAACGCAGCGAGCGTGAGCCAGTCGAGGCTGCCGCCGCCCGAGGGCAGCTGTGGGCCGCTGGTGCCGCCGCCGGAGCTGGCCGTGTTGCCGCTGACGGTGACGCTCAGGTTACCGTCGTCGGGATCGCCGTCGGCGTCCTCGATGGTGAAGGTGCAGACGGCCGTGCCGTCTCCGGCCCCTGCTGTCGGCGTGAAGATCACCGTGCCGTTGGTGGGGCCAGCCGCGCAACTGCCGAGGTCTGCCCCGCTGGTGACCGTAGCAGCGGTCACGGTGTGATCGGCAGCCGCACCGGTGCCGAGCTGCGTCGGCGGATTGCCGCCGCTCAAGACGTTAATCGCCGAGGTCGGATCGCCATCGCGTGAACTCGCGGTGAAGTTACCTGCTGTCGGCACCTTGTTGGCGACCGTCACCGTGACATCGGCTTCGCTGGTTTGACCGTTGTCGTCTATCTGGTACCGGAAGGTTTCGGGTCCCGAGAAGAACTGTGCCGGCGTATACAGGACGCTGCTTCCGGAGGGGACGGCGCTGCCGCCCATGTCTGGGTTGTTCACGATGGTGATCGTGATTCCGCCCGTCTGGTTGCTGCAGGTGTCATTGGCCAACACCGCGAGTTGCGAAGCGACGTCCTGGTCGACGGGGATGTCGTCGTCCGCGGCTACCGGCGGGCTGCCCGTGGTGTCGCATACGCTGCTGGAAAAGGTGAAGCGGTTGGACTCCCAGGAGTTGTTCACCGTGAACTGCAGCGGCGCGGGGCTCGCTGGTTCCATG
>CAZFWB010000083.1:0-13038 GCA_964522655.1 uncultured Chromatiaceae bacterium | reverse complement strand
CGCCCTGACGCGCCCGGCGAATCCGGCGAAGCGGGGAGTGCGATTGCCGTCGACGACGATTTCCGCAGCTCCTACCCGCAGGCCGGCCACCGCACGCTGCATCGCCAGCATCGTCGCATGAAGAATGTTGAGCGTGTCGATCTCGTCAACGTCCGCGCGGCCCAGCGCCCAACCGAGCGCCTGGCTGCGAATGCGCAGCGCCAGGTGCTCGCGACGCACCGGAGACAACAGTTTCGAGTCCCGGACGCCGTCGATCACCTGTCCGGCATCAAGCACAACCACCGCCGCGACGACACACCCGGCCAGGGGACCTCGCCCGGCCTCGTCAACGCCCCCCGCGACGAATGGCAGACCCGCCGGCGGTGCGTGTTGCGGGTTAGCGCCCATGGCCGCGAATTATAAAGACGTTCGACCGCCGTCGACGGGTTCAGCCCGGGCGCGCCAGGCCGAGGACTATCCGGGCGGCGCCCGCGCTCGCTCCGCACCGCAACTGCCGCCCCAAAAGGTCGAACCGCGCTCGCAGTTCACGCCGGCGCGACGGTGAGCGCAGCAACTTGAGCAGTTCCTCCGCCAGCCTTGCGGGCGTAACCTCCGTTTGCAGCAACTCCGGCACCAGTCGCTCGCCGGCAAGCAGATTCGGCAGGGAAAAGTGGCTGATTTTGACGAGCCTCAGCGCCCGGCCGACCGCGTAGGTCATGGGCGAAAGGCGGTAGGCGACCACCATCGGACGGTTGATCAGCATCGCCTCCAGCGTGACGGTGCCCGACGCCGCAAGGAGGCCATCGCTCGCTGCGATGACCTCCCGCGCCCGTCCGTCGACCAGGGTCACCTGCAGGCCGGGCTCGAATTTACGGGCGAGTTCCGCGAAGGCGCGGCGCAGACCGGAACCGGCCATCGGCGCAACGAAGACCGCATCGGGCAGTTCCGCGCGCAGCCTCATGGCCGCTTCGAGGAACAGCGGCCCGAGCCGCATGATTTCTGCGGTCCGGCTGCCCGGCAGCAGCCCAATCACCGTCGATGCCGTCAGGCCGAGTCGCATGCGCGCGGCCGACGAGTCCGGCTCGGCCCGGATCTGGTCCGCGAACGGGTGGCCGACGAAGGTTGCCGTCACGCCCGCACCGGCTAGGAACGGAGCCTCGAAGGGCAACAGGCACAGGACCTGGTCGCACGCCCGGCCGAGCAACCGCACGCGCCGCGGCCGCCAGGCCCAGACGCTCGGACAAACGTACTGCACCGTGGGAACGCCGGCGGCGCGCAACCTCGCGGCCAGCCGCAGATTGAAATCCGGCGCGTCAATCCCGACGAAGGCGGCCGGCGGGTCCGCCAGCAGCCGCCGGACCAGCGCGCGCCGCAACCGCGCCAGCCTCGGGAGGTGCCGCAGCACCTCGGCCAGCCCCATCACCGAGAGTTCCTCCGTGTCGTGCCAGGCGTTACAGCCGGCAGCCCTCATCGCCGGCCCCGCCACGCCGACGAACTCCAGCTCGGGGCGCAGGCTGCGCGCGGCCTCGATGAGGCCTGCACCGAGCTGGTCACCGGAAGCCTCGCCGGCCACCACTGCTATGCGCGGCCTGGCCGTCACCGGCCCCTACCGCAGGATGCTGCGTTCAGACTGGTCGATAAATTCAACAATCGCCCGGACTTCCGGCTGGCTCGCGGCAAGCTCGCCCAGCTGCTCACGCGCCTCCACCAGGCGCAGGCCGGAGCGATACAGAATGCGGTAGGCCTCTCTCAGACTGCGGATCTGATCGGGCGAGAATCCGCGCCGCTTCAAGCCTTCCTGGTTGATTCCCCGCGGTTCCGGCGGCTGCCCCGCGACGAGCATGAATGGCAGCACGTCGCGCGTGATTCCGGCCAGGCCGCCGATGAAGCTGTGCGCCCCGATACGGCAGAACTGGTGAACGGCAGTGAAGCCACTCAATATCGCGTGGTCGCCGACCTGGACATGACCGGCAAGCGTAGCGTTATTGGACATGATCACGTGGCTTCCAACCTGGCAATCATGCGCGATATGCGTGTACGACATGAGCCAGTTGTCGTCCCCGACGCGCGTCACCCCTACGTCCTGTGCAGTCCCCCGATTGATGGTGCAGAACTCCCGGATCGTGTTGCGATTGCCGATTTCCAGTCGCGTCTCCTCGCCCCCGTATTTCTTGTCCTGCGGTTCCTCCCCGATGGATGCGAACTGGAAAATCCGGTTTTCCTCCCCGATCACGGTCGGACCAGTGATGACCGCATGGGCGCCGATTACGCTGCCACGCCCGATTTCGACCCCGGGCCCGATCACTGCATAGGGACCCACCCGAACCTCACCAGCGAGCTTCACCTCCGGTGAAATGATGGCCGTAGGATGTATCACCGCTCACCGCCGGAAGACTTGCCCACCAGCTGCTCGAGCCGCTGCAGGCGACGCGCAAGCTCATCGAGCTGCCCGAAGCGCACGGCGTTTTTGCGCCATTGCTTCGCCTCACTCGCGGGAATAGTGCCACCATAGACGCCGGGTCCGGTAATCGATTGCGTGACGTTGGCGCCGCCGCCGATAACCACGTCGTCGGCGACGCTCAGGTGGCCCGCGAACCCGACGTCACCGCCGATTACACATCGTGCCCCGATGCGCACACTGCCGGAGATGCCTGTCAGCGCAGCAATCGCAGTGTGCTCGCCAATGACGACGTTGTGACCGATCTGGATCTGGTTATCGAGTTTAACCCCGTTGCCAATCACCGTATCGCCGATGGCGCCACGATCGATCGTCGAGTTGGCTCCGACCTCGACGTCGTCGCCGATGACCACACCGCCGAGCTGCGGCACCTTGGTCCAGGCACCGTCGTTTCTCCGCGCAATGCCGAAGCCGTCGGCGCCGATCACGGCCCCGGCGTGAATCAGGCAGCGCTCTCCCAGGCTCGTGCGCTCGTACAGCACGGCTCCAGCCATGATTCGCGTCGCATCGCCGACGCGGCAGCCTGACGCGATCACCGCGTTTGGTCCTACGTAGACACACTCGCCGATCATCGCGCCGGATCCAATGAAGGCCCCTGCCTCGACCTGGCAGCTGGCCGGCAATCGGCAGTCGCGCCCGACATGTGCCCCGGGCGCGACCCCGGGACTAATCGGCACCGGTGGATGGAGGTCCGCGGCGATGGCGGCATAGGTCAGGTAAGGGTTTGAGCTGATCAGGCAGGCGACCGGACAGGACGGCGCATCGGCAGGCGCCACCACGACCGCCGTCGCCCGGGTCCGCGGCAGGTACTCGCGGTATTGCGGATTGGCGAGAAAGGCGAGCGAGCCCTCCCCTGCCGTCGAGAGCGTGGCAACGCGATCCACGACCGCATCGGGATTACCGCGCAGTTCGCAGCCGTGGCGCACGGCAAGCATCCCGAGCGTCATCCCCATGAACGAATCCGCCTCTCTCCTCGCGCCGCAGCCCCTGAGAACGACCGGTGCCCGGGGCTTCAGGGCGCGCCCGCGGCCTTGTTCTTGAATCCTGCCTCGACCGTCTGGAGGATCTGCTCGGTCACGTCAACCTGCGGGGTGGCATAGAGCACGCCCTCGCCGACGATGAGATCGTACCCGCGTTCCCTGGCGAACGCCTGCACTTCCCGCAGCAGCTCGCGCTGGAGTTTAGCGAGTTCCTCGTTACGGCGAACGTTGAAATCCTCGACAAACTCGTTTTGCCGGCGCCCCAGATCACGCTCGTCATCCCGGAACCTGCTTTCGGCGCTGCGCCGCTCCTCGGCGCCCATGACGGGCGCGTCTTTCTGCAGCTTCTCCTGGCGTTCCTTCAGCTCGCTCTGCTTGGCTACGAGGTCGCGCTGACGCGGCGAGAACTCGTCATCGAGGGCTTTCAGCGTGACCTTCGCCTGCGGCGACTCCTGAATCAGCCTGGCGAAATTGACAACCCCGATCTTGAGCGCCGGGGCCGCCTGGGCCAGAGCATCGGACGGCGCGAATGCCACGCTGGCAACCAGCATCGGGGCCAGAAACAACCATTTGATCATCGTCAGTCATCCTCTCGTAGTTCTGCAGCGGCTAGAACGCGCCGCCAATCGAAAACTGAAACTGCTCCGTGTCGTCGCCGTATGAAATCGCTGAGGAGTCGTCCGCATTGAGCGGGAATCCGTAGCTGAAACGAAACAGCCCGAGCGGTGCCAGCCACTGGGCCGAGATGCCGACAGACTGCTTCAGTTCACCAAGGTCGAAATCATAATCGATCGGCGTGATGCCGTCGGGTGCGCGAAAGCTCACGCCCCCCGTCGAGAAGACGTTTCCGATGTCGAAAAACAGCGTCAGGCGGGTTCGGGCACGCCACTTTTCCGGGATCGGCAGTATCAACTCCGTCTGCGCCGCAACCAGGGCATTGCCACCATAGGGGTTGCCGAAGCTGTCCCGGGGGCCGAGGTGATTCTCCCGGTAACCCCGGACCGTGTCCGGGCCACCGGCGAAATAGTTCCGATACGGAACGATTGCCGTGGTGTCCCCGAAGCTGTCGCCGAACCCGAGATCCAGATTGACCGCCAGTGTGAACCAGCGGCTGGCCGGCAGGTATTGCACACCGTCGTAGTTGACCGTGTAGTACTCGACCTCGGCTCCCGGAACCGTAGTATTGAGAATGACCCTGTGGCGCGCGCCACGATCAGCAAATAATGCCCGGTTGCGGCTGTCGAATACCCAGCCGGCGACCAGGCCTAGTCCGCTGAAATTGGTCCCGTAGATCTCCGACCCACCGCCGACTTTCTCTACATAGCTGTCGCCGTTGTTCTGCACCCACTCCTTCGCCTGGGCGCTGCTGAACGAGTCCGCCAACAGCTCCGACTCCTGCCAGTTGAATCCGAAAATCAGTCTCTGGAACTCTGTGACCGGGTAGCCGTACTCGATCGAGGCCGAAAACGTCTCGGTTGAGAAATCCGACGCGCCCGACGTGTACTGCGTAATGTCGCGATACGCCAGACTGACCGTCCTGCTGACCTCATCGATCGTCGTATAAGGATCGGTGTGGGAAACGCTGTATATGGTCCGATACTTGCCGGTGCTCACGTCCGCAGCCACACGATTGCCGGTGCCGAGGAAGTTGGTGTGGATGAAGCTCCCGTTGAGCAGGAATTTCTGGGACTCCGAGTATCCAATGCCGCCCCCGAACTGGCCCGGAAGTCCCTCCTCGATATCAAAGTCAATGTCGACCAGATCGGGCGTTCCCGGCACGGGGTTCGTATTCACCTCTACCTTTTCGACATATGGCAGTCGCTGCAGGCGAACTTTGGAGCGTTCGAGTCTGCTGTTGGAGAGGTATCCACCCTCGAACTGCCGGACCTCACGCCGAAACACCTCGTCGTTGGCGGCTGTAGCACCATTGAAATTGACACGACGAACGTAGACGCGATTTTTCGGCTCTACGTACAGCGTTACCGCAGCGGTGCGTTCCTCCCTGTCCAGTTCTGGCACCGGTTCCACAGTCGCGAACGCGTAGCCTTCCTCCCCGAGACGCAGACGAATGAGGTCGGCGCTCTGCGTAATGACACGCTGCGAGTACGTCTGCCCCGGCTTGACGAGAACGTAGGGATTGAGCTCCTCCTCGGAAAGGATGAGGTCACCGGCGAGTTTTACGTCTGAAATCCTGTAACGATCACCCTCGCTGATGTTTATCGTGATGAATATGTTGCTCTTGTCCGGCGACAGGGCTACCTGGGTGGATTCGATGCCGAAATCCGCAAAGCCCTGGTCCATGTAGAACGAACGCAGCGTCTCGAGGTCGCCCTGCAGCGCCTCGCGGGAATAACGGTCGTCCTGACGGATAAAAGACAGCCAGTTCGGCATCTTGAGCTGAAAGCGCTCCAGAATCTCCTCGTCAGGAAAGCTCTTGTTTCCGACGATGTTGATCTGGCGAATCCGCGCCCGGTCGCCCTCGGTGATCTTGATCGCGATTCGGACTTTGTTGTCGGGCAGATCCTCGACTTCGGTCGTCACCCGGGCGGCGTATTTACCCTGACTGAAGTACTGGTCGGTCAGCGACTGCTCGACCTCGTCGAGGACCGAGCGATTGAATATGCGGCCTGACTTGAGGCCTATCCGCGACAATGACTCGGTCAGGTCCTCTGTTTTGATGTCCTTGTTGCCGGTGATGGTGAAATCCTCGATCGATGGCCGCTCGGCCACCGCAATTATCAGAGTCCCGTCGTCCCAGCGGAATTCCACGTCGCTGAAAAAGCCAGTGGCATATACCGCGCGCAACGCCTCCTGGATACGGCGCTGATCGGGCCGGTCCCCGATATTCAGCGGCAGGTAGTTGAAAACGGTCCCCTCGGAAATTCGTTGCAGACCTTCTACGCGGATGTCGCGAATGGCGGGTAGCTCCTGTGCGACCGCTATCGCGCAGCGCATTATCAAAAGCCCCACGATAAACGCGCGCACGCGCGCGTGCATTGGCAGGCAAACGCGTTCACGCATATCGGTCAGCCGAGCAACCGCGAGATGTCGTTATAAAACGCGAAGCTCATGAGAAGCAGGAGCAGCGCTATGCCCACCTGCTGGCCAATCAACTGGGCCCGCTCGGACAACGGGGACCCCTTGGCGGCCTCGGCGAGCTGAAAGACGATCTGCCCACCATCAAGCATCGGGACCGGCAGCAGATTGAGGATCCCGAGGCTCAGACTGACCACCGCGAGAAAGCTCAGGAATGGAGAGATACCAACACTGGCGCTATAGCCTGCGTATTGCGCGATATTGATCGGGCCGCTGATGTTCTTGACTGACACCTCGCCCGTGATCATTCGCAGCATCATTCTCACGGTGAGGCTGGCCATGTGCCAGGTCTTCTCGAGGGCCCGGCCCAGCGCGGTAACAACATCGTATCGTTCGATCGAGCGCGCCGCCTCAAAAAGATCCTCCGGCAACTCCGGCGCAGCCCCGATCCTGCCGACCCGGCCCTCGTCGGAATCCATCGCGTCGATCTGCAACGCAATCGGCAACCGGCGATCCCCGCGTTCCACAACGACGTGAAGGGTCTCGCCCGGCCGGCTCCGGACCAGTTTCACCCATGCTGGCCAGCTCTCGACGGGCTGGTCGTCGGCGCTGATGATGCGATCACCGGGTTTAAGGCCAGAGCGTTCCGCGCTGCCGCCGGCCAGAACCTCTCCCAGGACTGGTGGCAGTTCCGGTGTCCAGGGCGTGATCCCAAGACCGGGAAACAACTGACCGGGCTCGGTCAATGCGGACCCGCGCCCGGTCGTATCGAGGATCAGGCTTCTCTCTTCCCCGGTGCGGCTGCGGACCACGAGGCTGATGCGCCCATCCGTGAGCATCTCGTCCAGAATGGCTACAACGGCCCCTTCCCATGTGGCCGTGAGGCGTCCTCCCACTCGAACGATCTCATCCTCGGTCAGCAGGCCGGCCCGTTCCGCAATGGACCCGGCACTGACTTCGCCGATGACCGGACGGGCTCCCGGAACGCCGATCACGAACATGCACCAGTAGGCCAGCACGGCGAAAACGAAATTGAGAGCCGGCCCGGCAGCAAGTATCGCAATGCGGGCACTGACCGGCTGGCGATTGAAGGCCCGTTGCCTATCGCCGGGAGACACCGGGCAGTCACGCTCATCGAGCAGCTTCACATAGCCGCCGAATGGAATGGCCGAGATGCAATACTCCGTACGATCGGCACCTGCACGTTTCACCCAGAGCGGCCGCCCGAAGCCGATCGAAAAACGCAAGACACGCACGCCCGCGATTCGGGCGGCGATGAAGTGGCCATATTCGTGGACCGCCACGAGGATGCCAATCGCAACCAGGAAGGCAGCCGCCGAGATAAGAAAACTCATAACCCTAATGCGCTTCGGAACTCCGCCCTGCCGCGGAACAGCGCCCTGCCGCCCGCCGGCGAGTTCTGCAGATCACGGCCGCATGATCTCAAGGCAGGCGCAGCCGGCGCAACCACCGCCTTGTCAGGGTCCCAGCCAGCCAAGCCAGGTTGCCTGAATCAGGAACAGCGGTGCGGCGGCGGTCACGCTGTCGACGCGATCCAGGACCCCGCCATGGCCGGGAAAGAGGTTGCCGCTGTCCTTGAGACCCGCGTTGCGTTTAAACATGCTGACGGTCAGGTCTCCGATGATCGAGACGGCAGCGATGCTCAACCCCATGGGTACTGCGGCAGCCGGGGACTGGCCGAGCAGCGTCGCGCCGGCCGCGGCGACAGCTGCCGCGCAAAGCAGTCCCCCGATCACTCCCTCCCAGGTCTTGCCGGGACTCACCCGCGGGGCCAGCTTCACACGCCCGAAGCGGCGCCCGGTGAAAAATGCGCCAATGTCTGCCGCCCAGACGATTCCGAGCGCAATGAGCAGCAGGCGACGCCCGCCCACGTCAGTCTCGAGTAGCACGGCCAGCGACAGATATGCCGGCACGAGCACGAGGATGCCACACAGGAACGTGGTCCCCCGGCCAAGAGAAACCGGAAAGCGCACGATACAGACCAGTGCCGCCAGCCACCACAGCAGGCTCGCCCATGCCATGGTTCTGACCTGGCCAATTTCCGGAGAAGCTAGGCGAGCCGCTGCGATCAGCGCCGCTATAACGGCCATGTAACCGATTCGAACTGAATTGCCCGATATTCGCAGAAATGCGGCCCACTCCCAGGCCGCGCCGAGCACGAAAAGCACGATGAGCACCAGACCGAACGTCTTCGGCAGGAACAGAAAGCCGGGCAACAGAATCGCCACGATCACCGAGGCCGTGGCGACCCTCTGGGCTAGGGAATTGGCGGGCATTCCCGGCCGTACCTGCTCACCCGCTCCACCCGACGCGTCCCGGGCAGTCACTCCGCGACTGCTTCGAGCTGCTCTCCCGTACGACCGAACCGGCGTTGCCGGCTGCGAAAGAATGCCAGCGCTTCGTCGAGATCCGCCGCAGCAAAGTCCGGCCAGAGAACATCCGTGAAAAACAATTCCGTGTACGCGATGTCCCATAGCAGAAAATTGCTGATGCGCCGTTCGCCCCCCGTCCGAATGAGCAGATCCGGCGGCGGCAGGCCGCTGAGCGCGAGGTGTCGGCCGAGAACCGACTCGTCGATCTCTTCTGGCGCCAGCTCGCCCGCGCGAATCTTCGCCGCCACCCTGCGCGCTGCCTGCACGATGTCCCACCTTCCGCCATAGGCGACCGCGAGGACCAGCGTCATCCGGTCGTTGGTCGCTGTCCGAGCCTCGGCATCGGTCACCCGCTTGCGCAATATTTCCGGCAACTGATCGCGCGCGCCGATGAAGCGGAACTGGATGCCACGATCGAGAATCTCGTCGACCTCGCGCTGCAGCACCTCGACGAACAGCCGCATCAGGCTGTTTACCTCGTCGACGGGCCGCCGCCAGTTTTCGCTACTGAAAGCGAACAGCGTCAGCACGCCCACGTGCGCGTCCAGACACGACTTGGCAATGGCGCGCGCTGCGCGCACGCCGGCCCGGTGCCCGGCATGACGCGGTTTCCCGTGGCGCGCCGCCCAGCGGCCATTGCCGTCCATGATGATGGCGATATGGCGGGGTACCGTATCGGGTTTTGGGCCAACGTTCACTATTTATGGACCTGCCTGAGTAATAACCTATACCTGCATGATTTCTTTCTGTTTTTCTTCCGATATATGATCGATCTGGGCGACGAAGCGGTCGGTCAGCTCCTGCACGGCCTGCTGCGCCTTTCGATCGTCGTCTTCGGTAATCTCCTTCTCCTTCAATAGCTCCTTCAGGTCCGCCAGAGCATCGCGGCGCACGGCGCGGACCGCGACCCGCGCCTGCTCTGCCTCGTGCTTGATATGCTTTGCGAGGTCGCGCCGCCGCTCCTCGGTCAGTGGCGGCAACGGGACCCGGATCACCGTGCCCGCCGTCACGGGCGTCAGGCCCAGGTCCGAGCTCATGATCGCTTTCTCAATGACAGGGACCATCTTCTGCTCCCACGGAGTAACGCTCAGTGTCCGCGCATCCTCCACGGCTACGTTGGCGGTCTGGTTCAGGGGCACGTGTGAACCGTAATAGTCGACCTGAATGTGCTCCAACAGACTCGTGTGTGCCCGACCCGTGCGAAGCTTCTTGAGCCCCTGACTGAAGGCCGCGACAGCCTTCCCCATGCGCTGTTCCGCGTCCTTTTTGAGATCTGCGATCATGGCTGAACCTCCTGCGAACCGGCCTGCCCGCGTATGAACGCCGCCCTCAGTCTGCCGTGACCAGCGTACCGACATCCTCGCCCGCGGCAACACGCACCAGCGCACCCGGCGAATTCAGGTCAACGATCCTGATGGGCAGGCGATTATCCCGGCACAACACCACCGACGTCGCATCCATGACGTTGAGCTTGTCAGTTAGCACCTTGTCATAGGAAAGACGCTCATAGCGCGATGCAGAGCGGTCTTTCATCGGATCAGCCGTATAGACGCCATCGACCTTCGTGGCCTTGATGAGCACATCCGCGCCAATTTCTATCGCGCGCAGCGCAGCCGCGGTGTCCGTGGTGAAAAACGGGTTGCCGGTGCCGGCTGCCAGTATCACCACGCGGCCCTTTTCCAGATGCCGAATGGCGCGCCGCCTGATGTAGTCCTCGCAGACATCGTGAATCTGCAGCGCCGACATCACGCGAGCATACGTCCCGGCCCGCTCCAGCGCATCCTGCAATGCGAGCGCATTGATGACCGTCGCAAGCATCCCCATATGGTCGCCCGTTACCCGGTCCATACCGGCTCGTGCAAGGCCGGCACCCCGGAAAATATTGCCGCCACCGATGACGACACCGACCTGGATTCTGAGCTTGACGAGTTCCGCCATTTCCGCGCCAATGCGCGAAAGCACCGTCGGGTCAATGCCATAGTCTGCGCCGCCCAGCAACGCCTCTCCACTCAGCTTGAGGAGTATGCGGCCAAAGGCGCGTTCGTCACTGCCTGCCATGCAAAGAGCCTCCGCAGCGGAAAAAAAGAACCCCGCGGGTGCGGGGTCTGCAGGCCCTCGAACGACGGGACCTCGCCGTCGCGCCAACGCCCGGCACGTCGACGGCGCGGAACGCGCCTCGCCTACGCATGGGCCTCGAGCTGGGCGCGGACCTCATCTGCCAAGTTGCCCGCCTTTTTCTCGATGCCCTCGCCCACCTCCAGGCGGACGAAACCGCGCACACCGGCCCCCCGCGCCTGCAGAAGTTTGCCAACGGTGGTATCGGGATCCTTGACGAAGGGTTGCCCGCTCAGCGTGATTTCGTTCAGGAACTTGCGCAGGCGGCCCTCGACCATCTTGGCGACGATATCCGGCGGCTTTTTTTCCTGGGCGGCCTGCTCACTCAGGATACGCCGCTCCCGCGCGACGATGTCGTCCGGCACTTCATCCGCCGTCACGCATTGCGGCCGGCTGGCGGCTATGTGCATCGCCAGATCCCTTGCGAGCTCGTCGTCACCACCGGCAACATCCACCAGGACGCCGATACGCGCGCCGTGAAGGTAGCTGCCCAGCCGATCGTTCGTATCCAGCAGGGCAAGCCGGCGGACAGTGATGTTCTCGCCGATCTTGGCGACGAGCTCTTGTCGCAGTGACTCCAGCGTCCCGCCGGATTTTCGCGGCAACTGCAGCAAAGCGGCGACGTCAGCTGGCCTTGCCTCAAGCGCCAGCGTCCCCGCCTCGCGGGCGAAGGAGAGGAAACTCTCGTCTCGTGCGACGAAGTCGGTCTCGCAGTTGATCTCCAGGAGTACGCCGGACTTTCCACCGGCGGCCAGGGCAAGCTCGATTCGCCCCTCGGCGGCCACCCTTCCCGCTTTCTTGTCGGCCTTGGCCTGCCCCCGCTTGCGAAGAATCTCAAGGGCCGTCTCGATGTCGCCGTTGGCATCCACCAGTGCGCTCTTGCATTCCATCATGCCGGCGCCCGTGCGTTCACGAAGCTCCTTGACGACGCTTGCGGATATGCTCATTGATTCCTCACTCCCGTATTGGCGGCCCTAACCCGTTGCCGGCGATCAGTTCGCCTGCTGGGACTCTGACCCGGCTTCCTCAGCGCCCTCGTCCCCGGCGGCGGCCGCTTCTGTCGCGCTTTCGCTCTCTGTCGCCGGCGACGCTGCCGGAACCGCTGCGCGGGAGCGTGTACGGCGTGCCGGCCTGGCGCCCGCGGCAGACTTCGCCGTCCGGCCGGTCTTGCGGGCGGACGGCGCGCGTTTTGCGCCTGGCTGGACCTTGGGCCGCCCCTCAGCGTCGAGTTCGACGAACTCGTCTTCGCCGGCAGGCAGCGCGGGAACCGAGGCACGTCCTTCGATCACGACGTCGGCGACGGCCAGCATGTAAAGCTCGGCCGCCTTCATCGCATCGTCGTTGCCGGGTATGACGTAATCGACTTCATCCGGCGAACAGTTGGTATCCACCACCCCGACAACCGGTATGCCGAGGATCCGCGCCTCGTGAACTGCGATTTTCTCGTGACCAACGTCGATCACGAAAACCGCGTCTGGCAACGCGCCGAGGCTCTTGATGCCGCCCAGGCTGCGCTCGAGTTTGGCCTGCTCGCGCTTCAGGTTGAGGACTTCCTTCGTGGTCAGGCGCTCGATGGAGCCGTCCGCCTGCATGGCCTGCAGCTCTTCGAGCCGCTTGATGGACTGCTTGATGGTCTTGAAGTTGGTCAACATTCCACCGAGCCATCGATGGCTGACGTAGGGCATACCGCAGCGCTCGGCATGGGCCCTCACCGAGTCCCTGGCCGAACGCTTCGTCCCGACGAACAGAATGATTCCGCCATCGGCGGCCACATTCCGGACGAAGCCACAGGCCTTCTGGAACAACGGTACGGTGTGTTCCAGATTGATTATGTGAATGTTGTTACGGGCGCCGAAAATGAATGGCGCCATCTTCGGGTTCCAGTACCGGGTCTGGTGTCCGAAATGAACACCGGCCTCCAGCATCTGGCGCATGCTGATTTCTGCCACGAGATCTCCTTTCGGGTTTGGCCTCCATGTGCCCCGTGACGGCAACCCGGTCGCGAAGGGATCGGGCACCCGGCCGTACGTGCCGGCACATGTGTGGATTTCATTGCCTGCAAGGCGCGCGCTTTATA
>CAZFWB010000082.1:0-13122 GCA_964522655.1 uncultured Chromatiaceae bacterium | reverse complement strand
AACGGCTCCAGACTATTTCGGCCGGGGTGCGGCCGCCCCGCTGCGCTTTCTTCCCGACCGCGATCATCGAACCGGCCTTCTCGACGACGTCGCCGCGGGTGACGCGCACCAGGTAGTCCGTATCCTCCGTTTCCCGTGCCAGCGTCTCGAACGCCGCCGCGCCATTGAGCGCCGTGATTCTGGCGAAATTCTTCTCCTCCATGCGCTCGATGAACGCCGTCATGGAGCGCGCCAGCGCCTGATCCGCCCCGGAAAGCCGCAACAGCCGCTCGTCCGCGACGGCCCCGGAATCGCCCCACGCCGGCATCACCGCGCCGGCGATCATCAGCAAAGATGCAACCCGGCCCGCCGGCCGCGCCAGTTCATGCCACATCGACTTCCACCCCATCCGTTCATGACGGGCAAATTGTAACCTCCTTCCTGCTTGCCCCCTTGCCGGATGCGCCGGATGCGGCATCCCGGCGACATAAGCGGCGTGACGCGCGAGCAAAACGAGCTGAGCGGCACCACGGAAACGCGGCCAAATGCAGGCTCGCACGGGAAAAAATTTTTTCTCATAACCATCTAAAAAGGTCGTCTAACCCTGGTCAGGAGGTGCCGCTAAGCTGACTTCGACCGATGCTTCCTGCAGTCCGGGCCACGGGCTGCACTGCCGCGAGCCGCCATGCCGATGCCCGAAGAACCACAAATGGTGATTGCCAGTCGCCTGCGCGACGGCCTGACCGTGTTTCTGGCGCCGGACAACGGCTGGGTCGAGGACATCGACGACGGAGCGCTGGCCCGTAGCGGCAACGCCGCCGCGGAACTCCTTCGAGCTGCCGAACGCGCCGCTGCCGAAAACGTGGTCATCAACCCCTATCTCATCGAGATCGTGGAGCGTGACGGACGGCGCACGCCACGCGCCTGGCGCGAGGCGATCCGCGCCTTCGGACCCACCGTCGAGACCCGCGCCACCGCCTGACCCAGATGTACCGCTACGACGAATTCGATCATGCGCTGGTCGCCGAACGCATCGCGCAGTTCCGCCGGCAGACAGCTCGCCGGCTGGCCGGCGAACTCGGCGAAGAGCAGTTCCGGCCTCTGCGGCTGATGAACGGCTTGTACCTGCAGCTGCACGCCTACATGCTGCGTATCAATGTGCCCTACGGCACATTAACCTCGCGCCAGCTGCGCAAACTCGCCGAACTGGCGCGCCGCTATGACCGCGGTTTCGGCCACTTCACCACCCGGCAGAACCTGCAGCTGAACTGGATTCGCCTCGAGACCGTCCCCGACCTGCTGACCGAGCTCGCCGGGGTCGAGATGAACACCATCCAGTCCTCCGGCAACTGCGTGCGCAATATCACCTCGGACCAGTATGCCGGCCGCATTCGCGAGGAAGTCGCCGACCCGCGCCCGTGGTGCGAGATCATCCGGCAGTGGTCGGTCCTGCACCCGGAGTTTTCCTACCTGCCGCGAAAATTCAAGATCGCGGTCACTGCTTCGCCGAACGACCGTGCGGCGATACGCGTCCACGACATCGGACTGCACCTGCACCGCAACGGGCGCGGCGAGCCCGGTTTCGAGGTGTTCGTGGGCGGTGGACTTGGCCGTACGCCGGTCATTGGCAAGGCGCTGCGAGAGTTCCTGCCGGCCGACGACCTGCTGCCGTATCTCGAGGCGATCCTGCGCGTGTACAACCTGGGCGGGCGCCGCGACAACATCCACAAGGCGCGCATCAAGATCCAGGTCAACGCCCTGGGCATCGGGCGGTTCCGGGATCTCGTGGAGCAGGAGTGGCAGCAGATCAGGGCCAGCCCGCTGCCCCAGGTGCCGGCGGCCGAGGTCGCGCGCATTCACGCCTACTTCGCTCCGCCCGACTGGGAACGGCTCCCCGACTGGTCCGTGGAGCTGGCGAGGATCGGCGAGAGCAATCCCGCCTTCGCGCGCTGGTTGCGAACGAACATCGTCGAGCACAAGGTTCCCGGCTATGCAATCGTCAACATACCGCTGAAGGCGCCGGGCCGGGTCCCGGGCGACGCGACCTCCGCGCAGATGGAGGCTGTGGCCGATCTTGCCGATCGCTGCAGCTTCGGCGAGGTACGCGTCTCGCACCGGCAGAACCTGGTATTGGTGGACGTGCGTCAGACCGATTTGTTCGCACTGTGGCGTCAGCTCGACGCCCTCGGCCTCGCATCGCCGAACGTCGGCCTTATCACCGACATGGTCAGCTGCCCCGGTCTCGACTACTGCTCGCTCGCCAACGCCCGCTCCATCAGCGTGGCGCAGTCCATAGGCAACCGCTTCGCAGATGTGGATCGCATTGCGGCGATCGGCAATCTGACCATCAACGTGTCCGGCTGCATGAACGCCTGCGGACACCATCACGTCGGCAATATCGGCATCCTCGGCGTGGAGAAGAACGGCCGGGAGTTCTATCAGCTCACGCTCGGCGGCGCATCGGACCAGAACGCCAGCCTCGGCGAACGGCTCGGTCCTGCCGTTTCAGCCGAGGAAGTGCCGATCGTCATCGAGCGCATCGTGGAGCGCTACCTCGCTCTGCGCAACGACGGCGAACGCTTCCTCGAAACACACCGGCGCGTCGGCACCGAGCCGTTCAGAGAGGCTGCCTACGGCCCCGAAGCGCCGCCAACCCGGCGACAGGCCAGGACGGCTGCCGAAGCGGAGACCGCGTAATGACCCTGATCCGTAACGGCAAGATAGTCGACGACGTGTTCACCGACGTCAGCGGTGCCGACGTCATCCCGGCGACGGGTGCCATCATCGTCGGGCTCGGCCAGTGGCTGGAGAACATCCGCCCGCTGCGCGCCCGCCGCGACCCGCTCGCTATTCGGCTGCGCAGCGACGAGCACCCGGAGGTGATCGCCGACGATCTCGACTGCTTCGCATTGATCGAGCTGGAGTTCCCGGTGTTCCGGGACGGGCGTCCCTACAGTTACGCGCGATTGCTTCGCGAGCGCTGGGGCTTCCGCGGCGAACTGCGAGCCGTGGGCGATGTGCTGCTGGAACAGCTCCACTACATGCAGCGTGTCGGATTCGACGCGTTCCAGATCGCCAGCGACGATCCGCTCATGGAGTGGCGAATTGCAGATCGCGAGTTCAGCGTCTGGTACCAGGCCAGCGGCGACGGCCGGGCGCCCGCGCACGAGTTGCGCCACCGATTGAAAGCCTCGCGCAGGATCGCCTGAGCCGCCGCCCGGCGCACGCCCCGAGTCACCTCCTCAGCGGGCCGCCCCGGGCGCGAATGGGCAGCCGTCGGCCATGCACGCGCACAGCTCGCCATATACCCGCTGCAGATCCGCGCGGGCGGGGTCGGCCGGCAGCGCGGCCCTGATGCGGGTCGCGAGCGTGCCGTGACGCAGGTAGAGCTCGATCGAGCGCTCTTCGGCAGCATCGAGTTCGCCGGCGGCAGCGGCGCGTTCTGCCAGCTGGCCCCATACCCCGCCAACCCGCGCGTGGCTTTCGCGACAGCCGAGGGCGGCCAGGTACCGCCCGTCGTTCACCTCGGTGGTCTCGGCGCCCCTGGCCGCAGCGCGAAAAAAGCGCGAGAGGTCCTCCGTGCGCCACTCGCCCAGTGTGGTGACATCCGCCCATGTCTCAGCACACAGGGACCGCAGCGTTGCCACGATCAGGCTGGCGAAGGCGAGGTCCATCGACGGGCACTCCTGCACGTCGAGGACGCGAATCTCCATCGCCATCCGCTCGAAGCGCGGGATTGCCCCGCGCGCATTGACCCATTCCGCGGCAAGCACGCCTGTGGGGTCGTGGACGGCAAGATCCACGCGGATCCGTTCGAGCACCTGCTTTCGGTACTCATCGATTCCAGACACGGCCTCGGGTACGACCGACCCGGTCACGGACGGGATGCGCCTGCAGTTCGATTCATAAACCAACAACCGATTGTCGGCGCATCCGGTAAGCACCCCATCCATCACCGGCGAGCTCGCCGTCAGACCGGGCAACAGTGGCAACAGGAAGCGGATTGCCGCGTGCAGTCGGGCGAATTCGGCCTCGTCGGCAAACGGCAGGTTGAGGTGCATGCTCTGCAGGTTCGCCCAGCCGTGGCCCTTGCAGGAGAAAATCCGGTCAAAGGCCTCGTACACCTCGTGATTCTCATGCGGCCAGAGGCGCAGCTCCCTGATCGGGTCCATCCAGGGATGCATGCCGGCAGGCATCAGGCGCAGGCCGCGGCGCGCGAGCAGGGCGTTCGCCTTGCCGATGTCCGCCTGGAAAAGCGCCGCCACTCCGTGCAGCGTCGGACTGGGGTTCGCCACCTTGAACTCGATCACGTGCAAGGCCAGCTCGTTGTTCCAGGCGAGAGGACCGCTCGCGTAATCCCCGGTGATCATCCCTGCCGCCTCGGCTAGCAGCCAGTCGGCCTGTGGCGCCACGCAAAGCGTTGCCGCGTCCACGAGCATGTACTCGAGCTCGATGCCGAACGCCTCGAAAAGCCGCAGCACGACGATGTCAGTCCGCTAGCGGCCGTTGCCGCTGACGCGCGCCAGCTCGAGCCGCGTCCGGAACACCCGCATCACCGCTTCGTAAAGCGCATCGCCGAGCACCTGGTCCTCCACGCTGCGCTCCACACTCGGGTTATCGTTGACCTCCATCACGAGGCATCGGCCGGCCGCCTCCTTGATGTCAACGCCGTAGAATCCGTCGCCGATCGCGTCTGCAGCCCGCACGCCGAGATCGACTACCGCCGGCGGAGCCTCGTCCACCCGCAGCGTCTCCCAGCGGCCGCCGGTAAGCCTGCCGCCGGCCTGCTGCTTGTAGATCTGCCAGTGGTTGCGGGCCATGTAATAGCGGCAGACGTACAGCGGCTTGCGGTCCAGGACTCCGACCCGCCAGTCAAACGGCGTAGGCAGGTACTCCTGCGCCACCACGAGGTCACTGCGCTCTAACAGCTGTCGCAGCGCAACACGCAGAGCGGCCGGGTCCTGCACCTTCACCACGCCCTGGGAAAAGCTGCTGTCGGGCTGCTTCAGCACGCACGGCAGGCCGAGTTCCGCCTCCACACGATCGATGTTGTTGCGGTGGACGATGAGCGTCTTCGGCGTAGGGATACCGAGCCGCGTCATCAGCTCGGCCAGATACACCTTGTTGGCGCAGCGCACGATCGAATCCGGGTCGTCGATTACGATCAGCCCCTCATTGCGGGCGCGGCTCGCGAACCGGTAGGTATGATGGTTGACCCGGGTTGTCTCGCGAATGAACAGCGCGTCGAACTCAGCCAGGCGCCCGAAATCGTCCGGCCCGATCACCTCGACCTCAAAACCATGCGCCTCGGCCGCCCGTTCGAAACGGCGAATGGCAGGCGGGTCGGAGGGCGGTGAGCGGTCGGCAGGATTCACGAGGATGGCGAGCTCGTAGCGCACCGCCGGCGCCTTCGGGGCAGGCATGCGCCGCGCGAAGTGCTGCTCGATGGCGCCGCGCAGGAATTCCCGCTGCTCCGCCGGGATGTCACCGACCGGGATGGGCCGCAACCCCTGCAACCGCCACCTCGGCCGGCGCAGGAAACTCGCTCGCAGCAGTGGCACCGGAAAGACGTTGAACAATGCCTGCGCCAGGCGCTGGAAACGCGGCTCCGGGTGGTGGCCAAAATAGACGCTCAGCTCGAAGCGTTCTTCATTGTGTCCCTGCAGGGCTCTCTGCATGAGCTCCTCCAGCTCTTCGGTCGGGCGAATGAGCGCCGGGGACTTGATGTCCTGCATGGTGAGGACGTCGGGCAGAGGACGATGGCCGCGCGCGGCGGCGAGCAGGGAAACGTAGTAGCCGGTCGCCTGGTAGGCGTAAGACTCGCAGAGATTGTATACACGCGGGCGACGCATTCCGCTGAAACGGCCGTCCGTCAGGTAGGAACGCGCCGCGACGACCTCGGCAGACGGGATCTGCAGCGGCCAGTCGCGCGACTCATCGACTACGATCAGCGTCGCCATCGCCGTCGCCGGGGCAGCTCGATCACGAGCAGGTTTGCGTCATAGGTGAGGCTGCCAAGGAGCACGGCACCGACCAGGCGGTGCAGCTCCACCGAGTAGTATCGCTGCCCGCTCAGCGGATTCCATTCGTAGGGGTCAGCGACGTCGACCAGCCTGGTCGCGCGGTCGTAGCCCGACAGCACCACGAAATGGCCGACAGGCACCCCGCGGGTGTCGTCAGGCAAGTTGGTTTCGGGGATCTCGCGGCGCGCCTGGTAGAGATAAGTGGCCGAGAGCCCGGTCATGATGGGGATTCCGCGGCCGAGGAAGCGGCGGAACAAAGCCGGGCGCAGGTCCTCGAACCGCAGCCGGCCGCCCAGTTCCAGGAATCGCATGTAACCGGCGCTGGCCGTGCGCAACTTGGAGTCCTCCTTTACTTCCGCCTGCAATTGCAGGCGCGCCACCAGCTCCGGTACCGGCAGGTGCGCCCAGGTAGGGTCGAACAGGTAGAGGTTGTAGGTGTAGAGCGTCACCCGGTAGCCGCGACCGAGTGCGTGATTGGCAAGAAACACGTCGAGCGTGCCTCCGCCGCCCTCGGTGAGCATGTCCACGCCTCCGACCACCTCCCCGAGGCTGATGTCATCGCCGAAGTAGCGATAGATTCCATGCAGGCAGGTCGGCCCGCACGTCACTCCGTCGGGCTGAGCGGCGATCTGGAAGTCCAGCCGCTTGTACATCGAGACTCCCGGCGCCCGCGCCGGGCGGGGCTGTGGCGGCAAAGCCTAGTGGAATCCGCCGCTGTTGCAAGCCAGGCCGCGCCGTCGACTGCGGATACCCGCAGATGTCGCCCGCCGACGTTGCGCGGTAACATTCGCGGCCTCCCGAACTGCAACCCGACGCGCATGCCCGGACAGCCCTGGACGATCCTGAACTACGCGTTCCGCCCTTTTTTTCTTTGCGGGGCCCTTTTCAGTGTCGTGGCGCTCGCGCTCTGGATGGTGTCGCTGCACGGCGGGGGGTGGGCAGTGGCGTCTCCGGACCCGGTCCTCTGGCATGCCCACGAAATGCTTTATGGGTTCGCCTTGAGCATGGTGGCAGGGTTCCTGATGACGGCGGTCGCTGCATGGACAGGCCGGCCACAGCTCTCCGGACCGTTGCTCGGCACTCTGGTGGTCGCCTGGCTCGTCGGTCGCGTGGCGATGGGTGCGGGGCTACGGCTGCCGGATCTGGCCGTGGCAGTGTGCGACATGCTGTTCCCGGTGCTGCTTGCCGTGCTTGCCGCACGGGAGATCATCGGAGGCGTCAGCCGGCGAAATTTCGGCATCGCCGGGGCGATCACGATGTTCGCGCTGTTGAACCTGCTCTACCACCTCGGGCGCATGTCGCTGTGGCCCGGTGCCGACACCGTCGCCGTCCTGCTGAGCGCATATCTGTTGCTGCTGCTGATCACCGTGATCGCCGGCCGCATCGTTCCCAGCTTCACCGCCAACTGGCTGCGCCTCAAGGGGATAAGCGACCTGCCGGTCGGCCGGCCGTGGATCGAGAAGACGCTGCCGCCGGTTATGGCTGCAGCGGGAGTCGCCGACACGTTTGCCGCCATCGGCGCCGGCGTGCCACCCGCCGTTGTCGCCGGGCTGTCGCTCGTCACCGCCGCGCTGCACGCCTTGCGCCTCGGCGGCTGGCGCGGCATGGCAGCCCGATCGGAGCCATTGCTCGTCGTGCTGCACATCGCCTACGGGTGGCTGCCGATCGGTTTCCTGCTTCTCGCCCTGGCGAGCTTCGGCCTGCCGTTGCCGCGCTCCTCCGCGCTCCATGCCCTGACCATGGGCTGCATCGGCGTCATGGTGCTGGCGGTCACCTCCCGGGTAGCGCTCGGCCACACCGGCCGGCCGCTCACGGCTGCGCCGTTGACGGTGGCAGCCTACGTAGCACTGAACGCCGCAGTGCTGGTACGCATCCTGAGCCCGGTCGGGCCCGGCGCCTATCTGTCGCTCATCGACGTCGCCGCAACCGGCTGGATTGTGGCTTTCGGGCTGTTCCTGTGGGTGTATTGGCCGATCCTGACCGGTCCGCGCGTGGACGGCCGCCCGGAACGACGGCCGTAGACGCGGCCCATTGACGCTCTGCGCGGGCCGCGGCCGAATTGTTTCGGACAACGCGACGTAAGGACAACCCAGCCGGAATGGCAGCATCTGGCCGCAACCGCGGGCTGCAAACCCGCCGCCTGCGGTCCCCGCATTGCGGAAATGGACCATTAATCGCAGGGCGCCGACGCATCGGACAGCCAGGCCGGGCGCGCGCCCTCACGCGCCGCCGAAGAATTCAGCCACGCCTGCCAGGCTGCGATAGGGCTTGGCGAAACCCGTGTCGATCTGGCCGACTATGCGACCTTCAGCGAGGTCGACCTTCGACATCACGCCGGTGAAGATATTGGTCACCAGACAATAACGCTCATCGCGACAGGTGCGGATCATCGCGTAGCCATATTCATCGAGCGCGATCGTTCGCCGGGACTCGCCCGATTCGTCCAGCAGGTCGATAAAGCTGCCGCGAAGCAGTAGGAGCGTGCCGTCCCCGAGGTATGCCACCCCGGTAGTCCACTTACGCGCAAGCCCTTCGCCTGGCTCATACGTCACGAGGTCGTGCATCTGGCGACCTGCCTGCACGTCGAAACGCATGACGCGATTGCTGAGGTCCGTAATATAGGTGATGAACTGCCCCGACGGATGCATGGCCGAATGCGTCACGCCATGAAAGCCGGTGAGTGAGGAGGCGGTCTCGTTATCGTACTCCGTGACCACGCTGAGGTCCGCTCGGCGTTTCTGGATGTGGCCGTAACCGACCACGTCGGTGCCCTCGAGGAGTCGCATCTCGCCGCCCTGGTAAGGCCGGTTTCCTTTCAGGTACTCGCAGAGATAGATGCACCCGTCCTTCCCGAACACGACGCTGCCCCAGCCGCGCTGACCAAAGTCGTGGTTGGGCATTTGCCTGCCGTCACGGTCCACGCGCACCACGACACGCTCGAAGGGGTCGAAGGCCCACAGCACGCCGTCCGGCGCAAAGCTCAGGCTGATGACCAGGTGCGAGGTGCCCTCGGTGTACAACGTGCCCTTCGGGACAAGGTTGCGATCGAACTGCAGGATGCGCCCTTCACCGGCATGATCGTCCGTCGGATGATTCAGATAAGTGCAGCCGAGAAAAATGTCCCCGGCGGCGAACGGCTTCATGGTCGAAACCTTGGTCATCGCTTCTCCTCCCCGATCTGACGGCGCTTTCGGATGATCACGGCCACCCCGGCCACCGCAAATTGCGTCATATCCTGATTGCGCGGAGCCTGACGTCGCACGCCCGGCCGCGGTATCTGCTTGTCATAATCCTGCGCCCGGCGGCAATTCCCCCACGCGAAGCACGCTACGTGACGCATTGCACGTAATCCGCCGTAACTGCTGGATACGATGACGGACCTCTTGTCATAAGGAGACCGGTGCGCCGATTGCCTCCATGAGGAGTCTGCGACTGAAAATCCTCGTGCTCGCCGCCCTGCTGGTGGTCACGACCCAGTTCGGTACCATCGGCGCCGTACTGTACACCGCCAACCGGGAGGTGCAGCAGACCGCGCGCGGCAACCTGCTCAAGGCGGGGGCCGTGCTCGATCGAGTGCTGCGGCTGCGGGCAGATCAGCTTCGCAGTTCGATGCGACTGCTTGCATCGGAACCGGAATTCATCGAGGGGCTGGTGGAACGCGACGCAAAGGCGGTCACCGCGGCGTTGGCGCGTTCGGCGCAACGCCTCGAGGCCGATCTTGCCGTAGTGCTCGATGAGAACGGCCGGGTGCTGGCGGGTCACGCCGACGCCGACGCACAGGCGCTGCTGCCGGTGGCGATGCCTGCGATCGTCCGCCAGTCCGTCGCCGATCCCGAGTCCGCCCGAGGCACCGTCCGTATTGGCCAGCGCTCGTTCGAACTGGCCACCATCCCGCTCGTTCGGAACGGCGAACCGGCGCGGGAATGGCTGTCCATGGGCATCGCGTTCGACGAGCGGCGCGTCCGACGCATCGAGCAGCTTACCGGGCTGAAGGTCGCCATCGTGGCCGCTGATGACTCCGGCATCGGGATTGTCGCCAGTTCCTTTGCGCGCGACGAAGTCGATCTGATCGAACGCGCCCTGCTGTGGCGGGAGTCGGGACCAGATGAGTTGCTGCAATTGACGGTCGGTGACGCGCAGTTCCTCGGCGTGCAACGTCCGTTGCTGCGGGGCGTCTCGGCCGTAAGCGTGCTTTTGCTGCAATCCGTTGACAAGGCGCTGGCGCCATACCGGATCGTGCGGGTGTCGGCCATCGTGCTCGGTCTACTTGCTCTGCTCATCGGGCTTACGGGTGCCGCGGTCGTCGCGCGCGCAATTACCCGTCCGGTGAGGCAGCTTGCGGCCGCCGCGTTGCGCATCCGCAACGGCGACTACAGCGAGTCCGTGCAGATCACGGCCGACGACGACCTCGGCATGCTGGCGAGCGCCTTTAATACCATGCAGAGCGGCATCGCCGAGCGCGAGAATCGCATCAGCTACCAGGCCCAGTTCGACACCCTTACCGGACTGCCCAACCGCCTGCTGGCGCTGGAGCGCCTCGAGCGGGCGGTGTCCCGCGCCGCGGATACCGGGGCGCCGGTGAGCCTGCTGGTGGTGGACCTCGGCAGTTTCGGCAATATCGCTTCGGCGCTCGGGCACGAGATCGCCGATGCACTGCTCGCCCAGGCGGCCGAACGGCTGCGCGCCAGCGTCGATGCCCGCCATACGGTTGCGCGGCTCGAGGGTGACCAGTTCGTCATCATCCTCGACGGGATGGGAATGGAGAGCGCACGGGAACTCGCCGAGGACGTGCTACGACTGCTCGGGCCGGAACTCTGCGTGCAGGATGTAAATATCAGTCTCAATGTCGTCGTCGGCATGGCGTGCTGGCCGGAACATGCGCGTGAAGCGCTGCAACTGCTGTTGCGGGCAACCGTAGCGAAGGACGACGCACGCAGCGCGCAACAGGGAATTCACGTCTACCAGGATGGACGCGAGGAACGCCGCGTGCGCCAGCTCGCCATACTCGGGGACCTGCGCCGGGCGGTGCGTCACGACGAGCTGCGGCTCTATCTGCAGCCGAAGATATCGCTGGGAGACGGTCGGGTCCGTGGCGCCGAGGCGCTGGTTCGCTGGGACCATCCGACGTACGGCTGGCTTCCGCCGGGGGAGTTCATCGGCATCGCCGAGCAGTTCGGCAACATCTCACTCATTACCCGCTGGGCCCTGAGTGCCGCCGTGCGGGAGTGCCGCCTGTGGGTCGAGGAAGGACTCGACCTCTCGGTATCCGTGAACCTCTCCAGCCGCGACCTGCTGGACCAGGATCTGCCGTTATTCATCCTGGAACTGCTTCGCGATCACGACCTCGCGGCACGGCACCTGACCCTGGAGGTGACCGAGGAAGCCCTGGTCCGCGACTTCGCCCGCGCGACGCTGGTGCTGCAGTGTCTGCGCGACCTCGGGGTGCGGATATCGATCGACGATTTCGGTACCGGTTACTCGTCGCTGTCGCAGCTCAAGAACCTGCCGGTCGACGAGCTCAAGATAGACCGCTCCTTCGTCATGGGGCTGCCGCGCGACCGGGCCGATTCGGCCATCGTCAGGGTGGCAGTCGATCTGGCGCACGATCTCGGCCTCGAGGTCGTCGCCGAGGGCGTCGAATCGGAGCCGGCATTGCGCTGGCTGGCTGAACACGGCTGCGAGAGCGCACAGGGTTTCTTTATCGGCCGACCGATGCCTGCCGAGGCCTTCGGGGAATGGGTAACCCGCTATAACGCCGAGGCGGCCGCCCCCGGGCAGTCACATTCCTTCGCCGCGGTCATCCGGGTGGTCTGAGTCTCACCCGGCGTGCTCCCGCCCGTCATCGCGGGACGACAGAAGCGCTCAGCCGTGCGCGGGCAACCTCAGGCTCTTGGGCACCGCCGCGAATACGCGCTGGTAGAGCTTCTCCTCGTTGCGGGTTTCTTCGTCCGTGATGCCCGCCATATAAGCCCAGTCATCGAGCGAGAAAAGTTTCTGTGCCAGCTCCGTCGTGGCGCCATGATGGCCCATGTTGGCCGTGATGAAACCGGTGTAATCACGGCTCACTTTCTCGAAGCGCTCCAGGGCGGCAGCGCCCTGCTGCTTGAGGGCATCGCGCGCCGCCAGAAACGCGTTGAGGTGGCGCTGATTCCCGCCGAGCCGCTCGTCGAGTTCGGCGAGGGCCTTTTTCGCGCCCGCGTCGACGGCGCCGAGCTTGCTGCGGATCATGTCGCCCATCCGCACGTCCTGGATGTGCAGCCGATGCATTGCCGCTTCCATGTAATCGGCCGCCGCGATGTAAAACGGCACATAGCCGGCATCGCCACCGGCGCCCTCGGTGAGCGCGGTGGAGAGTGCCTCGCGGACGGACTTCAGGCGCCGTCGCTCGTTGGCGACGCGTTCGCGAAGTGGTAGCTGCTGGTTCATGTGAATCGAGACCTCCAGACCTCTGTGATCGTTGTCTTGCCGGGGTGGCCCGCCCGATTATAAGCGCGGACCAGTCGCACTGCCGACACCGGCGACCGGCAGCCGGAGGCGGCCGTCCGCCTGGATCGGCATGCGATCCGGGCCCCGGCGTGCCACATACACGTGGCCGGTCAGCCGATAGTCGAGAGCACCGCCCTGGTCGCCGCGCGAGAGCGCGTGAAACAGGGCTGGCGCGTCACGCAGCAGGTTCATGCTCACACGGATCTCGACCTGCTGTTCGGCGCCGGGCGCGACCACGAACGGCGCGATCGTCCGTCCCTTCGCCGCCCGGACACCGGCCAGTTCCAGTTCCACCTCGCCGTGCTCGACCTGCAGAGGCCTGGTGTTTGGGTTGAACAAGCGCAGACGCGCGCGAAAGACCTGCCTGTTCAGGCCGAACGCGTCAAGATCCAGCGACTCCAGGCTGATTGCGGGTGGCTCGATCGGCTCCGGCTGGAACAGCGCACAGCCGCCGAGCGCGAGCGCTGCCGTTGCGATCAACCATCGCCGGTCCCGTTCAGCCATCGAGTGCGCCGAGCATGCTGGCCGGGTAGCGCTCACCGGCAACGAGACTCTCTGGCAGTGTCCGGGCGATCTCGGCAAGCTGTTCCGGCGTGAGCGAGACAGCCGCGGCGCGCGCGTTCTCCTCGAGACA
>CAZFWB010000081.1:6394-13409 GCA_964522655.1 uncultured Chromatiaceae bacterium | reverse complement strand
GCGCAACCGGTCCGACTCCTGCCATGCCGCATACCTGCTCATCAGGTCTCGCCTTTCAGCTTCAACATCCGTGCTCTGTCGTGCCGATATTCGGTCGGATGAGACCCGCCGGGCAAGGGGACATTCCTGGTTTTCCGGTCCTGGCCCCGTCGGGTGGTGATACGAAGCCGGACCTGAAATCAGGAATGTCCCCATTTTCCCGCGCAGGCTGCGAGAGGCGATGCGCCGGAGCCGTCGCAGCGTGGATCCGGGCGCAAAAAAAATCCGCAGCGCGAGCGTGTCGCGCTGCGGACCCAAACGCCAGACGTGGCTAACGGGCGAGCGTCACCCGCAGCGGTACCGCCTGCCGCGAAGCGCCACGTGGGTCATGAAGCGCGCTGAGCCGTGCGTCGCCGAAACGCGCAACGGCCCCGGAGAGCGCAGCCTCGCGGCACTCGCGTGACGCCCGCCGGCGAGTCAGGTCGCGGCCCTCCTCGGACCGGCAGACCTGCACCGCGGCCTGTCGCAGGCGCCCGTAAAGCACCCGCAACCCTTCGTCGGTCGTCACATCGAGATCGCCGTAGCGGACCACCGCCGACGCTGCGCCTTCGCGCGAATCGGCCGCGACGGCCGGCAGGCTGGCCACCAGAGCAGCCGTCGCGGCAGTCGCCGTCAGGACCGCATTCCACCAGCCTTGCATATGTGTGTGTGCCCTTGCCATGACTTGCCTCCTCATCAGATAAGCGGATCTCGCGCGTGGCTACTCCCCCGTATCGGCCTGCGAGCCGGAATCGCGAACCACGCGATGGGGATGATGCTAGACAGGCCGGCCGGGCTTCCGGTATAGACAGGCCTGAAAGCCGGCTTTTCATTTTTGTACAGCGATGGAGTGGGATGATCTTCGCTACGTCCTCGCGGTGCACCGGGCGGGCACGCTGGCCGGCGCGGCGCGCGCGCTCGGCGTCAGTCACGTCACCGTCTTCCGCCGGGTCGAGCAGATCGAGAAAGGGCTCGGCGTGCGGCTGTTCGACCGCAAGCGCCAGGGCTATGTCGCGACGCCGGTCGCAGCCGGGATCGTCGGGCAGGCCGAACAGGTCGAGGACCAGATCAATGCCATCGAACGGCGCATCTGGCGGCAGGATCGGGAGGTGCAGGGCACGGTGCGCCTCACCACTACCGACACCATCGCGGTCGCCGCTTTGCCGGTCATGCTCGCCGGGCTGCGCAAGGCTCATCCCCGGCTCAACGTCGAGGTGATGATCTCGCACGCGCCGCTCAACCTCACCAAGCGCGATGCCGATATCGCGATCCGGCACACCGTGTCGCCGCCGGAGATGCTCATCGGGCATCGCCTGACGCCGGTGCGCTACGCAATCTACGGCGCCCGGCGGTTCGCGCCCCGCGGCCGGCGCGGCACGCCGGACTTCTCGGCGGCGCCCTGGGTGGCGCCCGACGACGACCCCGTGGAGTACCGCTTCACCAAGTGGCTGCGCGAGCACGGTCACGAACAGCGGATCGTGCTCCGCTGCAACTCCTTCGTCGCGATGGCACACGCGGTACGAGCCGGCGTGGGCGTAGGGATCCTCTCCTGTTTCACCGCCGATGGCATCGACGGGCTGGTGCGGCTGAGCCCCGTGATCCGCGAAGTCGATTACGAATACTGGATCCTGACGCACCGCGAGCTGCGTGACGTGGCCCGTGTCGCCACCGTTTACGCCTTTCTGCGCGAAGCCTTCGGCGCACTGCGGCCGCTGTTTCTCGGCGAAGAGCGACTTAAAAAAGTTTCTCGCTGATGTGCGGGTAAGCGGGCAGCGCATGGTCGGCAGCAACGAACAGGGCGCGAGCGCCGCATAGCGCGTCAGGTCGCGGGTCGCGACTGGCGTCGCTTTTACAGAGTGTTGCCCGCCGCAGCGCTGAACGAAACGCTGTAGGAGCGGCGCAAGCCGCGACGACCTGGCCGAAAGGGTGAACCGATCCGCCTACCCTAGCGGGTCAGACGGACGATGCGCGACCCGGCGGCATTCTCCAGCAGCACGTAGAGCTCGCCGCGCGGCCCGACTTCGATGTCGCGGAAGCGCGCGAGGTCCCTCAGCAGAACCTCCTGGTGGACGACCTTGTTGTCGGCGATTTCCAGCCGCAGCAGGTCGGTGGCCCGCAGCGTGCCGAGGATGATGTCGTCTTTCCAGCGCGGGAATTCCGCGCCGCGGTAGAAGACGAAACTCGACAGCGCCGGTGATGGGGTCAGGTCGAGCACGGGAAATTCCACGTCCTTCGCCTCCAGCGTGATGCCGAGAGCGCGGCTCACGTCCACCGGCCGCCCGTCGTAGTTCACGCCGCTGGTGAACAATGGCCAGCCGTAGTTGCGCCCGGGCAGCAGGCGGTTCAGCTCGTCGCCGCCGCGCGGTCCCATCTCGGTGTTCCAGATCTCGCGGGTGCGGGGATTGAACTCCAGCCCCTGCACGCTGCGGTGCCCGTAGGTCCAGATGGACGGCAGCGCACCGGGCGTGTTGACGAACGGGTTGTCGGCGGGGACGCGCCCGTCGTCGTGCAGGCGGTGGATCTTGCCGTAGGGCTGGCCGAGGTCCTGGATCCCGATGAACTCCAGCGGCCCCTTCATGCCGACGCTGAAATAAACGTGGCCGCTGTCGTCGAAGGCGATGCGCCCGCCCGCGGCGAGATCGGTGGTGTCGGTATAGGTGCTGATGTCGGCCTGCCAGAGCACCTGCTCGTCCACCCACTCGCCGTCGCGGATGCGCCCGCGGATCAGGCGGTTCATCGACACCGGGCGCTTCGTCTTGCGGCTCATGTCGTTGCAGTCGCTGCAGCGATCGGTGTGATGGATGTAGACCCAGCCGTTCTTCTCGAACTGGGGATGAACGGCGACATCGAGCATCCAGCCGAGGCCCACGACCTGGCCGAGAAACTCCGTGGAATCGTCGTAGACCGGCGGGGTGCCGCGGACCGGCGCCGATTTCACGCCCCGGCGCGAGATGATGCTCAGGCCCCGCATGCGCTCGGCGAGCAGTATGCGGCCGTCACGCAGCGGCGCGATCGAGAACGGCATCGGGTCGAGACCCTCGGCGACGGTCTCGATGCGAAAGGCATGCCGCTCGGTGCGGATCTTGCCCGCGGGAATCTTCAGTTCGATGCCGGCGCGCTTGTCGAGGATCGTGGTGCCCTGGCGTTGCTCGGCCACGTACAGCGCGAGATTCCAGATCTGCTCGGGTTTCAGCGTCTCCGACCAGGCCGGCATGCCCTTGTCGGGAGACCCCCGGGCGATGCTCGCGGCGATCTCAGGCACCGAATCGCCGAAACGCAGCCCGGCGCCCACCAGCGGCGTGCCGAGCGGCGTGCCGCGCAGGTCCTCGCCGTGACAGGAGGCGCACTGCTCGTTGAACTGCTTGATGAACAGATCCTTCATCGGGATCTTGCTGAGCGCCTCCCAGTTCACCTTGCTCGGGTCGAAGCCCTGCGCGAAAGCCGCTCCGCTCGCCAGAGCCAGTGCTGCCAGGGCGCCGGCGCCGAGTTGAACGGCCCAGGCCGCCCTCCCGGTCGCAAGCAGCGGCCTATTGGTCCAGACGCTCAACGCCACGCCAACCTCCGTTCAGTACCGTGCCATCGACGGGTCGATTTTCTCTGCCCAGGCATCGACCCCGCCATCGAGCACCCGCAGGCGCCGGAACCCCGCCTTGTGCAGCAGGTAATAGGCCTCGATGCTGCGCAGTCCGCCGTGGCAGGAGATGACGTAGCTGCGCGCCGAATCGAGTTCGTGCAGGCGCGCCGGTAACTCGCTGAGCGGCAGCGCCGTTGCGCCGGGAATGCGGGCGATGTCGAGCTCGTGGGGTTCGCGCACGTCGAGAATCTCCACGGACTCCCCAGCCCGCTGCCGCGCGGCCACCTCCTCGACGCCGATCACCGGGAGTGCGGCGGTGTGCGACGCCGGCAGCCCGCAGAAGGCGTCGTAGTCGACGGGCGCGCGGATCGTCGGCGCGTCGCCGCATACCGCGCAGCCCGGGTCTTTCGCGACTTTCAGCTCCCGGTACGCGAACGACAGCGCGTCGAACAGCAGCAGCCGGCCGACCAGCGTCTCGCCGATGCCCAGAATGAGCTTGATCACCTCGAGCGCCTGCAGCGAGCCGATGATACCGGGCAGCACCCCGAGCACGCCGCCGTCGGCGCAGGATGGCACCAGCCCCGGCGGCGGCGGCTCCGGGAAGAGGCAGCGGTAGCAGGGGCCGCGGCGCGCGTCGAAGACGCTCACCTGGCCCTCGAAGCGGTAGATGCTCGCGTAGACGTTGGGTTTGCCGGAGAACACGCAGCCGTCGTTGACGAGGTAGCGGGCGGGGAAGTTGTCGGTGCCGTCGGCCACCACGTCGTAGTCGCGGATGATCTGCATGACGTTCTCGCCCGACAGGCGCACCGGGTGCGCGATGAGCCGCACCTCAGGATTGAGCGCGGCGAGTCGCTCGCACGCGGCCTCGAGCTTCGGGCGGCCGACGTCGGCGGTCGAGTAAAGGATCTGCCGCTGGATGTTGGTGAGATCGACCTTGTCGAACTCCACCAGCCCGATCGTGCCCACGCCGGCCGCGGCGAGATACAGCGCGAGCGGCGAGCCGAGCCCGCCGGCGCCCACGCAGAGCACCCGCGCCGCTTTCAGCCGCTGCTGGCCCGCCAGCGTCACCTCGGGCATGACGAGGTGGCGGCTGTAGCGCAGTATTTCGTCGTTCGATAGGGCGGTCATCAGCCACGGGGTCTCCGCAAGATCAAGCCGACTATACTAGGCGCGGACGGACCTGACGGGGGAAGATCCATGAGCACGATCCGGGTGCTGGTCGGCACGCGCAAGGGCGCCTTCATTCTCACGGCCGACGGCAAGCGCCAGCGCTGGAAGGTCGCGGGCCCGCATTTCGGCGGCTGGGAGGTCTATCACCTCAAGGCCTCGCCCGCGGCGAGCGACCGCATCTACGCCTCGCAGTCGAGCAGCTGGTTCGGCCAGGTGATGCAGCGCTCGGACGACGGCGGCAGGCGCTGGGAAACAGTCGGCAACCAGTTCGCCTACGACGGCGAGCCCGGCACGCACCTTTATTACGACGGCACTACCCGGCCCTGGGAGTTCAAGCGCGTGTGGCACCTCGAGCCCTGCGCCTCCGATCCCGACACCGTCTATGCCGGCGTCGAGGATGCGGCCCTGTTCCGCTCCACCGACGGCGGCAAGTCGTGGCAGGAGATCGCGGGGCTGCGCACGCACCCCTCGGGGACCGGCTGGATGCCCGGCGCCGGCGGCATGTGCCTGCACACGATCCTGCTCGATCCCGCGCAGTCCTCGCGCATGTATGTCGCAATTTCGGCCGCGGGCACCTTCCGCACCGACGACGGCGGCGCAACCTGGCGGCCGGTGAACAAGGGGCTGCGTTCCGAGCAGATCCCCGACCCGACCGCCGAGGTCGGCCACTGCGTGCATCGCATCGCGCGGCACGCGTCGCGACCGGACGTGCTCTTCATGCAGAAGCACTGGGACGTGATGCGCAGCGACGACGGCGGCGAGTCCTGGCACGAAGTGAGCGGGGACCTGCCGAGCGACTTCGGCTACCCGATCGACGTGCACCCGCACGAGCCGGAGACGATCTACGTCATCCCGATCAAGAGCGATGCCGAGCACTTTCCGCCGAGTGGCAGGCTGCGCGTGTATCGAAGCCGCAGTGGTGGCCACGAATGGGAGCCATTGACGAAAGGCCTCCCGCAGCGCAACTGCTACGTCAACGTGCTGCGCGATGCCATGGCGGTGGACTCGCTCGAGCCGAGCGGCGTGTACTTCGGCACCACGGGCGGGCAGGTGTACGCCTCGGCCGATGCCGGCGACTCCTGGAAGCCGATCGTCCGCGACCTGCCGGCGGTGCTCTCCGTGGAGGTGCAGACTCTGCCGTGATCCGGGTGGTTCTGCCCGCGCCGCTGCGCGTACTGGCCCGCATCGAGGGCGAGGTCGAACTCGCCGTCGCGGGCGTTCCCACGCAGCGCGCCGTGCTCGACGCGCTCGAGGCGCGTTACCCGATGCTGCGCGGAACCACGCGCGACCACAGCACGCATCGCCGCCGCGCCTACATCCGCTTTTTCGCCTGCGGCCGCGATCTCTCGAACGAACATCCCGACGAGCCGCTGCCCGCCAAAGTCGCCAGCGGCCGCGAACCGTTCCTGGTGGTCGGCGCCGTCGCCGGCGGGTAAAAGGGGACATTCCCGGTTTCGTCACTTCGCGCTTCGTCCTGGCCGTGCAGAGTGTGGCGAAACCGGGAATGTCCCCTTTTCGCGGTTCCCTGTCCGTTCAGTGGACCGGTTTGCCCGCCATTGCAACGAATGGCGCAGCGCGTTGTCGACTTTATTGCGGCCCGCAATCCGGAAGGGTTGGCAACGCCGTCATTACTGTGCAGAGCAGCAACAGAAAGGAGCCGAGATGGACCGACAACAGACCGTGGACGCCATGAAAAAGAAGCTGGACCAGTGGAACACCGACATCGACGCGCTCGAGCACAAGGCCAGCCGTGTCAACGAGGAGAAGCGCGAGGAGTTTCGCGCCATGGTTGCTGATCTGAAAGCGAAGAAAGCGCGGGCCGCAGCCGAGGTCGAGCGCCTGAAAGACGCGACCGGGGATTCCTTCCACGACATCAGTCGCGGACTGGACCGGGCCTGGGAAACGCTGGCCGCGTCGTTCAAGGACGCGCGACAACGCTACAACTGACCGCCACCGGCGGGAGTACATCGCCATGTCATCACGCGAGTCGCGCATCGATGTCGAAGCGGCGGTCCTGAATCCCACGAAGTTCTTCGCGCGGCCCGCGGACGTCGTGCGCACGGCAGGGCTCACCCGCGCGGAAAAGCGCCGCATCCTCGAGTCCTGGGCCCGGGATGCCGAACTGCTCTCCCAGGCTGAGGCGGAGAACATGCCGGGCGACGACCGCCCGCACCTGCGCGAGGCCCGCCTCGCGCTGCTCGAACTCGACGAGCGCTAAACGGACGGAATTGGGGACATTCCCGGTTTCGCCCT
>CAZFWB010000081.1:0-6294 GCA_964522655.1 uncultured Chromatiaceae bacterium | reverse complement strand
GGGAATGTCCCCCTTTCCGTTGACGGCGGCCGTGCAGGACAAACTCGCCGCCTGTTGATAGATTGTCGGTCATCCGTGGGAACGCCGAAACCGCGTGGAGGACCATGGACATCGAGATCATCGTCGGCTGCGAGATGCACCCGCGGCAGGTCGCCGAATTCGCCCTCGAGGCGGAGAGGGCCGGCGTGCGGACGCTTTGGCACTCCAACCTGCCCAACGGCTGGGACCCGTTCATCGGGCTGTCGCAGGCGGCGGTCGCCACCAGCCGGATCAAGCTCGGGGTGCTGGCACTCAGCCCCTACGAGATGCACCCGGTGCGCATCGCCTACTCGATCATCAGCCTGAACGAACTCAGCGGTGGCCGCGCCGTCATCGGGCTCGGCGGCGGCGGGGCAATGGCCCTGGCCACAACCGATCACGCCCGGGGCGAGAGCCTCGACTTCAAGAAACTGCGCATCGTGCGCGGCGTGCGCGAAGCGGCCGAGATCATCTGGCGGATGGCGTCGGGCGAATTCCACTGGGGCTACGAGGGCGTCGTGTTCAGTGTCAGACAACCCTTCAAGATGGCCTACATGAAAGCGCCGCGGCCGAGGATCATCACGTGTTCGATGGGCCCGCAGATGCTGCGCATGGGCGCGCGTGTCGCCGACGGTGTGCAGGTGGGCGACGTCACGGCCGAGCGGCTACCCGAGGTGATGCAGGACATCCGTACCGGGCTCGCCAAGCGAAAATACCCGGCGGAGGATTTCCGCATCGGCAACTTCTGGGCCTGGCACATCAAGCGAGACCGCGAAGCGTCCATGCACGAGGCGCGTGTGGGCCTTTTTGCGCGCGCCGAGGTGATACCCCCGCACATCGGGCTCGATCACCTTCTCGACAGAGAAGAGGCGCAGCTGGTCCGCGACAATTACCGGAATTTTCTCGTCGCCGGCGTCACCGGCACGGGCAAGATCAAGGGCGTGCCTCCGGAGCTGGTGCAGAGGCTGATCGACGCCGTCAGCTCCTCGGGCGACTACAGTGACATCGACCGCGAAATCGAGCGCTATAAGAAGATGGAACGCGCCGGCCTCACGGACCTCGCGCTGCGTGTATTCGACGACCCCTTCGACGCGCTGCGGACGATCAAGGAGCGCGTGATGCCGCACATTGCATGACCGGCGAGGACGCCTGCGGCTACAACCGGAACGGCCAAAGCCCGGCTGACTCGGTACCCTGTCGGGCGGCGTCGCGGGGACAGGGGTGGCGTGGCCGCTAACGAGGACCCTCACCGTGCCCTACGCCCGAAATGCTGACCTCCCGGCTCCGGTACGCGAGCATCTCCCGCCGGCCGCGCAGACCATCTATCGCAAGGCCTACAACAGCGCCTGGGAACAATACGATGAAGCGCGCAAGCGACGCGGCTCGGCAACGCGGGAAGAAACGGCGCACCGGGTTGCCTGGGCCGCGGTCAAGGTCTCGTACCGCAAGCAGGGCGATCGCTGGGTCAGGGAAGTCTGACCAGCCGCGCGCGTGTCCCTCGCAGACCGGCGCAACTACTGCTCGTTCCAGCCCCTGCTGTAGCAGGTCGCAACGGCGGGGCTGGCGCCGTCCTACATCGCCTGGCCCATCCTCTCGATCGTGCACCGCCATGACGATGCCGATCCGCAGGTTCGGCGCAGCGGACCGGTGCGGTCAGTCGCCGATCGCCTCGTACTGCATGAGCACGTAGCGATAAGGAGCCCGATCTCGCATGCGCTGGCCGAGGACCTCGTGAAGATCAGCGCGCCACTCCGTCCAGCGGTCCATGAACGCCGCGGCGCGGGGCTGGTCGCCGGCCTGCTGAATCGCCAGCACTTCGGCCAGCAGGCCGTCGACAACCTGCGGGTAGCGTTCATAGTCGATGCTCAGCCGGCCGCCTTCCGGGTCGAATCGGAGCAGGCCGTTCGCGAGGAACCAGTTGAATTGCATGAGCTCCATCGTCTGATACGGCTGATCGCGTCGCGGCTTTACCTTTTGCAGAACCCGGCGGATCCCGGCCGCATAAACCGCCCGCATATCACCTGCCCGGTAGTAGCCGGACTGGCGCAGCCCGGGCACCGCGTGCAGCGCCACGAGGTCGGCCTTCATTTCTTCATAGGAGTCAGCCATCGGACCGAGTGCCTCGTCCAGACTCCGGCCCTGCGGGTCGCGGTCCGGCCCGAGGTAATGCCCGATCTCGTGCCAGAGCGTGTAATTGAACTCACCGTTCACCTGCAGATCCGCGACGAAGCCGGGCTCAACGGCGGCGTCCCAGGCAGCCTTTCGGTTTGCAAACAGAGCCTCGTTACGCAGCACGTTCTCGCGCAGCAGGATCGTGCGGCCGTAGCGCGCCGTGTACAGCGGGTCGTTCGGCAGGATGGTCGCGGTATTGCTGCCGCGCGACTGCCCGAAATCCGCAATCACCTCGTAGACACCGACCGGCACCTCGGCGCGTACCTGCCGGTGCGGCCGGTAGGGCAGAGATTCCTCGATCGCCTGCAGGCCACCGATCGCCTTCTGCAGTCGCTCACTCGCGGCGACATTTCGCTTGAGGATGCTGAGCGACATGAACGCCTTGGCGCCGAACAACTTGTCATCGTAGGTTTCGTAGGAGCCGATCTGTGCATTCAGGCGGCGGAATCTCCCGGTGACCCAGGCGGCGTCCCCACTCTCGTAGTCGTCACTCAGCAGGTCGCGGGCGCGGTTACGGAGATATCGCGCGAATTCGCCATCATCTGGCTCCACGGCATCGGCTGCCCGGCTGAGCAACGCGCTGGCCGCGGTGGTTTCCTCCGGCCAGCGTACCGATTGCGGAATCGCGTAGGCCGGTGCCGCCGAAAGATCGCGACGCAATCGTTGCAGCCGGTCGCCAAGCCCGCGATGCACCGCATCGAGCACCGGATACCGGCGCAGCGTTTCGAGGTCACGGTCGAGACTGTCAGCAGTGGTGGCACGAACGACCGTGCGTTCGGCAAGGACCCCCTTCGCGAACGGTCCGCCCGCGTCGACCAGTTGCCGGAGTTGCGCCTGCGTCATGTGCTGCGGATAGACGTTGCGGTTCGGTGAAAACTGACCGACCGGCAGGAAAGGCAACCGTTCGTTGTCGGGGGTGGTTGCGATCGGGCCCTCGAACAGCCGGTAGAGCGTGAGCAGGTTCGTCACCGCTGCCCCGTTTCCCGACGTGACGTCGAGCCGCTTCAGCGCCTCGATCGACTGCAACGCCTGCGGGTGCAGCGAATCTTCGTAAATGCGCTGCAGGTGACCACCGGCTTCGATCATCAGGCGGACGGCCTGCCGTTCGCCGGGCGTGAGATCGGCGAGATCGGCTCCCAGTCGCACGGTCAGCGTCTTGTCGAGTATTTCCCGGCTGCGTTCGACCGTCCAGTAGCCGTCTGGCAGAGCGCCGGCGGCGGATACGGTGCTTGAGAACAACGAAAGCGCAATGCAGATGCACACCGCGACTCGTCCTGCTTTCCGCTTGCACACTCGAATCATCTCCATTGCGAACGCTCCCTTTCGGATGCTGGCACCGAGTCGACGGGCTGCAGTATAAGGGGCCGGGCCGCTATGCTTGTGCGCATGGGAGCGGGAACAGCGGACAACAGGCCCCGGGTAGCAATCATCGGCGCGGGCTTCGGCGGGCTGTTCGCGGCCCGCGCAATGGCCGGGCTCGCCGCCCGCGTGACCATCGTGGACCGGCGTAACTATCACCTGTTCCAGCCCCTGCTGTATCAGGCGGCAACGGCGGGCCTGGCGCCGTCGGACATCGCCTGGCCGATCCGATCGATCGTGCACCGCCAGTCGAACACGACCGTGCTGCTCGATGATGTGCACGGCGTCGATGCCGGGCGTAAGCGGATCCTGCTCGGCGACCGCCGGCTCGATTTCGACTACCTCGTGATTGCCACCGGTGCCAGGCACTCCTACTTCGGTCACGAGGGCTGGGCGCGAGCAGCGCCCGGCCTGAAGAGCCTCGACGACGCGACCGCGATGCGCCGCCGGCTACTGTTGGCGTTCGAGCGAGCCGAGATGAGCGACGACGCGGCAGAGCGTGAACGATACCTGCGCTTCGTGATCGTCGGCGGCGGACCGACCGGCGTCGAGCTTGCCGGCGCCATTGCCGAACTTGCCCATCACACGCTGGCGAAGGACTTCCGGCGCATCGATCCGCGCAGCGCACGCATCGTCCTCATCGAGGCAGGTCCGCGCATCCTGCCGGTATTCCACGAGTCCCTTTCGCGCTATGCACAGCGCTCGCTGGAGCGGCTCGGCGTCGAGGTCCGTGTCAACTCGCAGGTCACGCACTGCGACGCTGCGGGCGTAGTTGCCAGCGACGAGCGCCTGCCGGCAGCGACCGTGATCTGGGCCGCAGGAGTCGCCGCCTCACCCGCCGGCCACTGGCTCGGCGCCGAGACGGATCGCGCCGGACGGGTGATCGTCGACCCGGACCTGTCGGTACCGGGCCACCCGGCGATCTTTGTGATCGGCGATGCGGCGAGCCTGCGAGACTCGCGCGGTGAACAGGTTCCCGGAATTGCGCCCGCCGCCAAGCAACAGGGACGCTATGTTGCACAGGTGATCGCGGCGCGCATCCGGTGCAAGCCAGCGCCCGCGCCGTTCCGCTACCGGCACGCCGGCCATCTCGCCACCATCGGCCGCAGTTCGGCCGTGATCGAGTTCCCCGGCGTGCGGCTGAAGGGCTTCATCGCCTGGTGGATCTGGGGCATCGCGCACATCTACTTCCTGGTCGGCGTGCCGAGCCCGCTGATCGTCTCCATCCGCTGGCTGTGGCAGTACCTGACCTACGGTCGCGGCGCGCGGCTGATCACGGGCCGGGAGCATGTCGATTCGCAGGACATCGTAGACGTCTGAGAGCAATCGAGATTCGCGCAGCACCCGAGGGTCGCTTATCGCCGCGCGAAGCAACGCGCTGGCCGCAACGATAACCGAGAGAGTCGCCTCGCGCCGGCCATCGGCGCGCACGGGACCGACTCCGTCAGCGGGATTTCATGGCGCTTCCTTCGTGCGACCAATATCGCTTTCGATTGGCCGAACCGGCGAGCCCGGAACCCATCCATGCCCGACGTGAGTGCTGATGCGAGCAGGCCCACTTGCACATCGCGCTGGCGTATTCCTGCCAGCGGGGTCGTGGCGCCCGGCCATACGTGTACGAGTACTGTGGATCACATCGCATCGTTCGCTCACTCGCTCGTAATCTGGCCCGTTCCACCCGTGCTGATGGCAGCGCATCCCCGTGCTTGCCGGCCGGCGCAGCGGTGATGCTGCGCCTGCCGGTCTCCTGCCGCCACCGCTGCCGAGTCTGCGGACCGCGCCTCATGCGGACCTGCCGCTGACTCGCGGCGCGGGTCCGTCCTGTGGTTCGACGGCAGCGAATGCCGCGACTCACCCGGTATAGCGCCTGGTACTGGATTGCAGCTCGCGGTCGCTAGAGTGGTCGTCTACCGAGTACGAACATCACCACGGCTGCTATCAGGCCCACGACAAAGAGGATCCAGGCGATATTCGCCGAAACACCGGCGATGCCCCCGAGACCCAACACACCCGCCACCAATGCGATGATCAGAAACACCGCAGCCCAGTAGATCATGGCGTTGTCTCCTGTTGTTGATCCGAGCGCCGGCACCTCGGGCTTCGAATTCCTGCTGGCACTCGCCCAATGCCGACTGGGCTCAAGTATGGCTCGACCGTCCACATGCACCTGTCGGTCAAGCGGCTGAGCTCCGGTCCTGATGTCACCCAAGGCCGCGTCGGAAGCGACCTACACGGCGCCATCGGCTCTCGCGCCGCGACGGCGAATCGGCACGGCCCCGGCGCACTGCCGCCACCGCGTGCGACACCAGAGGCATGCGGTTCTTCGGCTGGCACGGAATTTGCTCACCTCTGGCATAAGTTTCGCAGTGTGTCACCGGGAATTTCCAAATGACGCAATCCATCACCTGGAGCGTGGAGCTCACGATCATCGGCCGCATCGCCCTCTCCATGGCCCTTGGGGCAGTAATCGGCTTCGAACGCGAGATCGCCAGGCGAGCCGCCGGCCTGCGTACTCACATGCTGATCGCCGGTGCCGCGGCACTGATCGTGGGCGTCGGTCAGCTGCTGTCGGATGACTTTTCCGACGAACATTTCCGGGAGCTCGTGAGGATCGACCCCCTGAGACTCATCGAGGCCGTCGTGGCAGCAGTGGGCTTCGTCGGAGCCGGATCCATCATCAGACGGCCTCACGGGCAGGAAATAGCCGGACTGGCGGAGCGGCGCGTACCAGATCAGGATGCGGTC
>CAZFWB010000080.1:0-13479 GCA_964522655.1 uncultured Chromatiaceae bacterium | reverse complement strand
CGCGTAACTCATGATGAGCGTGCGCTCGAGGCCGCGCGCATCGAGCGCCGCGCGGATCGCCGCGACGCGCCCGTCCATCATGTCGCTCGGTGCCACGCAGTCCGCTCCGGCCCCGGCGTAGTCGGCGGCCGCAGCGGCGAGGGCCTCGACCGAGGCGTCGTTGTCCACGTGATCCCAGGCGTCGTTGAGCATGCCGCAGTGGCCGTGCGTCGTGTAGGAGCACAGGCACACGTCCACCGCGAACCAGGCATCCGCGCCGAAGCGCCGGCGCAGGGCGGCGATCTGCCCGGCGCAGAAGCCGTGGTCGAAGCCGCGATCGCGTTTCTCCGCGGGCACGCCGAAGAGCAGGAATTTGCTTACGCCGGCTTCGAGGTCACGCTCGACCTGGGCGGGCAGCGTCTGCGGCGTCTCGCGGAAGACGCCGGCGAGCCCCGCGACTGGTTCGCGCCGGTCGATGCCTTGCACGACGAACAACGGCTGGATGAGCTTGCCCGCAACGACCTCGACCTCGCGCGTGAGCTCGCGGACCGCCGGCGTGAGCCGCGTACGACGCAGGCTCAGGCGACCCACGCCTGCCATTCCTCGCGCGAGGGGAACGCCTGCAGGTTGGCCACGCCGTCCGCGTGCAGCGCCTGAAAGGTCTTGCCCGGCCCGCAGGCGTGGTGCGAGCCCTCGGGCAGCCACTTACGCAGCGCGCGGTACTGCGCCGCGCTGCCCCAGTAGAAATGCGTCGCTCCCGCGAGGCGGCGGCGGATGTCGGCGAGTGCCGTCTCGCTCGCCGGCTCGTCGATGGCGTAGGAGGCCAGCACGCGTCCTACGCCGCTGTCCTGCCATGACGCGACGGCGTCCTCGCGGGTCACCACGGTCCAGGACGACAGGGCGGGTAGCTGCAGAACGGGGGTTGCCAGCGTGGCGCTGATGGTGGCGAAGCCGAGGTTCTCCGCGCAGCCCTCGACCCACTGGCCGCGCTCGGCAAGCCGGCGCCAGCTCGCCACGCCACTCACCCATATGCGAGTGGTTTCCGGCAGCGAGAGCCCCGGCGGCAGTGCGCGCCAGTGGGCCAGAAACATCGCCGGTGCGTCGCCGATGTCGAGCCGCCTGACGGGGCGATAGTCGCTCGCCCGCACCCAGTCGGCGCCGTCCCAGGCACGCGCCTGCGGCGGCCGCGGCGGTTCTTTCCAGATCAGGCGGCGGAATTCCTGCGCATCGTGCCAGCCGCGCACGAAGAGCAGTGTGCCGCAGCGCTCGTGCCGGACCGAGGTGGCCCCGAAGGCGGCGCGCTCCGCCTCCGGCTGCCCGGCGAGGAGCGCGAGTTCGCGCCGCACGCGCCGTGCGGTGGCCGGCTCGTCGATGGCCGCCAGGCGCGCGGCGAGCGCCCGGTCGTCGTCGCGGCATTCCACGGCGAGCGCTCCCTGGCCCGGCGCGGTGGGGCAGGCGCCGAGCGGCAGCACCATCACTCGCGCGCCTCGCAGCAGCGGCGCGATGCTGGCGTGACCATCGCGGTCGCCCCACAGCCGTGCGAGCCCGGCGAGCGCGAGCACGACGCCGTCGAGCGCGTCGGGCTCGTCACGCGCCAGGCGGATGCGCCGCAACCGCTGCTCGACCGGGCCGCGCAGCGGCGCGTGCACCAGCCGCGGCCCCGCTTCGTGCAGCCGCGGCAGCGCGTCGACCAGAAACGCATGGGTTGCCAGCGAGCGCCGCGCCGAGGACGAGCCGATGCGCAAGGACTGCCCGGCGCGCAGCAGATCGGTGATCTCCGGGCGGAACACGATCACGTCGCGCGGATCCTCGCGCGCGGGGATAGCGGCGATGCGGATGCCGGCGCGCGGCGCGAGCGGGAGGTCCTTCAGCGAATGGACGGCGAAATCGATCCGTCGCTCGCGCAGTGCCACATCGATGTCGGCCGAGAAGAAGCCGGGGTCCCTGACGGCGGAAAGCGGCACCGCGCGGTCACGGTCGCCGCTCGTTGTGATCGTGACCACTTCAATGTCGATGCCCGGGTCCGCCGCGCGCAGGGCGCGCATCACGATACGGCTCTGCGCGAGGGCCAGTATCGAGCCCCGGGTGCCGAGGCGAAGCGAGGTGCGGGAGGGCATTGCGAAGCCTAGCCGGCGGCGAGCCGGCTGCCGCGCGGGCTGCACTCGCCGGCGCGGCGCCGGGCGCGCTCGCCACAGGCGTGCAGCGCACGCTGCAGTTGCCGGGAGCGGACATTGTCCTGGGTGCGGCGCAGCTCGAATACGTCGTCGAGGTCGTAGCCGCGCACCTGCGCAGGCCAGGCGGGGCATTCGCTGCGGCGGCGGCCGAGGTGAACCGCGGATATCACCAGGCTGCCGGCGAGCCATTGCAGCCAGCGCCGGTCGTTCGCCGGGTCGGCGGGCGTGGTGATGATGACGTGATGGGCCCAGTCGGCGGCCTGCCCGCCGTCCTCGGCGGCGAACAGCCGGGCTGCGGTGGCGAAGGCTGGGGCGGCCGGACGGCGGCTCCAGACGCCGAGCTGCGTGGTGCGGAAGAACGTCAGCATGGAACGGGCGAGTTCCCCGGCTCCCACCAACAGCACGCGCTCGCCGTCTGCCGGGCGCAGCAGGCGGCGCACGAGTGCGCCGTATGAGGCCCCGCCGATGCCCTGCAGGTGCTCGCGGCGTATGGCGCGCGTGTCGGCCGTGAGACTGGCGATGAGCGGGCCGAGCATCGCGAGGGTGCCGCGGTCGGCTGTGCGGCGGTACGCTTCCCACGCGCGCCTGACCTGGCCAAAGACATTGGTCTCACCCGGCACCGCGCTCCTCAGACCGGTGGTCACCTCCAGCAGGAACCGGTAGGCAGCCGGACCCTGATATTGCTCGGGCGGCTGCAGCGTCGTGAGCGCGCGCGCAGTTGCGGGGTCGGCAGTCACCACCACCTGGCGCTGGCAGGTCTCGAGCACCAGCGCCCGGGCGCCGGCGGCCGGGCGTGGCACGCGCACGCGTGGCTCGGGCCAGTGGCCGGTCCAGAGCCGCTCGATCGCGGGTGCTGTCTGCGTGGCCACAGCCGCAGGACTCCTGCTCAGGCGCGCGCCGGCCGCCTGCCAGCCGCCGCTTCGATCCCGGCGAGCCACTCACCGTCGGAACCATCGGGAATGTCGTCGAAGAGGTAGGCGGAGAGATAACGCTCGCCTGTGTCCGGGAGCATTGCGAGAATGACCGAGCCCTTCTTCGCCTTCTCCGCCACGCGCAGGGCGGCTGCGAGCGTGCCGCCCGCGGAAATGCCGACGAAAATCCCTTCCTCTGCGGCCAGCCGGCGCGCGGCTGCTTTTGCTTCCTCGTCGGTGACCGGCAGCAGCTCGTCGTGCAACTCGCGATTGAGCACGTCGGGCAGGAAGTCCGGCGTCCAGCCCTGGATCTTGTGCGGCTTCCATTCACCGCCGCCGAGGAGCGAGGCGCCGGCCGGCTCGGTCGCGATGATCTTCACTTCGGGCCGGGCGAGACGGATCACCTCGCCGGCGCCGGTGAGCGTGCCCCCCGTGCCCCAGCCCGTGACCCAGTAATCGAGGCGCCGGCCGGCGAAATCCTTGAGGATCTCCGGGCCGGTGGTCTGGCGGTGGAAAGCCGGGTTCGCCGGGTTCTCGAACTGCCGGGCGAGGAACCAGCCGTGCTGCCGCGCGAGTTCCTCCGCCCTGCGCACCATGCCGGTGCCGCGCTCGGCCGCGGGCGTGAGGATCACCTTGGCGCCGAAGGCGCGCATGATCTTGCGCCGCTCGACTGAGAACGTCTCCACCATGGTGGCGACGAAGGGATAGCCCTTGGCCGCGCATACCATCGCGAGCGCGATGCCGGTGTTGCCGGAGGTCGCTTCCACCACCGTCTGGCCGCGCTCGATCGTGCCGCGGCGCTCGGCGTCCTCGATGATGGCCAGCGCCAGGCGGTCCTTCACCGAGGCCGCCGGATTGAAGGCCTCGATCTTGACGAACATTTCCACGTGGTTCGGCGCGACGCGGTTCAGGCGCACGACGGGCGTATTGCCGATGGTTTCGAGGATGTTGTTGTAGATCACGGCATGCTCCTTCGCTCGTTGAATCCTCCGGCGCCGGTCAGCGCCGGTGACGGTAGCGGGTCGCTCACTCCGGCACTGCACGGCGGGGCCAGCGCCCGCGGCCGGGCCCCGCCGAGAGTCGTCGCCAGCGCGACGGTCTCGCCGACGATCAGCAGCGCGGGAGAGAGGTTGCGGCATGCGCTGCTGCGCGCGGCGATATCCGCCAGCGTGCCGATCACCGTCTGCTGCGCCGGCAGTGTACCGTTGCTCACCAGCGCCGCCGGGGTGTCGCCGGCGCGGCCGTGACGCAGCAGATCGGCGGTGACCTCTTCGAGCCGCCGGCCGCCCATGTAGATCGCCAACGTGGCGGCACCGGCAGCGAGGCTCGCCCAGTCCGGCACGCCGCTGCCCGCTGCCCCCTGCGCGGTCACCAGCGTGACCGACGCGGCGTGACCGCGGTGCGTGAGCGGGATGCCGGCGTAGGCGGCGCAGCCACTCGCGGCGGTGATGCCCGGCACGATCTCGAAGGGCAGGCCCGCCGCGGCGAGGGCGAGTGCCTCCTCGCCGCCACGGCCGAAGATGAGCGGATCGCCGCCCTTGAGGCGACAGACGCGACGGCCGGCGCGCACGTGGCTGACCAGGAGCCGGTTGATGTCCTCCTGGCTGGTGGAGATGCCGCCGCCGGTCTTGCCGACGCAGACGATCTCGGCCTCTCGTCGTGCCGCGCGCAGCAGTTGCGGGTTTATCAGCCGGTCGTGCAGGACGACGTCCGCCTCGCGCAGGACCTGCAGTCCGCGCACCGAGATGAGGTCGGGGTCCCCCGGCCCGGCCCCGACGAGCCAGGCTCGCCCACTCGCGGGGAGCGCCGGCTGAGCGTCGAGGAGCGCGGCGGCGAGCGCATCGGCGCCCGGCTCGTCGGCGTCGAGCACGCGAGCGGCGGCCGCGCCATCGAGCAGCTGTTCCCACACGCGCCGGCGCGCGGCGGGGTCGCGGACGCGTTCGCGGATCGTGGCGCGCCAGCGGCCGGCCCAGCGCGCGAGCGCGCCGAGGCGTTGCGGCAGCCATTGCTCGAGTCGCTGGCGCAGGGCGCGGGCGAGCAACGGCGCTTGTCCGCCGCTCGAGATCGCCACGAGCAGCGGCGAGCGGTCGACGATCGCCGGCACGATGACACTCGAGGCGGCGCCGTCGTCGGCCACGTTGCACAGGCGTCTGGCGGCGCGCGCCGCAGTCGCGACGGCCTGATTGGTGGCCCGGTCGCCGGTGGCGGCAACCACCAGCAGGTTAGCGCCGACGAGGGCGGGGTCGAAGGGCCCCTCCTGCCAGCGAATGGCAGGATTCGCCTGCAGCAGCGCGCGCATGGCCGGCCCGCAGTCCGGCGCGTTCACCGTGAGGCGCGCGCCGGCATCGAGCAGTTCACGCGCCTTGCGCGCTGCCACCTCGCCGGCGCCGACCAGCAGGCAGGGCTCGCCCTGCAGTCTCGCGAATAAGGGAAAGAATTCCATCCCGGTCCGTCCGCATCCGAGCCGGTAGCGTAGGCCACCACGGAGGCTCTGAAAAATGGCGGCCGCTTCTGCGTTAATGCCATCCAGGCATAACTATCTGGTGGATTCGTCTAGCAGTCCACATTGACATGTTTTACTAACCAATAGATATATACGCCAGATTTTTCACGGCACCGCCTGGTGTTTCAGTCGAGGCATGACTCTCCAGCAACTCAAATACTTACTCGCAATAGCTGACAGCGGTCTGAACATAACTTCGGCCGCTGAGCGGCTCTATACGAGCCAGCCGGGCATCAGCAAGCAGCTCAAGCTGCTCGAACAGGAGCTGGGCGTGCAGCTGTTCACCCGCAAGGGCAAGAGCCTGGCCGCCATCACGCCGGCTGGCCGCGACGTCATTGCGCGGGCGCGCAAGATCATGCGCGAGGCGCAGAACATCCGCAGCCTGGCTCGGGAGCTCTCCGGCGAGCAGGAAGGGACCTTATCGATCGCGACTACCCACACCCAGGCGCGTTACGTGCTGCCGGAGGTGATCCGGGAATTTCGCGAGCGCTATCCCAAGGTCAACCTCGAGCTGCACCAGGGCACCTCGGAGCAGATCGCCGAGCTGGTCGCCGCGAACCGCGCCGATTTTGCGATCGCCACGGGCTCGCAGCAGTTGTTCCCCACCCTGGTGACGCTGCCGTGCTACGAGTGGGACCGGATCATTCTCGTCCCGAAGGATCACCCGCTCGCCCGGCATGAGGGGCCGATCGACCTGGCATCGCTTGCGTCGCACCCGCTGATCACCTACGTGTTCAGTTCCACCGGCGAGTCCTCTTTCAAACGCGCCTTCGCCGAACATGACCTCGAGCCGCAGGTGGTATTCACGGCGCGCGACGCGGACATCATCAAGACCTATGTCCGGATGGGGATGGGGGTCGGCGTCGTCGCCTCGATGGCGTTCGAGCGAGCCGACCAGAAGGACCTCGTGGCCCTCGACGCGGTCGGACTGTTTCCGCGCGTCACGACCTGGCTGGGGTTCCGGCGTGACACCGTGCTGCGCGGCTACATGGCCGATTTCATCGCGCTGTTCGCGCCGCAACTGCCGGCCGAGCTGGTACGCCGCGCGGCGGAGTTGTCTTCGCAGGCGGAGGTCGATGCGCTGTTCGCCGGGGTCAAGGTGCCCTTGCGCGGCGGCCCGGCGGTGCACTGACCCGCAACGTTACGCTCCCGTCCGGGCACAAGCCGTCCTCGGTTCCGGGCCGCTAAAGCCCGGAGAGGTTGATCTCGTGCAATCCGCATTCGCGCTTCAGTCCGGCGAAACGCGTCTGCTCGGCGTGCTCGACTTCGTGCAGCGGGCGCGTGCTGTGCATATCGCCGATCGAGACGTAGCCCTGTTCGCGTAGCGGGTGGTAAGGCAGGCCGTGCTGCACGAGGTAGCGATGCACGTCGCGATCGGTCCAGTCGGCGATCGGATGGACCTTGCAGCGTTCGCCGCCCGCCCAGCTCACGATCTCCACCGCTGCGCGGCTCGCCGATTGCGAGCGGCGCAGGCCGGCAAACCAGGTGCCGACGTTCAGTTCCCTCAGGGCCCGCTGCATCGGCTCGACCTTGTTGTCGCGGTTGTAGGCGTTCAAGCCGTCGAGACCCCGCTCCCAGCGCCGCCCGAACCGTGATTCCTGCCACGCGGAGCTCAGCGGGCTGCGATAGACCTCGAGGTTGAGGGCGAGCCGCTCGGCGAGTTCATCCACGAAGCGATAGGTTTCCGGAAACAGGTAGCCGGTGTCGATGAAGATCACCGGGATGTCGGGCTTCAGGCGCGTGACCAGGTGCAGCGACACCGCTGCCTGCAGCCCGAAGCTCGACGTGAGTACGTGCCGGGCAGGCAGGTTCTCCAGCGCCCATTCGACTCGCTGCTCGGCGGTCCGGCGTGAAAGCAGCCGGTTGCAGTGCTCGACGGCGAGTTGGCGGGAGTCGTCTTCGCTCAGCGCGAACTGTCGCACCGCGTCGGCCAGTGTCGGCATGGCCAGCACGGCGGCTGCCTGCCGTTGTGCGCCGGGATTTGCCATGCGGCTTGTCGCTCTCCGTGATCTCGCGGCCGCCGGCGCTTTTCCCCGGATGGGGAGTCCTGTCGCCACCGCCTTATAAAAACCCGACCACTAAGGTACAAAGACGTCTGCGGACGGTGAACGTCATTGTTGTTATCCCGGTATAACCCGGCCGAATAAAAAACGACGCGACGCGCCGGCAAGTGCCGGCCCGGGCCGGAAATGGGAGGTCATAATCATGCACGCCACGATGTCACGCCGCGCGGTTCTCGCGGCTTCCCGAGCCGTCATCGCTGCCGCCTGCGCCAGCGCGCTGCCGGCGTCCGCGCAGGCGCCCGCCGCGGCGCGCGCCGCGGGCGGCCGCATCCGTCTCGCCGCCAACGAGAACCCGCATGGGCCGGGTCCGGCGGCGCGCGCGGCGATTGCTGCGGCCACCAATGACTGCTGGAAGTATCCGATGGCCGAAGAAATGGCGTTCAGAGCGCAGATCGCCGCGCGCGAAGGCCTCACGCCGCGCCACGTGCTGATCGGCGACGGCTCCTCCGAGATCCTGCATCTGGCCGCGGTCGTATATGGTCTGGAGCAGGGCGAACTCGTGACTGCGACGCCGACGTTCTCTCTCGCGGCCGACCACGCGCGCGCCGTCGGCGCCAGTGTTCGCGAGATTCCTCTCGACGCAGATCTGCGCCACGACCTGAAGGCGATGGCGGCGGCAGTCTCCCCGAGGACGCGCCTTATATATGTGTGTAACCCGAACAACCCTACGGGCACGACGGTTACGGGCGCCGAACTGAGCGACTTCATCGCGGCGGTCGCCGGGCGTGCGGCCGTGCTGGTCGACGAGGCCTACCTCGATTTCCTGCCGGACGCCGCAGCGCAGTCCGCGGTGGCGCGGGTGCGCGCGGGCGACAACGTGATCGTGGCGCGCACCTTCTCCAAGCTTCACGGACTCGCCGGGCTGCGCATCGGCTACGCGCTGGCCCGTCCGGACATCATCGAGCGGCTCGCGAAGCTCAGACTGACGACGACGTCGAGCCTCGGGCTGGCCGCGGCGGCCGCGAGCTACGCCGACATCGCCTTCCAGGAGTCGAGCCGGCGCAACATTGCCGAGGCGCGGGCGATCACCCTGGCCGCGCTGGACGATCTCGGTCTGAACCATGTCCCGAGCAGTATCAATTTCGTCTTCTTCGACACCGGCCAGCCGCTCGCTCAATTTCTCGGCGCAATGCGCGAACGGGGCTTTTCGCTCGGCCGGCCGTTCCCTCCTTATATGACCTGGTGCCGGGTCAGCATGGGCACGGTCGCCCAGATGCGCGCGTTTGACCAGGCGCTGCGGAGCCATTACGCTTCGCCCGCGCGATGACGCAGATCCTGTGGTTCACGCTGGTCGGCGCGATCCTGTACCTCGTTGCGGACCGCCTGCTGGATGCCGCCGAGCAACGCGCGGGCCGGCGCTTCGAGTACCGGTCGCTGATCTTCTTCGCGCTGCTTCTCGGCATGGCGACCGTGACGTTCGCCCTGATCCGCCGATATACGGGTTAGTTCTGATATCTGCGCCCTTGGGGGATGACTAGCCTTTGCTGCATTTGAGCGCACGCGTGTCCCGGTCCTGATCCAGGGACTGCGTGGGGACCGTGACTGGAGGCCATATGCCCGAGCCCGAACGAGAGAACACACCACCCGCCGAAGAGCCGGTTCCCTTCATGCAGCGGCTGCTGGATAACCACTTTCTGCTGCTGTTCCTCGGGGTGGCCTCGCCCGCGATTCTCTACCTGATCTGGGGAATCATGGACATCATCTCCATTCCCGTCGCGCCCTGACCAAGAGGACCACGAGCATGGCCGTAGCGCCGCCGAGTGAACGCATCTGGTGGAATGAGCCCATCGCCCGGACCGAACTCGTCTGGATGGTGGTGGCGTTCCTCTGGGGCGTCATCATGTTTTTCACGATGATTTTCTGGCACGCCTATGGCGAGCAGAACCTCGCCAACGAGACGTACAAGATCAATCCGGAAACCTACGCCGAGAAGGCCGACGCCATGACCGAGCAGTACACGGTGCGCGAGGAGGACGGCTTTCCGGTCGTTCGTCCGCCGCCCGGCAGTGACGTCTATCTTATCGCGCGCGCCTTCCAGTTCTATCCGCTGCTGGAGCTCGAGAAGGGCAAGCAATACCGCCTGCACCTCTCTTCGATGGACGTGCAGCACGGCTTTTCACTGCAACCCGTGAACATCAACATCTCGGTCCATCCCGGGTACGACCACGTGCTGACGGTGACGCCGAGCACCGTGGGCGAGCACGGCATCGTCTGCAATGAGTACTGCGGGCTCGGTCATCACACGATGGTCGGGAAGATCTACGTGACCGAGCAGGGAAGACAGACACCATGAGCGCCACGGCCGTTTATCGTTCCTGCCCCACCACCGGGCTTCGGGTCTACCGCGATGCCGAGGCGCTGATCCGCTGGAATGCGGTCGCGGCTGTGGTGTTTCTCGCGATCGGAGGGCTGTTCGCCCTGACCGTCGCGCTCACGCGCTGGCCCGCCGTGCACCTGCTGCCGCCGGACTGGTTCTACCTCGCGCTCACCGCGCACGGGTTCGACGCGCTGCTGGTTTGGATCATCTTCTTCGAGATGGCGGTGCTATATTTCGCCTCCACCGTCCTTCTCAACAGCAGAATCGCCGCTCCCAGATGGGGCTGGGCACAGTTCTGGCTGATGCTGATCGGCGCGCTGCTCACGAATGTCGCGGTACTGCAGGGCGATTCCAGCGTGATGTTCACCTCCTACGTGCCACTGCAGGCTTCCCCGTTGTTTTATCTCGGCATCATCATCTTTGCCGTGGGTGCGCTGATCGGCTGCGGCGTGTTCTTCGGGACACTGGTGGTGGCCAAGGATGAAAAGACGTATCAGGGATCGATTCCACTTGTAACGTTCGGCGCCCTGACCGCCGCCATCATTGCGGTGTTCACGCTCGTCTCCGGTGCGATCATCCTGATCCCCACGCTGCTATGGTCCGTTGGCATCGTCAGCACGATCGACACCCTGATGTACAAGCTGGTGTGGTGGGCCATGGGCCATTCCTCTCAGCAGATCAACGTCTCGGCGCACGTCTCCGTCTGGTACCTGATCGGCGCCATCGTGCTGGGCGCCAAGCCGCTCTCGGAAAAGGTCAGCCGTTTCGCGTTTCTGATGTACATCCTGTTTCTCCAGCTGGCGAGCGCGCATCACCTGCTCGCCGAGCCGGGCGTCTCGGTCGAGTGGAAGGTGTTCAACACCAGCTACGCGATGTATCTGGCAGTGATGGGCAGCATGATTCATGGCATGACCGTGCCCGGCGCCATAGAAGCGGCGCAGCGGGCGCGCGGCTTCACCAAGGGCTTCTTCGAGTGGCTGCGCAAGGCGCCATGGTCGAACCCGGCGTTCTCCGGGATGTTCCTCTCGCTGGTGTTTTTCGGATTTGTCGGCGGCATATCCGGTGTCGTGCTCGGCACCGAGCAGATCAACCTGATCATGCACAACACAATCTACGTCCCCGGGCATTTTCACGGCACCGTGGTCTGCGGGACGACGCTCGCCTTCATGGCGGTGACCTACCTGCTGATCCCGCTGGTTTTCCGCCGCGAGCTGATGTTCAAGAAACTGGCGCAGATACAACCGTGGCTTTTCGGACTGGGCGCCACCGGCATTTCCATGTTCATGATGGGCGCGGGCACGCTCGGCGTCGCGCGCCGTCATTGGGACATCACCTTCGCGGACGCCCCGATGGTGTTCGACTACCCGGCGGCGGCATTCCTGATGATGGGGCTGAACGGCTTGTCGGCGATCCTCGCGGCGATCGGCGGGATCTTCTACATCCTGGTCACGGTGGGCTCCGTGTTCTTCGGCCGCAAGCTCGCCCCGGGCGAGAATTACCTGCCGTTCCAGAACGCGCAGGGGGTACTGCCGCCCAGCTACGGGAGCTCGAAGCACCATGCGATCCCGGGAACCGTGGTCCTGGTGGGCATATTCTTCATAGCCTTCGTGCTGTACTATTTCGTCAACTGGAAGTACCTCTCCGAGGTCTGGCCCCTGAGCTGAGCGCGAGAGACCGGACCGGCCCGAAGCCGGTCCGGTTCGTTAAGGGGTCAATCCGGTCGGACCACAACAGCCAATGACCGAGACCCTGAAACTCGTCTATGACGCCGCCAAGGTGCGGCTCGGATTCCTGATTGCTGCCTGCGCCGTGGCCGGGGTCGCAGTCAGTTCCGAGAACACGCTCACGCCGCTGCAGCTCAGCATCCTCGGTCTCGCGGTCCTTCTGTCGTCGGCCGCCGCCGGCGCTTTCAATCAGCTCTACGAGCGCGAACTCGATCGCGTCATGACGCGCACCCAGAAGCGGCCCTTTGTGACCGGCCGGCTGCGCAGCAGCGGGTACTGGTTGGCCGGCATCGCGCTCGCCATTGCGATCTCGCTGGCGGCCACCGCCTGGGCCGCCAATCTGGCGGCGACCGTGCACGTCTTTCTCGGCGCCTTCACCTATGGCGTGGTCTATACGGTGTGGCTGAAGCGGCGCACGTGGCTCAACATCGTGATCGGCGGGCTTTCCGGCAGCTTTGCCGTGCTTGCCGGCGCTGCGGCGGTGGGCGCTGCGCTGGAGCCGGCGCCGCTGATCCTGGCGGTGGTGCTGTTCCTGTGGACGCCGCCGCATTTCTGGGCGATGGCGTTCGCCTGCAAGCGCGACTACCTGCGGGCGGGCGTGCCGATGCTGCCGACCGTGGTGAGCGACAGGACCGCGACTCTGACCATCTTCGGCCACGCCCTCGCTCTGGTGTTGCTGTCGCTGCTGCCCGTGCTGTATGGCATGGGGTGGTTGTATCTGCTCGGCGCTGCTGCGGGCGGCTGGTATTTCGTACAGGCCTCGTGGCGCCTGGTCACGACGCCGACCGTGGCGCAGGGCTGGCGCGTGTTTGCCGCCTCCATCGTGCAGCTTGGCGTGCTGCTGACGGCCGCGATCCTCGACAATGCCCTGTTAGGGTAACGCTGAGCGCCATGCAACCGCGGCGCACCCCGGTCTGGCCTGCCGGACTCGCTATTTTCCTGCTCATGGGACCGCTCGCTGCGGCCCAGTCCGCGCTCGATCGTGAGCAGGTGCTGCGCGACAGTGAGGCGGCGGTCGGGCGCGAGGTATCGGGTCAGTACCGGTTCACCGACACCGACGGGCGGCAGATCACACTCGAAAGCCTGCGCGGCAAGCCGGTGGTGGTGAGCCTCATCTATACGAGCTGCTACCACACCTGTCCGATGGTCACCGAGTACCTCGCCGAGGTGGTGCGCATGGCCCGCAAGGTGCTCGGTGAGGACAGCTTCCGCGTACTGACCATCGGCTTCGATGCGCCGAACGACAACCCGGTGCGCATGCGCCAGTTCGCGCGCGAGCGCGGCATCGAGGACCGGGGCTGGCAGTTCCTGAGCGGCGACCGGCAGACACTCGCCGGTCTCACCCGCGATCTCGGCTTTTCCTACGTCGCCTCCGCGAAGGGGTTCGACCACCTGACGCAGGCGACGGTGCTCGACCGCGACGGCAGGGTCTACCGGCAGGTCTACGGCGAGCGCTTTCCGGCGCCGGCGCTGGTCGAGCCGCTGAAGGAACTCGTCTTCCAGACGCCGCCCAAGGCCGGTCTGCTGACGAGCCTGACGAACGAGGTGCGCCTGTTCTGCACGGTGTTCGACCCCGCCACCGGCCGCTACCGCTTCGACTACTCTCTGTTCGTCGAGATCTTCGCGGCCGCGACGTGTCTTGCCGCGGCCGGCTGGATGATCGTTCGCACCTGGCGGCGGGCCGGCTGATGCACCGGCCGGTGCGCGCCGCGGCGGGGGCTCGGCCGTGCAGACGCTGAAGCGCCTGCTGCGCTCGCTCTTTCGCCGCGTCGAGGCCGCCGGCGACTACGCCTTCAGCCCCGCCTGGA
>CAZFWB010000079.1:0-13719 GCA_964522655.1 uncultured Chromatiaceae bacterium | reverse complement strand
ACTACGGCTCGGGGTTGTATGGCGTGTCGGCCGAGTCGTTGCTCGGCATGGACGTGATCGTCGGCAGCGGCGAGATGATCGCGACCGGCTCGGGCGGCGGCGTCGGCTGCGCGCCGTTTTTCCGTTTCTACGGCCCGGACCTGACGGGGCTGTTCGTGGGCGATGCCGGCGCCCTCGGCATCAAGGCGCGCATGACCTTGCGGCTGATCCGCAACCCGGAGGGGTTTGCGGCCTGTTCCTACGGCTTTCCGGACGGCGGGAACGCGCTGCGCGCGATGATGGCCGTCGCGCGCCTGAACGTCGTGGCGCAGAACTTCGGGCTCGATCCGCGCCAGCAGAAGACGGCCCTGACGCGCATGGAGTCGGCCAGTTCGCTCGATGCGGCGAAGTCCGTCTTTCTCTCCGCCCGCAACCCGGTCGATGGCGCGTTGCAGGTCGCGCGCATGGGCCTGGCCGGGCGCAACTTCCTCAAACACGCGGTGTATTCCGCTCACTTCAGCACCGAGGGCGTCACCGCCGGCGAGGCGAAGCAGAAGCTCGCCGTGGTGCGCGCGACGGCCGGCCGCTACGGCGCGGAGGTCGCCAATACGATCCCGACGTATTTCCACGCCAACCCGTTCATGCAGCTCACCCCCATCCTCGGTCCGAACGGCGAGCGCTGGAAGCCGACCCACGGGGTGCTGCCGTTCTCGAAGGTCCTGCAGCACCATGCGGATTTCGAGGCGCTGCTGGCCGAATTCCGCGAGCGGATGCAACGCCACCGCGTGCAGCTGACCCGCATGCTGATGTTCTTCGGCTCCAACGCCTTCATCTACGAGCCAACCTTTCTCTGGGAGGACGAGCGCACCATCTACCACCGGCGCGTCTACCCGGCGAACCTGCTCGCCGCCGTTCCGGAGCATCCGCCGAACCCCGAGGGGCGCAGGCTGGTGATGGAACTCAAGCAACGCATCGGCGAGCTGTGCGTGAAAAACGGCGCGAGCCACCTGCAGGTCGGCAAGGATTACCCGTACCTGGCGACCCGCCAGCCCGCGGTGCGGGAACTGGTCCGGGACCTCAAGCGGCTGCTCGATCCGCAGGGGCTCATGAATCCGGGAGCGCTCGGGTTGTAGTAGCAAGGCTTCCGCCCCGACAGGGGAGCTCGCGACTGAAGTCGCTCCTACAGGTTGCTCCTGCCGGTGCCGTGCATGTTCGCGCCTGTAGGAGGGGCTTCAGCCCCGACACAGGGTCTGGAGCGAGCTTCGCCCGCTGCTCATCATTGGCCGGATGCGCCAATCACGGTATCCTGTCGGCCCCCGAACGCGGATGCGCCAGAAAAATCGCGGCTGAAGCCGCCACTGCGGGCATCCTGCCGCTGACTGACACGAGGAAGCCATGGCCGACAAGAAGGAATTCGATCTCCTGATCAAGAACGTGCGCGTCGTCCGGCCCAATGCGGCCATGGTGGAGGACGCCGACATCGCCATCAGCAAGGGCAAGTTCGCGAAAATCGCGCCCGGCATCGCTGCCGGTCGGGCAAAGCAGGTGTTCGACGCGAAGAACCGGCTGGCGTTTCCGGGGCTGGTGGATCCGCACATGCACACGGGGATCTACTCCCCGCTCGGCGAGGACGCGGTGACCGAGAGCCGCGCTGCGGCCCAGGGCGGGGTCACCTCGAGCCTGAATTACATGCGTACGGGCGGCTATTACCTCAACAAGGGCGGCCCCTACAAAAAGTTCTTCCCGGAGGTGCTCGACATCTCGGAGGGGAAGTTCCACGTGGACTACGCCTACCACCTCGCGCCGATGAGCCGCCAGCACATTCGTGAGATCCCGACTCTGGTGAGCGACTTCGGGGTCACGTCGTTCAAGATCTTCATGTTCTATGGCGGGCATGGGCTGCATGGGCGCTCGCAGAACCAGGCCGAGTTCCTGATGATCGGCAAGGACGAGAAGTACGACATCGCGCACTTCGAGTTCGTGATGCGCGGCATCCGCAAGGCGATGGAGAAGTACCCCGAGACGGCCGACGACATCTCGCTCAGCCTGCACTGCGAGACCGCCGAAATCATGGCCGCCTACACGAAGATGGTGGAGGAGGAGGGCAGGCTCAAGGGCCTGCACGCCTACAGCGCCGGGCGCCCGCCGCACTCGGAGGGGCTGGCGATCTTCATTGCCGCGTATCTCGCCAACGAGACGGACCTGCCCAACATCAATCTTCTGCACCTCACCTCACGCAAGGCAGTCGTGGCCGCGCTGCAGATGGCGGCGGTGTTCCCGCACATCGATTTCCGGCGCGAAGTCACTATCGGCCACCTGATGCTTGATACCGACGCCCCGTGCGGGCCGCTCGCCAAGGTCAACCCGCCGATCCGGCCGCGGCCGGACGTGGAGTTTCTCTGGGAAAATCTTCTCGCCGGCAACCTCGACTGGGTGTGCAGCGACCACGCCTGCTGCAAGCACGAGATGAAGGTCGACCGCAGGAAGCCGAAGGACATCTGGCTCGCAAAGTCGGGCTTCGGCGGCACGGAATACCTGCTGGCCGCGCTGGTGAGCGAGGGCCGCAAGCGGGGGCTCTCCTACAACCAGATGGCGAAGCTCACCAGCTACAACCCGGCGCGGCGTTTCGGCTTGCACAGCAAGGGCGACATTGCGCCGGGACTGGACGCGGATCTGGCGATCCTCGATCCGAACGATACCTGGACGGTGCGCGCGGCCGACTCCGAGTCGCGGCAGGGTTACACGCCGTTCGAGGGCATGGAACTCAGCGGGCGCGTCAAGACTACGGTCCTGCGCGGCGAGGTCGTGTTCGACAACGGGAAGATCGTCGGCAAGCCGCGCGGGAGATATCTCAGCCGCCCGTGTTGACGGTGCCGGGTGTTCGGTTTCGGAAACCCTGGTCTGCGCTCAGAATTTCGAGGGTGGTGGCCGGGTTTCCCAAACCGAACACCCGGCACCTGAATTTCAGCTCGCCTTGTTGTGCAATTGAATGACGCCGGGGATCTGCGCCGTTGCCTCGACGGTCGGGCGCCCGGCCTTGACGAACGACAGCCGCTCGCCGCTGCCCTTGACCCGGACCAGTTCACTCAGCATCAGCAGGATGCTGGTCGCGTACCGCTGGGCGTCCCCGGGGGACATTTTCCGAACCGAGGCGTGCACCGTGCTTTCGCCATTGGCGGGGCGGACGGCCGTCAGGGCCTGGCGCAGCGAGATGAATTTCTGCCGGATCGAGTCCGGCACCTGTTCCTCGCGCAGGTCTTCCAGATGCTCCTGATAGGCGGCCACCAGCCGCTGCTTCATCGGCGCGTCGCTGTTCAGGGTGCGGACGGCAGAAAAGAATCTATCTGAAATCTGGCACATAGGACCCTCATTTAATTCTTTTTCCCTGCCCCGGGAGGGCGGGCTGGTCGCGGCCCTTTTGGTTGTTTTTCAGTCGGGTCCGCAATCAGGGTCAGTGAAGAGGAATATAGAAGACCGCGAGGTTAAATGACAAGCGCGGCGGGTAGGTTTTGTGACAAACCTCAGGATTCACTGCGCCGTGGCATGGGGGAAATGGGGACATTCCTGGTTTTTGAAGGCGGGGGGCATTGCCGATCCCAGGTCTCGGGCAGCAAAAATCAGGAATGTCCCCATTTCCCATGTAGGAGGGACTTTAGTCCCGACAAAAATGTCGCGACTGAAGTCGCTTCTGCAGTGCCTCCTGCAGGTGCTCTTCAGAACCGGTAAGTCGCCTCGACGCCGAACCGGTCCTCGCTGCCGGCGTGGATGAAGGAGCCGCCGAACTCGGGCGCCGGGATGACCTCCTCGACGTAGTCCTCGTCAAAGGCGTTCTTGCCGAACAGCACCACCGACCAGTTGTCGCCCTGCACGCCGATGCGGGCATTGACGATTGCGTAGTCGTCGCGCCGTGCGACGCTGTACTCGCCATTGCCGAAACCGAAAATCGTGAACAGCGTCGGGCGTTCCTGGGCCTGGACAGGGTGGAACCAGGTCTCGCCGACCATGCTGATGTCCATGCTGTAGATGAAGTCGATGGCGTCGGTGAGCGCGTAGGTCATGCGCCCGCCGAGATTGGCGGTCCAGTCCGGCGTATAGGGTGACTCATTGCCCACCGTGTCGGGTCGCGCCGAGTTCTTGTCGATTTCGCTGTCGGTCACCGCGTAGCCGCCGTAGAGCTCCAGCCAGTCGGTGGCGATCCAGTTCACCGAGGCCTCGATGCCGTCGATGCTGACCTCGTCGATGTTGGAGACGACCCGCAGCAGGCCGAAGGGGCCGACGAAGAACTCGAAGAACTGCATGTCGTCCACGTCGGTATGGAAGACGGCGAGTTCGCCGCGCCAGCGGTTCTCGCCCCAGTTGCCCTTCACGCCCGCTTCGTACGACCAGGACGTTTCCTCGTCGAAGACGTCCGACACGTTCACCTCGCTGAAGGTACCGCCAGTGCCAGCGACCACGGCGACGTTCACGAACGAATCCACGGTCGCCTCGGAGCCCTGGCTGTTGAAACCGCCGCTCTTGAAGCCCATGCCAGCAGAGGCAAACGCCGTCAGGTTGTCGGTCGCGTCCCAGGTCAGGGAGAACTTCGGCTGCACCTGGTCCCAGTCCTCGCTCTTGTCGGGGATGGTACCGGTGGCGCAGAGGCCCGGATTGATCGGGTCCACGCCGGGCGTCGGGTCGCCGGCGCTCAGCGGCGGGCTGTCGAAACAGGTATCGATGAACGTCGTGGTCGCCGTGGTCGGGACCTTGTTCTGGACGTCACGCTCCTCGCGGTCGTAGCGCAAGGCCAGCGAGGCCTCGATCGTCTCGGTGACGTCGTAAGCCAGTTGCCCGAAAACCGCATAGACATCGGTGTCGAAGTCGTCCCAGACGAGCTGCTGGGTCGGGTTGCGCGGGTCCGTCGTGAACAGGGTTTCGAGAATACCGAAGCCCTCGTCGGTTCCGAGGTTGATACCCACTTCACGGTCGATGTTGAGGTAGTAGAGGCCGGCCAGCCAGCGCAGGCGCTGGTCGGCCTTGGATGCCAGCCGCACCTCGAAGGAGTAATCCTCCTGGTTGCGGACCTGGAATTGCGTGCCATCGCAGGCGGTCGGCGTGTAGGCGCCAAACAATGAGCCGGTCGGGCCCACGAAGGGGATCGCCTCGGGAATCTGACCCACCACCTGGGGCGGGGCCAGCGGGAAGCCGGTCAGGTTCGCAGTGGAATCCTCGCAGCGCGCCTGGTCATTGAAGAAACCGAACGCGCCGCTGGTGCCGTCAGCGCCGAAGCTGTTGTCGATGTCGCTGTACAGTCCCCAGGCGGTCAGGTCCGCCCAGCCGAGGTCGTAGTCCACCTTGACGGAAAACTCCGTCGAGTCCTGGTCGTTGAAGGACTTGATGTTGGGATTGAACTGGAAGACGTGCTCGTTGACGTCCTCGTAGAAGGCGCCGCCCGGTCCGGGCAGATGGAAGACGGAGTTGAAGGTGATCGACCCGCCGTCGACCTCGCCGTAGCGGAATTTCGTGTCGACGCTGAGGTCGTCGCTCGGCTCCCAGATCAGCCGGCCGGTGACGTTCCAGTCCTCGAAGTAGTCCACGCAGTCGTCGCAGCCGGGATTCGGGTAGTACTCCGTCGGGAACGTACTGCCGGTGTCGACGAAGGAGTAGTAGCCGTCGGTGTCGCGGTAGTTGCCGTCCAGACTCCACCTGATCGTGTCAGTGAGCCCACCGCCGATGAGACCGGAGACGTAGTAGGTGTCGTCCTGCGCGACGCTGGCCTTCACGTTGCCGGCGAGCGTTTCGCCCGGTTTCTCGGTGGTGATCACGAAGGCGCCGGCGGCCGCGTTGCGGCCGTAGATGGCGCCCTGCGGGCCTTTCAGGACCTCGATCTGCTGCAGGTTGGAGTACTCGCGGTTGAGCGCCGCGGGGTTGGTCATGAGAATTCCGTCGATGATCAGCGCGTAGTTGGTCTCCGCGTCGCGGGCGCCGTTGATGCCGCGGATGTTGACCTGGCTGTCGGCCACCTCCGCTGCGTTGACGATCGACACGCCGGGTGTCAGCGCGATGAAATCGCGCGCCCGCTCGACCCCGGAGGCCGCGATGGTCTCGGCGGAGAGCACCGACACGGTGCCCGGCACGTCCCGCACGGTCTCCTCGCGCTGCCGGACGGTGACGATGATCTGGTCGATTTCATCGTCAGCCGCGCTGGCCGTGACCGGCGCGCCCGTCAGGACGAGCGCCGTGGCAACGAGCAGCAGGCTGGCGGTGGTAGAAATCGGAGGGCTAACGACAGACAATGCGCGACGGTAAGACGACATGTGGCTCTCCCTGTAGCGGGGGCGAGGATGTGGTCCGGCCGCCGGCCGGCGACATCGCGAGGCATTGCTCTCCCCCTGTCCAACCCCGAAGAACCCACCATCGGACCCGCGCCGGGTCCTGCTGGTGGCAAATTCGTGCCATGCAACGCTAAATCAGGCGCTTGCCGCAGTCAATTTGTCTCGGCGAGGCAACAGTGCGCTCGCGTTCGGGTCGTGGGGGTGATCCTGACTGCCGTGAACGCCGGTGGTCGTGTTTCGATAAGAGCTTTTGATCCGTCAGAACATGCCTGTCCTGTTCCTGGTCGTATTCGTGGGCCTGCTCGGCTTCGGCATCATCCTGCCGTTGTTTCCGTTCTACGCGCAGCGCTTCGGCGCGTCCCCGGAGGTCATCACCTGGACCATGTCGGTGTTCACGATGGGCCAGGTCATTGCGACGCCCGTGTGGGGCCGGCTCGGCGACGCCTGGGGCCGACGTCCGGTGCTCGTTCTGACGCTGGCCGGCACCACGCTCTCATACATCATGCTCGCCTATGCGGACAGCCTGGTGCTGGTGATCGCGAGCCGCGTGTTTGCGGGCCTGATGGCCGGCAACGTCTCCGCGGCGTTCGCCTACGTGGCCGACGTCACCACGCCCGAGACGCGGGCGGCAGGCATCGGCAGGATCGGCGCAGGGCTCGGCCTGGGCTTCATGCTGGGACCCGCGCTCGGCGGCCTGCTCGCCGGCAGCGACATAGAGAATGCCAATTACACGCTCACCGCTCTCGGTGCCGCGGCGCTCAGCTTCGCGGCGATGCTGGGCTCGGTGTTCCTGCGCGAGAGTCTCGCGCCCGAGAATCGCAGGCCGTTGCGCGCGCCCCCGGCCGCGCCGGCGGCCCGGGATCCGGCGCCGCGGCCCTGGGCGCGCAAGGGCCTGTTGCCGCTGGTTGCGGCCGCGCTGATGTTCTACGTGGCCATGTCGACGATGGAGTCGATTTTCTCGTTGTGGGCCAACGACCGCTTCGAATACGGGCCGCGCTCGATCGGGACCGTGTTTTTGGTCATGGGCGGCATCCAGGCCGTCGTGCAGGGCGCAATGGTGGGGCGGCTTTCGCGCCGCTTCGGGGAGAAAGCTGTGGCCAGCGCTTCTGCCGCGATCGTCATGGTCGGACTCGCGGTACTGAGCATTGCAGGATCCGGCTGGCAGCTGTGGTCAGGCGTGATCGTCTTCAGCGTCGCCGTCGGCGCCATGAACCCCGCGCTCTCGAGCCTGGTCTCGCGCACCGCGGCGCCGAATGAATACGGCTCGGTGATGGGCTGGTACCAGTCGGCGAGCGCGGTAGGGCGGGTGCTCGGGCCCGGCATGTCCGGAGCGCTCTACAGCCAGATCGGACAAGGTGCGCCGTTTGCAGTGGCCTCGGCCATAATGCTGCCGGTACTGGCGCTGGTCAGCTCACTGCGGCCGCCGCCAGCTTCGGCCGACAACACGCGGCAGCCAGCGCAAATGTGATTGCGGCCGCGCGGGATCAGGGCACTGGAGTGAAAGGGAGCATGAACAGCATGAGCAAACAGACGGTCGTCGTCACGGGCAGCACCCGCGGCATCGGCCACGGGCTGGCCGTCGAGTTCCTGAAACTCGGCCATAACGTCGTCATTACGGGACGCAACCGCGAGGTGGTCGAACGTGCCGTAGCCGGGATGCGCTCCTCCGAGGCAGTGCTCGGCCAGGCCTGCGACGTGCGCAGCTTCGGGGCGAACCAGGCCGTGTGGGACGCCGCGGTGAAGCGCTTCGGCCGCGTCGACATGTGGATCAACAACGCCGCCATCGCCACCGATCACCTGCTGTTCGCAGATCTGCCCGCGGAGCAGATCTCGGCCACGATCGACACCAATCTAGCCGGCACGATGTTCGGCACGCGAGTGGCACTGGAAGGCATGCTGCGCCAGGGCGGCGGCCGCATCTACACCTTCGAAGGATTCGGCAGCAACGACATGACGTCGCCGGGGCTGGTGGTGTATGGCTCCACCAAGCGGGCCATCCGCTACTTCACCGCTGCGGTCGCGAAGGAGTACCGGGAATCGCCGGTGCTGATCGGCGCGCTGAGCCCCGGCATGGTGCCGACCGACCTGCTGCTTTACTCGTCGAAAGGCCGCGATCCCGCACAGTGGGCGCGCGCGCGCCGCGTGATGAACATCCTCGCCGACCGGGTGGAGACGGTGACCCCCTGGCTGGCGCAGCAGGCGCTCGCCAACCAGAAGCAGGGCGCAACCATCGAATGGCTCACCCGCGGCAAGGCGCTGCGCCGTTTCCTGATGGCGCCGTTCACGCGCCGCGACCTGATCTCGGAGCTGGAGTCGCGCGGCGACGTGGTGGTGCGCTAGTGGCCGGGCCCGGCCCCGGTGACGGGTCGCCTGCACGGGCTGCGTATCTGCAGGCGCGCGGCGGCACGACGCGCGCCCCGCGCGGTGCGTGACGGCGCGGACGTCGGCTCGTCATGAATGAGAAGTTGAGCAGCGGCGCGGCGACGGACTTCATCCGCCAGATCGTCGCCGCAGACGTCGCCGCCGGCAGTAACGGGGGGCGCGTGGTGACGCGTTTTCCTCCGGAGCCGAACGGCTATCTGCACGTCGGTCACGCCAAGTCGATCTGCCTGAACTTCGGCATCGCCGAGGAATTCGGCGGGCAGTGCTACCTGCGGCTGGACGATACCAACCCCGCCAGGGAGGACCAGCAGTACGTCGATGCGATCATCGAGGGCGTGCGCTGGCTCGGCTTCGACTGGGGTGAGCGGCTCACCCACGCCTCCGACTATTTCCCCCGTCTCTACGACTGCGCAATTGAGCTCATCCGCGCGGGCAAGGCCTACGTGGACGGCCTCAGCGCGGAGCAGATCCGGGAATATCGCGGCACCCTGACCGAGCCGGGCCGCAACAGTCCGGATCGCGACCGCGATGTGGCCGGGAACCTGGACCTCTTCGAGCGGATGCGCCGCGGCGAGTTTCCCGACGGCCGCTACGTGCTGCGGGCGAAGATCGACATGGCCTCGCCCAACATCAACCTGCGAGACCCCACCCTGTATCGCATACGCAGGACCGCGCATCAGCGCACGGGCGACGCGTGGTGCATCTACCCCATGTACGACTTCGCGCACACCATCTCCGATGCGCTCGAGGGCATCACGCACTCGATCTGCACGCTGGAATTCGAGGACCACCGCCCGCTGTACGAGTGGATCCTCGACCAGCTCGACCTGCCATCGCGCCCGCGCCAGTACGAATTCTCGCGCCTGAATCTCGCCTACACCGTCACCAGCAAGCGCAAGCTCGCGGAGTTGAACGATCTCGGCCTGGTCTCCGGCTGGGACGACCCGCGTCTGCCGACCATCCTCGGCATGCGCCGCCGCGGTTATCCGCCGCAGGCGGTCCGCGATTTCTGCCAGCGCGTCGGGGTCACCAAGAAGGAACACCTGATCGAGATGAGCCTGCTCGAGAGCTGCGTTCGCGACGACCTCAACCGGCGCGCGCCGCGGGCGATGGCCGTTCTCGATCCGGTGAAGGTGGTGCTGGTGAACTACCCGGAGGGGCAGACGGAGTCGCTGGCGGCGGCCAATCACCCCGAGCGGCCGGAACTCGGCAGCCGCGAAGTGCCGTTCGGGCGCGAGTTGTGGATCGAGCGCGACGACTTCATGGAGCACCCGCCGAAAAAGTTCTTCCGGCTGCAGCCCAGAGGCGAGGTGCGCCTGCGATTCGGCTACATCATCCGCTGCGAGGAGGTCGTCAAGGACGAGCGCGGCGAAATCGTCGAGATTCGCGCGAGTTACGACCCGGCGACGCGCAGCGGCTCGGGCCCCGCGGCGGAGCGCAAGGTGAAGGGGACGATTCACTGGGTTGCGGCTCACTCGGCCCACCATGCCGAGGTCCGGCTCTACGACCGGCTGTTCACTGTGGAGCGGCCGGACGCCGACCCGGCGGGGCGCGATTTCAAGGAGTTCCTCAACCCGGCCTCGCTGCTCGTGCGCCGCGACTGCCGGCTCGAACCGTCGCTGGCGACGGCGACGGCAGATGACTGTTACCAGTTCGAGCGGCTCGGTTACTTCGTGGCCGACCGCGTGGATTCGCAGCCGGGACGGCCGGTGTTCAACCGTGTCGTGACCCTGCGGGATTCCTGGGCGAAGGTGGCCGCAAGGTAGGAGCGACTGTAGGAGCGACGTGTAGGAGCGACTTCAGTCGCGACCGAATGACTGGTTCTCGTTGGGGTGAGCACTAAAGGTCGGTGCCCGATGACGGTCACCGTCCTCGTTAAGGTCTCCTGGGCACCGGGTCTGCGGCGGTCGCTATGACGATTCGATCGCGATCACCTCGGCGCCGTGGCCAAGCCCGAGCAGCTGTGCGGCATTGCCTTCGCGCCACGCGACCTCGAGCACGCCGAACGAGTTGACGATCGCCAGCAACGCGCCCGGTGGTCCCGCGCCATAGGTCTGCGAGAGGCGCAGTTCGCGGCATGCGACCTGGATCAGGGGCTGGTGCAGGCGGGCGAGCATCGCGCCTTCGATGTTGGTAATCAGGTTGCCCCAGGTGTCGATGGCCGCCACCCGGCCGACCACCCGGTCCGTCGCGAATGTCGCTGGAGGGATTGCCGCCGGGGCCGGTTGCGGGGCGCGCGCTCCGATGGCCTCCGGCCGGACGCGGCCGGTGAGAAGCGCGGCCGCGAGTGGCGCGAAGATGTCGCGGCCGTGAAAGGTATTGCTCGGCGCAGGCCATCGCTGGCGGGCCAGCCAGTCGGCGGAAAGGGCGTGCACGGCAGCGTCAGGTCCCGCGATCATCGGCACGATGCCGTTGTCGGGCGCGAGGAACAGGTGCCCGTCCCACGCGCAGGCCAGTATGGCGCGCGCCGTGCCGACACCGGGATCCACGACGGCGACGTGGACGCTGCCGGCGGGGAAGTAGCTATAGCAGCGCGCGAGCCAGAAACCGGCCTCGCCCGGCTGCCACGGCGCTATGCAGTGGGTGAGGTCGTGAATGGCCGCGCCGGGCGCGTGAGCGAGGATCACGGCCTTCATCACGCCGGCGAAGGGCCCCGCATGGCCGAAGTCCGTGGTCAGCGTGATGACGGGCGCCATGCGCCCAATCTACTACGCTGCAGCCGCCTTTTCTCCCGCCGCGGCCCCGTGCCGGGCCGCCCGACGGCGGCGAAGCGCGGCGAGCACCCGCTCCTGGATGAGCAGGATGCTCGGTGTCAGCAACAGCGTCAGCACCGAGGCGAATATCAGCCCGCCGATGATCACCGCGGCCATCTGCGCCCACCAGGCCGTGCCGGGGCCGCCGATGAAAACCTGCCGCGCGGTCAGCTCGATGTTCATTTTCATCGCCATCGGCAGCAGGCCGAGAATCATGACGACCTTGGTCAGCAGCACGGGACGCACCCGCAGGACGCAGGTGCGCAGGATCGCTTCCTTGAGCTCCATGCCCGTCTCGCGCAGCCTGTTGAAAGTGTCGATCAGCACGATGTTGTTGTTGACGATGATGCCGGCCAGCGCGATGGTGCCGATGCCGCAGTTGACGAGGCTGAAGGGCTGTTGCGTGATCATCAGCCCCAGCAGCACGCCGCCGGTGGAAAACAGCACGGCGGTCAGCACCAGCAGCGGCTGGAACAGGCTGTTGAACTCCGCCACCAGGATCAGGGCGATCAGGCCGAGGCCGATCAGAAAAGCCCGCCCGAGGAAGCTCGCCGTCTCCTGCTGATCCTGCGCGCCGCCCTTGAAGCGGATCTGCACGCTCGGGTCGAGCCCCAGGGTCGGCAGCGCGGCATCGACCGCGTCGATGACCGGCTGGATCTGCCGGCCCTTGTCCAGGTCGGCCTGCACGAGCATCGTGCGGCGCGTGTCGGTGCGCATGATGGTGCGGGTCGCCTCCGCCGGCTCGCGCGTGACGAAGGTGCCGATCGGCACGTTGCCCGCTTGCGTGGGGATGCGCAGGTCCGCGAGCCGGTCGAGACTGCGCTCGTCCGAGGGGAAGCGCACGCGGATGTCGATCTCCACGTCCGAGTCATCGGGACGGAAGGCGCCAACCTTGATGCCGTTGGTGACGAGCTGGATGATGTTGCCGACGAGGCTCACGTCCGCGCCGAAGCGGGCGGCCTCCGCGCGGTTCACCTGCAGCCGCCACTCGATGCCGGGCAGGGGGCGCGTGTCCTCCGCGTTGTACACGCCGGGAACGGCCGCAACGACGCCGCGGATCTTGTCGACCGCGTCCTTCAGCGCGTCGAGCGACGGAGACGACGCCTCGATGATGATCGGCTTGCCCTGCTGCGGGCCTTCCCGCGGCAGCCGCGGCTCGATTACGAGACCGGCAATGTCGGCGGTGCGCTCCTGTATCTGTCGCATGATCTCGGTCGCCGGGGGGCGCGTGCGCCAGTCGGCGAAATTCAGCCGCACGGAGCCGATCTGGTCGGGCGCCGCGCCGCGATTCGCCGTTCCGCTGCGCACGTAGATCGACTCGATCCCCTCGATCCCGTAGATGCGCTGCTCGACCTGGCGGACCAGCAGATCCTTTTCCGTCGTGGAGAGGTCGCCGCGCGCGCGGATGTCGACGCTGCCCTGCTGCGGGTCGACGGCCGGAAACATGCTCAGCCCGCGACCGAGGAAACCGTAGGCCACGTAGATCGCGATCAGCACGCCGGACAGCGCGGCGACGGTCAGCCCCGGGCGGCCGAGCGCGACGCGCACGGCCTGCAGGTAGCGGCCGGTCCAGCCGCCGATGCTGTCGAGGTCGCCGGACTCGGCTGCGACCAGGGCCAGCCGGGCGCGCTCGTTGGCATGGCCGGCGCGCCCGAATATCGCGCCGAGCGCCGGCACGAAGAACATCGCCATCACCAGCGAGGCGAGCAGCGTGAATATGAGCACGAGCGGCAGGAACTTGAGGAAGTTGCCGATCAGCCCGGGCCAGAACACGAGCGGCAGGAAGGCGACGATGGTGGCCGCTATCGAGGAGAAGATCGGCCAGGCCATGCGCTTGGCCGCTTCCGCGTACGCGCGCGTCCGGTCGAGGCCTTCGGCCATGCGCCGGTCGGCCAGCTCGACCACGACGATGGCGCCGTCCACCACCATGCCGACCGCCATGATCAGGCCGAAGAACACCACCATGTTCAGCGTGAAGCCGAACATGTTCAGCAGCAGGAAAGCGGCGCAGAACGAGCCGGGGATGGTCACGCCCGCGAGCAGCGCGTTCTGCAGGCCGAGGATGCCGATCAGCACGATCACGACCAGAATGACGGCGGTGGCCACGTCGTTGACCAGCTGGCTGACGTTCTCCTGCACGTACACCGACTTGTCGCGCGAGAACGCGAGCGACACGCCGGGCGGCAGGCTCTGTTCGGCCTCGGCCAGCACCTTCTTCACCGCCGCCACCGTGGTGAGCATGTTGGCGCCGGTGCGCTGCACGACCTCCATCGCGACCGCAGGTTCGCCGTTCA
>CAZFWB010000078.1:0-13846 GCA_964522655.1 uncultured Chromatiaceae bacterium | reverse complement strand
GAATTCGACAAGCTGGTGCCGGAAGGCATCGAGGGACGGGTTCCCTATAAGGGCAGTCTGGTTGCGATCGTGCACCAGCTCATGGGGGGGTTGCGCGCTGCCATGGGTTACACGGGCTGTGCCACCGTGGAGGATATGCGTACGCGCCCGGTGTTCGTCCGTATTACAGGGGCCGGCATTCAGGAGAGCCATGTCCACGACGTGACGATTACCAAGGAAGCGCCCAATTACCGCACGGACCGTTGAACCGCATTGCATGCATGAGTGGTTCATCCGATGGCGAAGCGCCGTAGCGGAGTGACGATGGCGGTCTCCCCGATGCTGCAGGCGGAACAGGCCGGTTCACCGGCCGAACACCGCATTCTGATTCTCGACTTCGGCTCCCAGTACACGCAGCTGATAGCCCGGCGCGTACGCGAGGCCGGCGTATACAGCGAGATCATGGCTTGGGACGCTCCGGTCGGGGCCATCGCGGCGTTCGCCGCCGACGGCATCGTGCTCTCCGGCGGCCCGGAGTCCGTCATCGCCGGCGAGCCGCCGCGTGTGCCGGACGAAGTGTTCCGGCTCGGCGTGCCGCTGCTCGGCATCTGCTATGGAATGCAGACCATGGCCGCGCAGCTCGGCGGGGCGGTCGAGGCCTCGTCGCGCCGCGAGTTCGGGCATGCGCAGGTGACGCCGGCCGGCACCGACCGGCTGATGCGCGGGCTCTCGGATGCGGCGCTTCCCGGAGTGAAGCCGTGCCTGAATGTCTGGATGAGTCACGGCGACCGGGTCACGCGACTGCCGCCGGGATTCGTCGCAATCGCGAGCAGCGAGAACGCGCCTCTGGCGGGCATGGCCGACGAGGAACGCCGCTTCTACGGTCTGCAGTTCCATCCCGAGGTCACCCACACGCTGCAGGGGCAGAGAATCATCGAACGGTTCGTTCACGAGATCTGCGGCTGCCCGGATACCTGGCGGCCCGGCAACATCATCGCGCGGGATCTCCGCTCGATACGCGAGCAGGTTGGCCAGGACGGCGTGCTGCTCGGCCTGTCGGGCGGTGTGGACTCCTCTGTGGTCGCGGCGCTGCTGCACGAAGCCCTGGGCGATCAGCTCGTCTGCGTCTTCGTCGACACCGGGCTGCTGCGCCTGCACGAAGGCGACCAGCTGATGGAGCTATTTGCCGGCCACCTCGGCGTGCGCGTCATTCGCGTCGATGCCGAAGAGCGTTTCATGACGGCGCTCGGCGGCGTCAGCGACCCGGAACAGAAGCGCAAGACCATCGGCCGGCTGTTCATCGAGATATTCGAGGAAGAAGCGGCGAAGTTGAGCGGCGTGCGCTGGCTGGCGCAGGGCACCATCTACCCGGACGTGATCGAATCCGCCGGATCACGTACCGGCAAGGCGCACGTCATCAAGTCGCATCACAACGTTGGCGGGCTGCCGGCCGAAATGAACCTCAAGCTGATCGAGCCACTGCGCGACCTGTTCAAGGACGAAGTCCGCCGCATCGGGGTCGAGCTCGGGCTGCCGCGGGAACTGGTCTTTCGCCATCCGTTCCCGGGCCCCGGCCTCGGCGTGCGCATTCTCGGTGAGGTGCGCAAGGAATATGCCGACCTCCTGCGGCTGGCCGACGACATCTTCATCAGCGAGCTGCGGCAGGCCGGGTTGTATGACCAGGTGAGCCAGGCGTTTGCGGTATTTCTGCCGGTCAGGTCAGTCGGAGTCATGGGGGACGGGCGCCGCTACGAATACGTCATCGCGTTGCGCGCGGTGGAAACGGTGGATTTCATGACCGCTCGCTGGGCCCATCTGCCGTATGAGTTCCTCGACCGCGTATCGAGGCGAATCATCAACGAGGTTCCCGGGATTTCGCGGGTGACCTACGACATTTCCGGCAAGCCCCCGGCAACCATCGAGTGGGAATGAATGCGGTGCCGGCGTGGCTGAGCGAGGATGTCCGCTTCATGCGCGAAGCGCTGGCACTGGCCCGGCGGGCGCAGGACGCAGGCGAGGTGCCGGTCGGCGCCGTGGTGGTGCAGGGTGAGCGCGTCATCGCATCCGGCAGCAACGAGCCGATCGGCCGCTGTGATCCGACCGCACACGCGGAAATCCAGGCCCTGCGCGCCGCCGGGTCGGCGCTCGGCAATTACCGTCTGCCCGGCTGCGTCCTGTATGTGACGCTGGAGCCCTGCGTGATGTGCACCGGCGCCATGGTGCACGCGCGCATCGCGCGGCTGGTCTACGGGGCGAGCGATCCGCGCGCGGGAGCCGCCGGCAGCGTGCTCGACCTCGCCCGGGCTCCGTACCTCAACCACCGTATCGACGTCACCGCAGGTGTGCTGGCGGAGGACAGTCGCGCGCTGCTGCAGGCCTTCTTCCGGGAGCGCCGTTGAGGAGAGGCGTCTGCTGACTCAGGCGCGTTTGTCCGCCGCGACCCGGCGGACACGGCTGCGATCGTCGTTCTCCGCCTGGATGGCCTGTGGCACACCAGTCTGCTGCATCCAGCCCGGCACGCTGCCAGTTTCCTTCGTGAGCCAGATCAGCACGTTGAAGTAGGTGCGGACGTTATCGACGAAATGCACCGTCTCGCCGCCGCGCGCATAGCCGTGGCGAGTGCGCTCGTAGTATTCCGGCACCGCCAGCAGTTTCACGTTGGGCCGCACGTCGGCCCAGCGATTCGGATTCCCGCCGCGACTCTGGGTCAGCCGCCGCGCATCGAGCATGTGTCCGTAACCGATGTTGTAGGCGGCCAGCGCGAACCACGTGCGGTCGGGTTCGGCGATCTGTGGCGGCAGCTTTCTGAACAGATAGGAAAGGTACCGCGCCCCGCCGCGAATGCTCTGGCGCGCATCGGTCCGGTCTTCGATACCGAAGGTCTGGGCGGTCTGCTCGGTGAGCATCATCAGCCCGCGCACCCCGGTGAACGAGACGGCCTCGGGGTCCCACTTCGACTCCTGGTACCCGATCGCCGCCAGCAGCCGCCAGTCGATGGAATGCCGTTCCGCAGCCGCCTTGAAGTGGCCCTCATACACGGGCAAACGCGCCATTACATCGCGGGTGAACCTGCGCGTGCCGACGTAATCGATGCGCGGCATGTGTCCATAGTAATAATCGAGTATCTGGTCGAGACGCCCATTGGCGCGAATCAACGCGAAGTACTGCTCGACCTTGTCCTTCAGGCTCGTGTCGTTGCGCCTGGCGAACGCCCAGGCGAGCGACTCGCCCTCGGCCAGGTTGAAGGCGACGCGGATTTCCGGGATGAAACTGCGATAGATCGCGAATGCGTTGGATTTCACCACGGTAAAATCGAGGCTACCCTCGGCGACCCGGGTCAATAGCTCGGTCTGGTTCGTATGCGGATTCTCGGTCCAGACCAGCTCCGGGTGCAGCGCCTGCGTTCGAGCCAGTGTCTTGACATAACTCGTTCCCGAGGCGACTTCCAGGCGCTTGCCGTGCAGCTGCCGTACGCTTTGCGGGCGGCGGCGCCCGTCGCGGTAGACCAGATGCTCGGTGACCTGCTGGTAGACGGGGCCAAAATCGACCAACCGCGAATTCTCGGCATTCACGGTCAGCCCCGCAGCGGCCAGGTGGGCTTTGCCACTGCTCACCAGCGGCAGGACGTCGGCGGCACGCTTGACCACGATCAGGTGCAGCGGCACCCCCAGGAAGCGGGCGAAGTCCTGCAGCAGCTCGTATTCCGGGCCGGAAGCGCCGCCACCGGAGGTGAAATAGGTGTTCGGCCCGTCACGGGTGACCACCCGCAGTTCGCCGACCGCGTAAATCTCGTCTAGGAGGGTAGGCGGGCGCGCGCAGGTGCCCAGCACCGCCGCGGCGCAAAATAAAATTCCAGCCTTCCACAGATTTGCTGACGACCTCATAACCCTCCGCCGGCGCCTGGTCACGGACAGGCACTTCGTCCGACGCGGGGCGAACGTTAACATGCGCCCGTGGGTGGGGCCATCGGCGAAGGTCACCATTCCGCAGGTATTCATTATGTGGATAGCTATAAAAAACAATGGTATATGAAATTGGCTTAACTTTTTTGGTTATAAAGTCACGGCATTTGACGAGAAATGCGCATGTCTGAGGAAGCGGGCCCCGAGTGGCTCCGACTGTGCCGGGAGGAGGGCCTCGAGCCCGGTGAGGTCCGGCTCGTGCTCGGTCGTTATAAGGCTTATCGGGAGTATTACCTCCAGGCACGTCGTCAACCTTTGCCGCTGGAGGGGTGGTTCGAGTGCTACCGGATCGAGACCGCCAGCGATGCGACCGCCGCGTCGCCGGCGGCCAATGGGTGTTCGGTCGACGGCGACTCCCAGAACCGCGGGGCGATCGCCAGGCCGGCGGCCTTCCTCAGGGCGCTGGCGAGCCTGGCGGCCGCCACAGAGGGGCTGTGACGCAACGCCCAACGCAGGCCGAAATCAGCCTGGCCGAAGGCACGGATCTGCCTATAATCACGCGCCGCAACGCGGAGGGATGCCGGAGAGGCTAAACGGCCCTGACTCGAAATCAGTGGGACGGAAACGTCACGGGGGTTCGAATCCCTCTCCCTCCGCCAGTAAACAGAACGGGGTCCCGATGGGACCCCGTTCTGTTTGCCGGGGGACGAGGTGTGGACGAATCCCCTCGGGTTCGACGCGAAGCCGACGCAGTCGGCGGAGCGAACGCGCAGCGAGCGCAGGCGAGCGAGCGGCCCCCTTGAGGGGCGAGGCCCCGAAGGGGCCGAGTAATCCCTCTCCCTCCGCGGTTCCCTCTCAACGCCGCCGGCGATGGAACTTGAGCGGCGCTTCTTTCGGCGGGGCCGCGGGTGACTGGCAGCCGCCGCACCCGCTCGCCGCACGCCGGCGCCTGCGCCGGCGGTACCAGATCGTGAACGCGACGATGGCTGCCACGAGTCCGAGCGCGATTATTTCCTGCCAGTCGCCCATGTGTCGTCTCAGTTGACCCGATGGCGGCGCCTCACGAGCCCAGCTGGTAGGCGAGCAGGGCGCCGAGGTACCCGGCGCCGGTCATGTAGACCCAGGCGAAGCCGGCCCAGCCCCAGCTCCCCGTCTCGCGCCGGATCATGACGATGGTCGCGGCGCACTGCAGGCAGAAGGCGTAGAAAATCAGCAGTCCCACTGCCATCGGCAGAGTAAACACGCGACGACCATCGGGCCATGTGGCGTTGCGCAGTCGCTTGACGAGCGCGTCGTCGCCGGAATCCATGTCGCTTCCGACCGCGTAGATCGTGCCGAGCACCGCGACGACCACCTCGCGCGCCGGGAAACCTGCGACGACCGCTGCGGATACCTTCCAGTCCCAGCCGAGTGGGGCGAACGCAGGGGCGACGAACTTGCCGATCTGGCCGAGATAGCTGCCTTCCATGTTGGCGGCGATCTCCGCGTTCTCGATCTGGCGCAGCCGTTGCTCGAGCGCCGCCCCCTCCAGTTCGACCTCCGCCCTCGTTCGTTGCGCCTCGAAAGTCCCGGCCTCCACTTCGGGACGCGGGAAGTATGCGAGCGCCCAGATCACGACCGCAACGGAGAAGATGACGGTCCCGGCCCGAACGAGAAAGACACGGGCCCGCTCGAGGAGGCGCAGCAGCACCGAGCGCAGGTTCGGCAGCCGGTACGGTGGCAGTTCGATGAGGAAGGTCGGCGTCGGTCCGCGCAGCAGTGTGCGCTTCATCAGCAGCGCCGTGAGGACGCCGCCGGCGATGCCGAGCAGGTACAGCCCGAGCAGCACGAGCCCCTTGAGATTGACGATTCCGCCGAGGAAATATCGGTCGGGGACGAAGGCGCCGATGAGCAGCGCGTAGACGGGCAGCCGCGCCGAGCAGGTCATGAAGGGCGCGGCGAGGATCGTCGCCAGCCGGTCGCGGCGTTCCGGAATCACCCGGGTCGCCATGATCCCGGGCACCGCGCACGCGAAACTCGACAGCATCGGAATGAACGACTGGCCCGAGAGACCGCACATGCGCATCAGCCGATCGATCATGAAAGCCACGCGCGGCATGTAGCCCGTGTCCTCGAGCAGGATGATGAACGCGAACAGGATCAGGATCTGCGGCAGGAAGATCACGACGCTGCCCACCCCCGCAATGGCGCCGTCGACCAGCAGGCTGGCGATCGCGCCCGGCGGCAATGCGCCGCGAACCGCCTCCGCGAGCCAGCCCGTCGCCGAGTCGATCAGATCCATGAGCGGGGTCGCCCAGGAGAAGACCGCCTGGAACACCGTGGCCATGACGAGAATGAAGAGCACCGACCCGATCACGGGGTGATTGGTGATGTGGTCGAGCCGCTCGCTCATGGTCAGCTTTGGCGGGGCGCGGGTTTCCACCTCGCCGACGATGTCGTTGATCAGGTCATAGCGGGCCTTGGCCTCGATGGCCGCGAGCGAGCTGCCGGTCGATAGCCGCATGCGGAGTTCGGTGAGCTCGTTGACGAACTCGGGGCTGGTCGCGTACTCGAAGCGCCGTTCCGCAACGCCCCTCGCGTCGATCAGCGCCCGCTCGATTTCGTAAGCGGAAAGATTGTGGCCCGCCCTGGTCAGCCGCTCGCTCAGCTCCACGGACGCCTTGTGAACTTCCGAAAGCACGACGAGGCGCTCCCGGCGGGGCTTCTTCAGCGCCTCTGCCAGCGCCTTCCTGAGATCCGGAAGGCCGGTGCCGGTGGTGGCGACGATCGGCACCACGGCGGCCTCCATCCGCTCTGCCAGCCGGTCGATCTCGATGCGGACGCCGTTCGCGGTCGCGACGTCGAGCATGTTGACGGCGAGCACGAGCGGGAGACCAAGCTCCGCCAGCTGAGTGGCGAGAAACAGGTTACGGCGCAGGTTCGTCGCATCGACCACCACGAGCACGGCGCGGGGTGGGGCGAGATCCTCTACGTGGCCGAGCAGGACATCGATCGCGACCATCTCGTCGGGGGACTGGGCCGCCAGTGAATAGGTGCCCGGCAGATCGACGAGCGTCACCCGCCGGCCGTCCAGCTCGAGCGTGCCGGTGTGCCGCTCGACCGTGACTCCGGGGTAATTTGCAGTCTTCTGTCTGAGGCCGGTGAGGGCGTTGAACAGGGTGCTTTTGCCGGTGTTGGGATTGCCGATGACGGCGATCACCGGCGTGGAATGCGGGGAGCTGGCGAGGTCTTGGGGCGGGTGGGAACCGAGGGGCGCGGTGGTGCTCATTTCAACAAGTCGACTTCGACACGGCGCGCTTCCTCGCGCCGCAGCGACAGGGCGTAGCCCATGATCTGAACTTCGAGCGGATCGCCCCCGATGGCCCGCCGCGTCATGGCGATTTCGGAGCCCTCGAGCAGCCCGAGGGCCATCAGGCGCTGCACGAGCGGTCCTTCCCCGTCGATCTTGAGGATCCTGCCGCGCTGGCCCGGTTTCATTTCATCAAGCGTCATCGGTCGACCTGCCACCGTGGGGGTGACGGCACGCTTGACTATTCTATAGGGAGAATACGGGTGCTGCCTGCGCGAAAAGCGCAGTGGTCAGCCCGCTCGCCGGGGATAATCTCGGCTCGGGGCCGCCGCCTCAGGTGGCTTGTGCGGGACGCTGCAGGACGGGCCGGGTGGCGCTTTGCTGGAGCGTTTCCAGTTCCTGTTCGTAGGCGCGGGTCAGTTCCTCGATCACGATTCTGGGCATCGGCTCGCCTTCATCGGTCTGGATCAGTGTCTGGTAGCTTTCCTCGTAAAGCTCCCAGTATTTCAGCTTGTTGGTGCCGGCGAGCAGCGGCGAGCGCTTCATGCCGCGGTCGAAGCGGCTGCGCAGTTCGTCAGGGTCGAGTCTCTCGGCAAAGTCCCTGACGGCGTGAATCATGGCTTTGAGGAGCGCGTTCTGGTGATTCCTCACGTCATTGAACGCCGACCGCACGGCCTGATCCGGTGGCAGGTAGGCCTCGCCGGGCTCGCCGAGCAGGTAGCGGAGCGCATCCTGAACGCTCGCCGAGAATTTCAGCGGGTTGTTGCGCGTTGCACGGATGATGGTCTGTGAGAGTCGCAGGGCGTCTTTCACGCGCGAACGGCTTTGCAGCAGCTCGGCAAGGCCCGTCAGAAGTTCCCGTGTGAGCTGACCGGCGGCCTGCAGGACCTCATCGGGGTTGGAGCCGCGCAGATCCGAGGGTTTCAGGCCGGCCGCCTTGCAGAAGACCGCGAGCGCATGCGCGTGGTTGACCGGTTTTGGCGCCGGCGTGGGCGTGGCTGGCACGCCGACGGGTCGGCGCGCGCCGCTGCTGGCGTCTGCCTCGGCCGGCTTCACGTGGCGCTCGAGGGCGTTGTAGTCAAACGCCCGGAGCTTGCTTTCATCGACGAGTTTCAGTTCCACGGACTCGTCGACGGGCACCAGTTGAGCCCGCACCACCGAGTCGCGCATGCCGTCGTCAGCAGCCTGCTCGCCGGCGGCGTCGATTTCCACGACTATCTCGTATTCACCGAGCCGCAGGCGATCGCCGTCGAACAGTCGCTGGGGATGCCCGCGACCTACTGCCGTATCCGCCCCATTCACATACACCCCGTTGCGACTGGTATCAACCAGGTAATAGGCGCCGGCCTGGTAGTCGATCAGCGCGTGGTGGCTGGAGATGTATCGCTTCTCGTCGGGTAACACCCAGTCGCTGTCCGCGGCGCGGCCGATCGTACCGCCGCATGCGCGAAACTCGCGCAGACCGCCGTCTTCCAGCTGGTCCTTCTGGTGGCTGATGATGCGAAGGCGCAATGCCATGTCGACAGTTCCTGCGCCCGGGTGCCGGGCCGCCAACCGCGGTAGGATGGAACCGAACACCGGGGAAATCGATTTCCGCGGCGCAATCATGGAGTGTGGTCGCCCCGCATGCCGTCGCCTGGTTCACAGTTTGCCGACCCGGGCGGCGGGCGCATTGGCTCAGTTTGCTGCGTTATAATGCGCGCCCGGTCTGAAGAGGGTGCGCTGCGGCCCCGGACTGCAACACGATTCGACGCACCCCACGATGTCGGCCAGACGACTTTACAAAATCTCCTTTCTCAGCCAGGGCAAGGTCTACGAGATTTATGCCCGCTCCGTCGCCCAGGGCAGCCTGTTCGGCTTCATCGAGGTGGAAAAGCTGGTGTTCGGCGAACGCAGCAGCGTGGTGCTCGACCCCTCGGAGGAGCGCATAAAGGCCGAGTTCCAGGGCGTTCGCCGCACCTATCTGCCCATGCACGCCGTGCTGCGGATCGATGAGGTGGAGAAGGAGGGCGTCAGCAAGATCAGCAAGGCGGAAGGCGGCAACGTGGCGCAGTTTCCTATGCCGGTATTCGCGCCCGGCAGTCGTAATGACGGCGGCGAGTGAGCATCGCGGCCCGGTGCCGCATCCGAAAGATGCTTGAGATTGCCGGTTCGGCGGCCCTGACCGAGTCCCGGCTCGCACGATTGCTGAAAGCAATCCACGCGACGCATCCGCACGTGAGTTCGGTCGAGGCGCGCTTCGTTCACTACGTCGATGTGACGCGGCCGCTACGGCCCGAGGAGCGCCGCACTCTGGATGAATTGCTGCGCTACGGCCTGGCCGCTGCGACTGTCCCCGGAGCGCTCTCTCTTCTTTGGGTGATCCCGCGGCTCGGGACCATCTCGCCCTGGTCGAGCAAGGCAACCGACATTGTCCGCAACTGCGGCCTCGATGCCGTGCGCCGCTGCGAGCGCGGAATCGCCTTCGGCTTCGTGAGCGGGCAGCCGCTGTCGCAAGACGATGTCCGCGCGCTCGCCCCATTGCTGCACGATCGGATGATCGAGACGGCACTCACCCGGCCGGTTACCGAGCAGGATCTGTTTGCCGAGCACGAGCCGGGGCCGTCGCGGCGCGTGCCGCTGGCGCGGCTCGGTCGCGATGCTCTGGAGGACGCGAACCGTGCCTGGGGTCTGGCGTTGTCGGATGAGGAAGTGGAATACCTCGTGTCGCGTTTCGGGGAACTCGGCCGCGATCCCACCGATGCCGAGCTGATGATGTTCGCGCAGGCCAACTCCGAGCACTGTCGTCACAAGATTTTCAACGCGACTTGGACCATCGACGACGTCAGGCAGCCGCACAGCCTGTTCGACATGATACGCAGCACCCATGCGGCCAGCCCGCAGGGAGTACTCAGCGCCTACAGCGACAACGCGGCGGTGATCGAGGGGGCGATGGCGACGCGCGTGCTGGCCGAGCCTGTGACGGGCGAGTATCGAATGCAGCATGAGGATGCGCATACCCTGGTGAAGGTGGAGACACACAATCACCCCACCGCCATTTCGCCCTTCCCCGGCGCGGCTACCGGCGCGGGCGGTGAGATACGCGACGAGGGCGCGACGGGTCGCGGCGCCCGGCCGAAGGCCGGATTGGCCGGCTTCACCGTCTCGCACCTGCGGGTACCGGGGTTTGCACAGCCGTGGGAGGCGGTCGATGTCGGCCGGCCCCGACGGCTGGCTTCCGCGCTGCAGATCATGCTCGAGGGACCAATCGGTGCGGCGGCGTTCAATAACGAGTTCGGGCGGCCGAACATCGCGGGCTACTTCCGCAGCTTCGAGCAGGCGGTGCCGGATGAACCGGGTCGCGCCTGGGGTTATCACAAGCCGATCATGATCGCCGGCGGGCTCGGCAACATTCGCGCCGCTGACGTGCACAAGGCCGAGGTGCCTGCGGGCGCCCTGCTGATCGTGATCGGTGGGCCGGCCATGCTGATCGGTCTCGGCGGAGGCGCCGCCTCGTCCATGACCAGCGGACAGAGCACCGAGGACCTCGATTTCGCATCGGTGCAGCGGGGTAACCCGGAAATGCAGCGACGCGCCCAACAGGTGATCGAGGCCTGCTGGGCCGCAGGCGCGGGCCCGGGCGGGCGCAACCCCATCCTGATGATCCACGACGTCGGGGCCGGCGGGCTGTCGAACGCACTGCCGGAGCTGATCCATCACAGTGGCCGCGGCGGGCGCATCGAACTGCGCGAGGTGCCGAATGCGGAGCCGGGCATGACGCCGGCACAGATCTGGTGCAACGAGGCGCAGGAGCGCTACGTAGTCGCGATCGTGCCGGATGATCTCGAGTGGTTTCGCGGCGTATGCGAGCGCGAGCGGTGCCCGTTCGCGGTGCTCGGCAGTGCGGACGATAGCGGACGGTTGGTGGTGGACGACCGGCTGCTCGGCGAGCCGGCGGTCGACATGCCGCTCGAGGTGCTGTTGGGCAAACCGCCGCGCACCCGGATGCGAGTCAGCAGGTCGGCCCGTCCTGCAGGACTGGCGGATTTCGCCGGCATCGATCTGGCAGAGGCCTGCCTGCGGGTGCTGCGTTTTCCGGCCGTGGCCGACAAGTCGTTCCTGATCCATATCGGCGACCGTACGGTAGGCGGCCTGGTGCACCGCGACCAGCTGGTCGGGCCCTGGCAGGTCGCCGTGAGCGACGTCGCGGTCACTGCGCTGGGGTTCGACGGGCGCTCGGGCGAGGCGATGGCGATCGGTGAGCGCCCGCCGCTGGCGGTCATCGACCCGGCGGCCGCCGGGCGGATGGCGGTCGGGGAAGCGTTGACCAATCTCCTGAGCGCGGAGGTCGGCACACTGCAGCGGGTGCGGCTGTCAGCCAACTGGATGGCAGCGAGTGGCGTGAAGGGCGAGGACCAGGCGCTTTTCGATGCGGTAAGCGCCGTCACCGAACTGTGCCGCAAGCTGCGCATCGCCATCCCGGTGGGCAAGGACTCGCTGTCGATGCGCTCGGCCTGGCAGGAGCACGGCGCGCCCCGGTCGGTGGTCGCGCCGGTATCACTCGTGGTTACCGCTTTCGCGCCGTTAGCCGACATTCGCCGGACGCTGACGCCGCAGCTCAGGCAGGAAGAGGGGACCTGCCTGCTTCTGCTCGAGCCTTTCGCGGGGCGCAGACGGCTCGGCGGCTCCTGTCTTGCGCAGGCGTTCGGCGTGGTGGGCGGACCGGTGCCGGATCTCGACGATCCGCAGCGCTTCGGGAAGCTGGCCGACTGCGTATCTGCGTTGCACGCGCGGAACCTGCTGCTTGCCTACCACGATCGCTCCGACGGCGGCCTGTTCGCGACCTTGTGCGAGATGGCGTTCGCCGGGCGCACCGGGCTCAGCGTCGAGTTGCCGCCCGGGGATGCCCGGGAAGTGCTCGGAGCCCTGTTCAGCGAAGAACTGGGCGTCGTCGTTCAGGTCCGGCAACAGGATGCGGCCGCCGTCGAGGCGCTTGTGGCCGGGCACGGGCTCGCTGGTTGCGCGCAGCGTGTCGCGGCCGTGACAAGTGGTCACCGCCTGGTCTTCCGCCAGAGCGGCTCGGCGTTGCTGGACTTCGATCGCAATGAGCTGTATGCGGCCTGGTCGGAACTCGGTTATCACCTGCAGGCGCTGCGGGACAATCCGGACACCGCCGCGCAGGCCTACGAGGGGGGATTCGATGCCGACGACCCGGGCCTCTCGCCGAGGCTGACCTTCGATCCGGCCAGTGCGCCCCGCGTCATCGCCGGCGTTGCACCGAAGGTCGCGATCCTGCGTGAGCAGGGCGTCAACAGCCAGATCGAGATGGCTGCCGCATTCCTGCGCGCCGGATTCGCGCCGGTCGACGTGCACATGTCGGACATACTCACCGGCAGACGCAGCCTCGAGGAGTTCCGCGGTGTGGTCGCCTGTGGCGGGTTTTCGTACGGTGACGTGCTGGGCGCGGGTGGCGGCTGGGCCCGATCGATCCTGTTCAACGCCGGCGCGCGCGAGCAGTTCGAGGCGTTTTTCTCGCGTGATGACACGTTCGCCCTCGGCGTGTGCAACGGCTGCCAGATGCTCGCGGCCCTGCGAGCGATCATCCCCGGCGCCGGGCACTGGCCGCGGTTCGTGCAGAACCTGTCGGAGCAATTCGAGGCGCGCCTGAGTCTGGTGGAGGTCCTGCCCGGCCGGTCGATTTTCCTGCGGGGCATGGAGGGCAGTCACCTGTTGATTGCCACCTCTCACGGCGAGGGCCGCGCCGAGTTCTCCGAGCCGGCCGATCTCGCCGCTTGCTATGGCGGCGGGCAGGTCGCCATTCGCTACATCGACAATCGCGGTCGTCCGGCGCAACGGTTCCCGGCCAATCCCAACGGCTCTCCGGAAGGCGTTGCCGGCTTCAGCTCCGCGGACGGCCGGGTGACCATCATGATGCCGCACCCCGAGCGCGTTCACCTGACCTTCCAGCATTCCTGGCACCCGGAAGGCTGGGGCGAGGAGGGGCCGTGGATGAGGATGTTTCGCAACGCCCGCGCCTGGGTCGGCTGACCGGCGCGGCGCAACCCTCAGCCTTCGGCCGAGCGAGGCCCGGGTCTGGTGGCGACGGGGCGTGCGGCCGGCGTCGCCTCCGAGGGAAAGTGCCGCAGGCGCAGGGCCTGCTGGAATTTCGCGCGCCGGACGTAGGTCTGGTAGAGCAGGTCCTTCATGGTTTCGAGCAGGACGGCCGCCTGGGCGCGGTTCAGCGGCTGTGGCGGCTGGCTGCGGCCAGGCTCGCCCTCGAAGAGCACGCGCCGGATGGCATCGAAAGTGGCATCGTCGATTTCGGCCATGGTGCGAACCTCCGCTACCTGGTCGAAGATTCGCAGACGGCTGCGCTCGCCCAGGTCCTCGAGCATCGCCTGGGTCGTCGTCCGGCACATCGCCGCGAAAGCCTGCAGCAGACCGGAGCGGTAGCAGGCGAGCGCCTCGCGAAAAGCGCCAGCCACCCGCTCCGGGAGATGCGCGTAACTGAACCGCTCCGGCGCCGGCTCCATTTCCTCGGGCGACGCATGAAACTCCACGCGGTCCTCGTGCCAGGCCCGGACGCGGTAGCGGAAGAACAGGGGCGTGTGGCAGGAATCGCACTGCAACACTATTCCCACCTTGCCGGGCCTGTCGGCCCGGCCTCGCGCGAACGACGGTCACGCCAGCACCGAGA
>CAZFWB010000077.1:0-14435 GCA_964522655.1 uncultured Chromatiaceae bacterium | reverse complement strand
GCCGCGCTCGGCGCCGCTGGTGGGTGGCCTGGTGCTGACCCTGATGACCCTGCCGGTGGTGATCATCGCGTCACGCGCGGCGATCAAGTCGGTTCCGCCCTCCGTGCGGGAGGCGGCGCTCGGCGTGGGAGCCTCGTCGATGCAGACGGTTTTCCATCACGTGCTGCCGCTGGCCATGCCCGGCATGCTCACCGGAGCCATCATCGGCATGGCGAGGGCGCTGGGCGAGTCGGCGCCGCTGCTCATGGTCGGCATGGTCGCGTTCGTGGTGGACGTGCCGCAGACACCGCTCGACCCCGCGACTGCCTTGCCGGTGCAGGTTTACCTGTGGGCTGACAGCCCCGAACGGGCCTTCGTCGAGCGAACTTCAGCCGCCATCATCGTGCTGCTGCTGTTTCTGCTGGTCATGAACATGCTGGCAGTGTGGCTGCGGAACCGTTTCGAGCGCCGCTGGTGAGTCAGGTTGGAGCAAACACCGTGACCTGGGAGACAGGCCTGTGGTAACAATGCAGCGGGAGATCACTCTTCTTCGAGGCGAAGCCACCGTGGCGAACAATGACCGATCGGCCGCTGATGCGGATGAACCGACCGCAGGTTCGCCGGCAGGGGAGTCATTCCGCACCGTCGGGGATATCGAAGCACGGGACCCGGTCATCACCGTACGCCGGAGTAACGTCTGGTACGGCGACACGCACGCGCTCAAGAACGTCAGCCTCGACATCGGGCGCAACGAGGTGGTGGAGCTGATCGGCCCGTCCGGCTGCGGCAAGTCCACCTTCATCCGCTGTCTCAACCGCATGAACGACACGATCGAGCCGGCGAAGGTTACCGGGGAGTTCAGGCTCGACGGCCAGGACATCTACGCCCGGGAGATGGACGTGGTGCTGCTGCGTGCGCGTGTCGGGATGGTGTTCCAGAAACCCAATCCCTTCCCGAAATCCATATACGAAAACGTGGCCTATGGGCCGCGCATTCACGGCCTGGCCGGCAGCCGCAGCGAACTCGACGACATCGTCTATCGCAGCCTCGACAAGGCCGGGCTGCTGGACGAGGTGAAGAACCGCATGGACGAGCCCGGCACGGGCCTCTCCGGCGGGCAGCAGCAGCGCCTGTGCATCGCCCGCGCCATCGCGGTCAATCCGGAGGTGATCCTCATGGACGAACCCTGCTCGGCGCTCGACCCGATCGCTACCGCGCGCATCGAGGACCTCATGGACGAGTTGCGCGAAAAGTACGCGATCGCCATCGTCACCCACTCCATGCAGCAGGCCGCGCGCGTGTCCCAGCGCACCGCCTATTTCCACCTCGGCAACCTGGTCGAGGTCGGCCCCACCGACAAGATCTTCACCAACCCGAGCCACAAGCTCACCGAGGATTACGTCACCGGCCGATTCGGCTGAGTTCAGCCCGGCGAAATCGCCGCTGGAATCGCACCGTGCCTCTGCCGCGCGACGTCCGCGCCGCCACTGCCCCGGAACGATGTGATCAGTGAGGCACGACGCCTCGCTGGGGAAATGGGGACACCCCTGATTTTCGCGGCCAGGATGCCGGGAGTCTGCAATACCCCTGCCTTGCAAAATCAGGAATGTCCCCATCTCCACATGCACTTCGCGCGTCCCCGCAGAGCGGCGACGAACCAAAAAACGCGGCGTCACCTGGAGACGCTTACCCCTCCCGGGCCGATGTCATCACCGCTGAGCATCGTCGGTGCCAGCCTCACCGCCGGCGGGCATTTCGTTCCTGTCACATTCCCGTAACGTTCGGGAAACACAATGCGCCGCAATCCGCAGACCCGGCTGCGGGACCCGTCACGCGGCGGGTCGAGCCCCCAACGTTAATCGACACGAGGAATAGCAATGATCAAGTACAAGCAGCTCGCCCTGGCGGCCGGAATCGTCCTCGCCAGTCCCATGAGCCTGGCGGCGGTCAGCGACGCCGATTTCCAGGCGCTGAAAGACAACATCGCGGTCCTGACCCAGAAGCTGAACGCCATGGAGCAGGAACTCGCCGCAGAAAAAGCGCGAACCTCACAGCAGGCGGCAGTGGCCTCGGCGCCGGCACCCGCACCCTCGAAGCCGGCAGCGTCGTGGACCGACAAGATCACCATCCAGGGCGACCTGCGCGGCCGCTACGAGAACATCGACACCGAAGATGCCGACGACCGTAACCGTGACCGCATCCGGGCCCGCGCGGCGATCGTCGCCAAGCCGCAGGACGGACTCGAGCTCGGCTTTGGTCTCTCGACGGGGCAGGACAACGACCCGGTGTCGAGCAACCAGACCATTGGCAATGGTGGTTCGCGCAAGGACATCTTCCTCGACCTTGCCTATTTCAACTGGCAGGCGGCGGAAGGCCTGAACGCCATCGGCGGCAAATTCAAGAACAACCTGTATCGGCCGGGCAAGCACAGCCTGGTGTGGGACAGCGATCTCAATCCGGAGGGGCTGGCGCTCACCTATGTGAATGGAATCTTCTTCGCCAACGCCCTGGGCACCTGGGTGGAGAGCGACAGCGCCAGCAGTCGCTCGGAGGCCTACGGCATCGGCGGCCAGCTGGGCGCGGCATGGCCGCTCGGTGACGACCTGAAACTGACCGCAGGTGCGGGTTATCTCACCATCAACAGCGCGGGCAAGGGGGCTTTCTACACCACCAGCTTCTTCGGCAACACCACGACCGCCGGTCGGTACGCCTATGATTACGATACGATCGAGGGCTTCGCCGAGCTCGGCTTCAAACTGCTCGGCCAGCCGGCCATGTTGTTCGCCGACTACGTGAAGAATACGGACGCCGATGACTTCGACACGGGCTGGGCGGCCGGCGCGCAGCTCGGCGCGGCCAAGGCCAAGGGGTCGTGGGAGGCGTCCTACGCGTACCAGGACCTGGAGGCCGATGCGGTGTTCGGGCTGTGGACGGACTCCGACTTCGGCGGCGGCGGCACCGACAACAGCGGGCACGTCTTCCGCGGCGCTTATGCCCTGACCGACAAGGTCAACATGGCATTTTCTTACTTCGTCAATGAGATCGACGAAAACATCGGTGCTGAGGAGGACTACGATCGCCTGCAGCTCGATCTGAACTTCAAGTACTGAGTCGGCGGTCGGGGCTGAAGATGCTCCTGCCGGTGCGCGCAGGCCCAACCTGTAGGAGGCACTTCAGTGCCGACGAAAACTGCAGCGCTTCCTGCACGGTGACAGCCGACAAGCACCTGTAGGAGGCACTTCAGTGCCGACGAATACGACCGGTTCTCGTCGAGGTGCCGGTCGTGGCTGAAGTCCCCACTACACCTGCGCTCCGGCCGCGCGTTTCGCCCTTACGCGGCTGCGCCGACGCCCCAGCCGCCGGCGGCGTAGCCTTTCGGCAGCCCCGCGTCCGGCGTGAACCCGTAGAGCGATTCCCCGGGCAGGGCATCGCGCAGGATCTGCCGCACCTCGAGCAGCTTGCCGAGATCGATGCCGGTGCGAAGTCCCATCGCGTCGAGCATGAACACCAGGTCTTCGGTGACGATGTTGCCGCTCGCGCCGGGCGCATAGGGACAGCCACCGAGTCCGCCGAGCGAGCTGTCGAGCGTGGTGATGCCTTCCTCGAGCGCGGCGAGCGCGTTCGCGAGGCCGAGACCGCGTGTATTGTGCAGGTGAATGCTCGAGAGCCGGTCCGCGCCGATTTCCGCGCGTACCAGCCGGATCAGCCGGCGCAGCTGCTTCGGGTTGGCGTAGCCGGTGGTGTCGGAGAGCCCGACTTCGTCTACGCCGGCCTCCAGCAGCCGGCGGGCCAGTTCCACCACTTTCTGCTCGGGGACGGCCCCCTCGAGCGTGCAGCCGAAAGCGGTGGCGACGTTGCCCTCGAAGCCCGGACGCTCGCCTGCGGGCAGCGCCCGGATGTGCTCGGCGATCTGGCGCACTTCGTCGATCACCTGGTCATGGCTCCGGCGCAGGTTGGCCTGGCTGTGCGTCTCGCTGGCAGACAGCGGCAGCGCGATCTTGTGGGCGCCCGCCTCGACGGCGTTCTGCGCCCCCTTGAAGTTGGGCACCAGCGCGACCACCGTGAGCCCGGGTATGGTGCGTGCGTAGCGGACGACCTCGGCTGCATCGGCCATCTGCGGCAGCAATTTGGCCGGCACGAACGAGCAGACTTCGATCTCGCGCACCCCGGCGGCCGCTTCGGCGGCAATCCAGGCCTTTTTCGCGGCCGTGGGCATGACGGTCCTGATGCTCTGCAGGCCGTCACGCGGGCCCACTTCGCTCACCAGGACGTCGATGTCATTGGTTTCCGGCATGGCTCGTTCCTTCAGGTCGCGGCACTCTATTCTATATGGGGCCGCGTGGGCCATAATCCACGGCCCCGCGCGGGGCCCGGTGCGCGGCGCGGGCGCGGCGCCGATTTCAGGCGCCCGGCGACACGTTGCAGCGACAGAGGCAGTTCATGACAGGAAAGCAGAATCTCCCCCTGGCGGGCGTCCGGGTCATCGAGTTCACGCACATGGTCATGGGTCCGGCGGCCGGGCTGATGCTGGCCGACCTCGGCGCGGACGTCGTCAAGATCGAGCCCGCCGGGGGCGACAGTACCCGCCGGCTGCCCGGGTCGGGCGCCGGCTATTTCCCCATGTACAACCGCAACAAGCGCAGCCTCTGCGTGGACCTGAAGGCCGATGCCGGCCGCAAAGCGGTGCTGCGCCTCGTCGACCGGGCGGACGTGGTCGTCGAAAACTTCCGCCCGGGCACGATGGACCGACTCGGCTTCGGTTACGAGGCGCTCAGCGGCCGCAATCCGCGCCTGATCTATTGCTCGGAGAAGGGGTTCCTGAGCGGTCCCTACGAGGAGCGCACCGCGCTCGACGAAGTCGCCCAGATGATGGGCGGCCTCGCCTACATGACCGGACCGCCGGGCAAGCCCCTGCGGGCCGGCACCTCCGTCATCGACGTTCAGGGCGGCATGTTCGGCGCGCTCGGCGTGGTGGCGGCGCTCTTCCAGCGCGCGACGACGGGCCGCGGGCAGTACGTGGTGGCCTCGCTGTTCGAGAGCACCGTGTTCCTGGTGGGCCAGCACATGGCGCAGTTCGCCGTTACCGGCAAGCCCGCGGCGCCGATGCCGGTGCGGGTGTCGGCCTGGGCGATCTACCAGGTGTTCGACACGAGCGACGGGGAGCAGGTGTTCGTCGGCGTCGTCAGTGACAAGCAGTGGAAGCTGCTGTGCGAGGCGTTCGATCTCAAGGGCTTCGCGGCCGATCACTCGCTTGATACGAACAACGACCGGGTGACGCACAAGGAGAGGATCCTGCCGGTCATCGCCGAAACCTTCCGTAAGTTCACGAAGCAGCAACTGATGGAGAAGCTCGAGAAGACCGGCCTGCCGTTCGCGCCGATCACCAGGCCGGAACAGCTCTTCGAGGATCCGCACCTGGCTGCCGGCGGCGGCCTGCTTCCGCTCACCGTGACCGATGGGGAGCGCAGGGGCTCGACAACCAGGCTGCCGGCGCTGCCGCTCGCCATGGATGGGCAACGCTTCGGGGTTCGCCTCGACGTGCCGCGCGCCGGTCAGCACTCGCGCGAGGTTCTCGCCGAGGCGGGTTACTCGGAGGGTGAGATCCGGGCCCTGATCGATGCAGGCGTGGTCGGCGCGGAATGATCTCTGGCAGTTCGGCGCGACGCGCCGCGCCGCGCATTCTGACAAGTTACAAGCTCGGGGAGTCATCATATGCGATTCGCCTCATTTCACGTTCCGTCGCTCGCCCTGCTGGGCATCGTTGCAGCCGGATGTGCCTCAGGGCCCGACATCCGGGTGGACGCGGACCCGGCGGTGCGCATCACCGACTACCGGACGTTCGCGTATTTCAGCCCGCTGGCAACCGACAAGGCCGGGTACTCGACCCTCGTCACCAGTCGCCTGAAAGAGGCGACCCGGCGGGAGATGGAGAAACGCGGTTACGCGTATGAGGAGGCGAATCCCGACCTGCTGCTGAACTTCCAGCTCAATGTGGAGGAGCGGACGGAGATCCGCAGCACACCGTCGGCCGGTGTCGGCTACGGCTATTACGGCTATCGCTCCTATGGCGTGTGGGGCGGCTATCCGCAGGACATACAGACGACGAATTACAAGCAGGGCACGCTGAATATCGACGTGGTGGACGCGAAGCGCAAGGCGCTGGTCTGGCAGTCGGTGGCCGAGGGCCGCATCAAGAAGGAGTCAATGAAGAACCCCGGCCCCGCCATCGACAGGGTCGTGCCGCTGCTCATGGCGGATTTCCCGAGTCGTCTGCCGGCTCCGGCGACCGGCGCCGACTAAGACTCTTCGCTTTTCTGCGGGGACGCGGTCGATCATTGCCGAAGATGCGGCGGTCCCGCCCCCGGAGCGGGCCGTTCCTCGCGCATCGCCGTAAAGGGGACATTCCTGATTTCCCTGACGGAAATCAGGAATGTCCCCTCAATGGGCGCCCGGGTGGATCTGCCGGGGCTGCAGATAAATCCAGGGACGGCGCAGGCGGTCCCGGGCCTGGAAGGCCAGGATTTCGTCGTCACGCTTCATCGTGAGCGCGATCGCGTCCAGCCCCTCGAGCAGCATCTGGCGATCGGCGCGCGGGATGCTGAACGAATGCACCGCCCCGCCGGGCGCGGTCACCGTGCAGGCCTCGAGGTCGATCGTGAGCTGGTTGCGGGACGGGTCGCGCCGCACGGTCTCGGCCAGGGCCTCCACCACGGCGTTGTCCAGCACGACCGGCAGGATCCCGTTGCGGACGCAGTTGCCCTGGAAGATCGCGCCGAAGCTCGGCGCGATGATGGCGCGTATGCCCCACTCGTGCAGCGCCCACACCGCGTGCTCGCGTGAGGAACCGCAGCCGAAATTCATGCCGGACAGCAGTATTTTCGCGCGCCGATACGGCTCCTGGTTCAGCACGAACTCGGGGTCTTCGTCGCGGCCGCCCGGCTCCCGGTAACGCCAGCCCGCGAACAGGCCGTCGGCGAGCCCGGTCTTGGCGACTTTCTTCATCTCGCGGCTCGGGATGATCGCGTCCGTGTCGACGTTGATCCGCAGCAGCGGGGCGGCGACGGCGGTGAGAGTCGTGAATTTTTCCATGCCGCTTCTGCCTGATGTCAGCGTGCAAATTCGCGCGCGTCGGCGAGGTGGCCTGCGATCGCGGAGGCCGCCACGGTCGCCGGGCTCCCGATGTGCGTGCGCGTGCGCGGTCCCTGGCGGTTCTCGAAGTTGCGGTTCGTGCTGGAGATCACGCGCTCCTGGTGCCCGAAGCTCTCGCCGCCGGCATAAAAGCACATCGAGCAGCCGGACTCACGCCACTGGAAACCGGCGTCGGTGAACACCTTGTCGATCCCCTCGCGCTCGGCGGCGAGTTTCACCTGGGTGGAGCCGGGCACGCAGATCGCTGTGACGCCGGGGGCGACGCGGCGGCCGCGGAGGATTGCCGCTGCCAGCCGCAGGTCAGAGAGACGGCTGTTGGTGCAGGAGCCGATGAAGGCGGCCTGGATCGGTACCGTGCTGAGCGGAGTGCCCGGCTCCAGCGCCATGTATGCCAGCGCCCGCTCCATGGACTGGCGCCGGTTCGGGTCCGGCTCCTGCGCCGGGTCGGGCACGATGCCGTCGATGCCGGTCTCATGCTGCGGGCTGGTGCCCCATGTGACCTGGGGCGCAAGTCCGGCGCAGGGAATGACAATCTCGCGATCGAAATGCGCATCGGCGTCGGTCCGCAGGCTGCGCCACTGCTCGAGCGCCTGCCCGAGCACCGCACCGCGCGGCGCGAAGGGCCGTCCCCGCACGTACTCGAAGACCTTCTCGTCCGGGGCGATGATCCCGGTCCAGGCGCCGAACTCGACACCCATGTTGCACAAGGTCAGGCGCGCCTCGACGGCGAGATCGCGCACGGTGCTGCCCGCAAACTCGACTGCGTAGCCCACGCCGCCGGATGCGGAGTGCTCACCGATCAGGCGCAGGATCATGTCCTTCGCGCTCACCCCGCCGGGCAGCGCCCCGTCGAAGCTCACCCGCATCGACTTCGGCCGTTTCACCACCAGCGTCTTGGTGGCCAGCGCGTGCTCGGCTTCGGTGGAACCGATACCCCAGGCGAGCGCGCCGATGCCACCCAGCGTGCCGGTATGGCTGTCCGGACACACAAGAGTCACGCCCGGCAGGGCGATGCCCTGTTCGGGAGAGACGACATGCACGATGCCCTGCCGGTCGTCACCGAGGTCGAAGAGATTGATGCCGGCGGCGCGGGCCGCATCGCGGGTCTGGGTGATGAACTCGATCCCGCCCGGCACGCGGGTATTGTCGTTGCGTCCCGGGAAGGTGTCGACGATGTGGTCCATCGTGCAGAAAACCTGCTCGGGATTGCGCACCCGGCGTTGTGCCGCAGCCAGCTCTTTCAGCGCGACGCTGCCGGTCCGCTCGTGCAGGAATACCCGGTCGATGTACAGCAGGCTGCTGCCGTCGCCCAGATCGGCGACTTCGTGTTCGGCCCAGATCTTGTCGATGATGCTGCGTCCCATTCCTGCTCTCCGGTGCAGTGTCCTGCCGCCGGCCGGGCCCGCACGCGGCGCGCACGGATCAGGCGCGGCCGTGCACGACTCGCGAACGGGACACCGCAGGGCCCTTGCCCGGGCGGATCGCTTCTCGAGGCAGCCCGCCCGCAGGCAGGTTTCGTGACCCATGTCCCGCGGGCAGTTAGACTGCGCGCGGGACGGGCCGGAAGTGGCGCATCGGACGGCGACGCGCTCTCCCCGCGGAATGCCTGAATGATAACAGCTCAATGCGTGCATCGCGCCGCACCTACTCTCGCAGTCGGCTTGCCAGCAACGTGAACGGCAACATGACGTCCCTGCTAGGCGCCTTCGCTGCGGCCTGGGGAATCGCCGGGTGGTCTGCGGTGCTGTTTTTTGCCATCGTGAGACTATCCCGCATCGCGGCGGAGGCGCTGGCCATGGACCTGACCGGCGTCCAGTTCGCCGTGCTGCTGGCGAATGCCGCGCTGCTGGCCTGGACCGAGGGTTATCGAGGATTCCAGCTGAAGTTCTCGCCGCGTGCCGCGGCCCGGGTGCTCTACCTCAGCCGTCACGCCGACTGGCGCTCGGCGCTCCTGGCGCCGTTCTTCTGTGTGGGTTTCTACCGCGCTACGGCCCGCATCCGTCGCCTCACGTGGACCGGGACCGTGCTCATCATTGCGCTGATCGTGGTGGTGCACCGGCTGCCGCAGCCGTGGCGGGGGATCGTGGACGTCGGCGTCGTGCTGGGTCTCAGCTGGGGCCTGATTACTTTCCTGGCCATGAGCGCCCGCGCGCTCGCGAGCGGCGCCTTCCCGACCAGCCCCGAGGTGCCTGAGACTGCGACTACCGGCCGGGGCTTATAATCGCGACGATGTTCTCGCACCTCGATGATGCTAATCAGCCCGCCATGGTGGATGTGGGCGGGAAATCCGTGACCGCCCGGACCGCCCACGCCCGAGCCCGCGTGTGGCTGCCCGATGTCATCCGCCGCGGACTCGACCAGGGCGAGCTTCACTCCCCCAAAGGGCCGGTCTTCCAGACCGCAATCGTCGCGGGCACGATGGCGGCGAAGAAGACGCACGAGCTGATACCGTTCTGCCACCCGCTGGGCCTCGATGCCTGCAATATCAGCATCGACGTTGACGATTCGGGTCACGCGGTCATCGACTGTATTGTCCGCGTCGAGCACAGGACCGGGGTCGAGATGGAGGCCCTCACGGGTGCTGCCGTTGCCGCGCTTACGATCTATGACATGTGCAAGGGGCTGTCCCACGAGATGGTGATCGCGGAGGTCCGTCTCATCAGCAAGACCGGTGGCAAGAGCGAGTTCCACGCGGCTCCGCTGGGAGCCTCCTGAACCGCGGATGAGCACGCCCTTGCGGCCGGCACCGGCACAGTTGCGCGGGCTCGTGCTGGCGGGCGGCCGCAGCGAGCGGCTCGGGCGCGACAAAGCGGCGCTGGCCATCAACGGCAGTACCTTGCTCGAGCGTGCCGTCGCACTGCTTTCGCGGGTGGTCGGGGACGTGCGGGTGGCGGTGCGCGGGGATCAGCTCAGCGACGAGCTGCGACGGCGCTTCGCGCTGCTTGCCGACGAGGACGAAAACATCGGACCGGCGGCCGGGCTGCTCGCGGCCCATCGTCTGGACCCGGACACGGCCTGGCTCGCACTGGCCTGCGACATGCCCGGCGTGACGGAGCAGCTGCTCGCTGGCCTGATCGCCGCGCGTGATCCGCGCCGCGGCGCCACCGCCTACCGCGGTCGAGCGGGACGGCCCGAGCCGTTGTGCGCGATCTATGAACCGGCTACCCTGAGCCGCCTGCGGACGGAGGTCGATGCAGGCGGCAGTTCGGGCCTGCTTGCAGCCCTGGCCGCCGTTCATCCCGTGCTGCTGGATCCGCCAGACCCGGATGCGCTGGGGAGCATCAATACGCCCGAGGATATGGAGCGCCTGATCCGGCCGTGACGGCCGGAGCGGGTCCGGAGCCGCGCGCAACAACACGTCAAGGTTCGCCACGATGGCCCGAAAGAAGACCGTCCGCCGTCCCCCTCGCGCCGAAGTCGAGGCGGCCATACGGGTTTTGCTGCGCTGGACGGGCGACGACGCCGATCGTCCCGGCCTGCGAAGGACGCCGGCGAGGGTCGCCGACGCCTTCGAGGACTGGTTCTGCGGCTACGCGATCGATCCCTACGAGCTGCTCGGCGCGTCGTTCCAGCAGGTCAGCCACTACGAGCGGATCGTGACCTTGCGTGACATCGACTTCGAGTCTCATTGTGAACATCACATCGCGCCGATCATCGGCCGCGTCCACCTGGCCTACCTGCCGAATCGCCGGCTGGCCGGGATCAGCAAGCTGGCGCGGGTGGTGGAGGCGTATGCGAAACGCCTGCAGGTGCAGGAGCGGCTCACCGCGGAAATCGCCCGCTGCATCAACGACGTGCTGGAGCCGCGCGGGGTCGCAGTGGTGGTCGAAGCGCAGCATCAGTGCATGACGACCCGAGGCGTCCATCGCACAAACGTGAAGATGATCACATCGGAAATGCTGGGCGCGTTTCAGGATGACGATCGCATACGCGGCGAGTTCTTCGCCGCCATTCGCGCCTGAACGGGTTGCACCATGCCGCGAATTGTCAGGAGCATCGAAGACGCAAAGGCGCTGGTCGGCCAGGAGATCGGCGTTTCCGACTGGGTGCTGGTCGACCAGGCGCGCATCAACCAGTTCGCGGCTGCCACGGACGATCACCAGTGGATCCACACCGACACCGCCCGGGCGGCGCGCGAGATGCCCGGCGGGCAGACGATCGCCCACGGCTATCTGCTCATTTCCCTGATGCCGGCCCTGATGGACACCGTGGTGGAGATGCCGACCCTGCAGCGCGCGATCAACTACGGGCTGAACAAGGTGCGTTTCAAGAACCCGGTCCCCGCGGGCAGCCGGGTTCGCCTGCACTGTGTGCTGCTGCAGGCGCAGAAGCGCGCCGGCGCCCTGCAGGTGATCCTGGAGAATACCCTGGAAATCGAGGGCCAGCCGAAGCCGGCCTGCGTCGCCGAGGTCATCGCGCTGTATTTTCTCGGGGAATGACCCGGGGCCGCGCCGCTCCCGGCGGCGCGTTCGTGTTTCCGCCTCCCGGAGGGAGGAACTGCCTTGCCGAACACCGCCGTCTTCGCGCCCGCGCATGAGCTCGTCGCGGGGCTGCGCGCCGGCACCCTGAGCAGCGTGGCGCTGACCAGGGCCGCCATCGAGCGGGTCCGCGAGGTCAATCCCGGCCTGAATCCCGTCGTGGCGCTCGATGAGCCCGGCGCGCTGAAGCGCGCGCGCGAGGCCGATGCGGCGATACGCGCCGGCGGCAGTCTCGGGCCGCTGCATGGCCTGCCCGTCACCATCAAGGATTGCTTCGAGGTGGCCGGCTTCCCCGCGGTCAACGGCGCACCGGAGCTGCGTGAATACCGGCCGGCGCGCCACGCGCCGGCAGTGCAGCGCATGGTGCAGGCGGGTGCCGTCGTCATCGGCAAGACGAACGTGCCCCTGTACTCGCTCGACCTGCAGACCTTCAACGAGGTCTTCGGCGTGACGCGCAATCCCTGGAACGCGGAGCGCACGCCGGGCGGGTCGAGCGGCGGCGCCGCCGTCGCGCTCGCCACGGGGATTACCAGTCTCGAGATCGGCAGCGACCTCGCCGGGTCGCTGCGGGTTCCGGCGCACGCCACCGGGGTCTGCGCGCTGAAGCCGAGCTTCGGTGTCGTGCCGACCGCCGGCGTACTGTCCACGACGCCCGGCGCACGGCGTACGGCCGACCTGGTCGTAGCCGGTCCGATGGCCCGGACGGTGGCAGACCTCGGGTTGTTGTTCGGCGTGCTGGCCGGACCTGCCGTGCGCGATGCCGCCGCCTGGCAGCTGTCGCTGCCGCCGCCGAGGGCGCCGGCGACGGGCCTGCGTGTGGCGGCCTGGCTCGACGACGACAACTGCCCGGTTGCGCCAGAGGTGGGAGCGGCACTGGCCGGCACCTGCCGCGCGCTGGCCGGCGCCGGGGTGGCCGTGGACGAGCAGGCGCGCCCCGCGATCGGCGCGAGCGAGTATTTCCGCGATTTTCTCGAACTCATGTACGCGGAGATGAGCGCCGGTTTTCCCGAGAGCGTGTTCCGCGCATTCGCTGCGGCCGCACGCCGGCATGCCGGGGATGCGGCCTGGACGCCCCTTAACCTGATGCCGCGCGCGGTCGCGCAGGGGCATCGCGAGTGGCTCATGGCCTGCGAGCGCCGCGAAGCATATCGCGCGGCATGGGATGCGTTTTTTTCCCGCTACGATCTGCTCGTCACGCCGGTCATGCCAACGACGGCTCCGCCGCACGATCGCCGTCCGTTCGAAGAGCGCACGGTCAGGCTCGGTGGCCGTGACTTTGCATACATGCAGCAGTCATTCTGGTGCGGACTTGCCACGGCCTCTTTCCTGCCTGCCGCGGTGGTTCCGGCCGGGCTTGCCGCCGATGGCATGCCGGTCGGCGTGCAGCTGATTGGCCCCTACCTCGCGGACCGAACCGTGCTCGAGTTTGCCAGGCTGGTCGAAGAGCTGACCGGCGGCTTCCGCCGGCCGCCGGAGACCGTCCCCGGTTACGCGCCCCCCGCCGCCTGAGGGGCGCAGGCTATGAGCGGACCCGTGTGGCTCACCGCCACGGTCGATCTCCCGGTCAGCTGTCGAGCGCGCGCAGCGGCGGCGGCTCCCCGGCGAAATGCTCGTGCAGCCAGGCGGCCAGACACTCCGCCAGCGACTTGTCGCAGCCGTCGCACTCGCCGTCATCGTAGGCGTCCATCATGGCGCGCATGCGCTCGAGCAGCATCTCGTCGCGCGCCTTGTGAGCGGCATAGACCTCCGCTCCGCGTTCGCGCAGCAATTTCTCCTCGAGCGCGAAATGTGCGCAGCTCCTGACGTACAGGACGCCGAGCGCGTCGCTCACAGAATGGCGGGAATGGCTGCCCCGGAGGCTGGCGCAGGTCTCTTCGATTGCCGCCATCAGCCAACGGTGGTCGTGGTCCACCGCGCCGGTGCCGGACCGGGAAGTAAGTTGCAACTGGAGCTTTTTCATCGTCCCGGCTCCCATGTCTGATCTGGCTTGACGCTAGCACCGGAGCGCCAGCCGCAGCACTGTGGATTTCCACGCGGCAGGCTGTCGCAATGCGCGGTGCCCATCTCGCACCGCGTTAAAACAAGCGTTATTTGCCGCTCTGCGGGGGCGCGACCACCGCCTTGCCCGCCGGCGATCAGCCGCGTCCCCGCAGAGCGGCGAAGAAGCTGAACAGGTTCAGCGCCAGACGGAGGTGGGCGGCTCGTAGTTCGCCAGCAGCTGCAGGTAATTGCCCCGCTCGAACGCGGCGGGGTCGGGTGAGTTCTGCTGCGACAGACTGCCGCGCAGCTGCCCGACGGATGCGTACTCGCGTTCTTCCATCCATCTGAGCACACCGTCGCGGATGCTGCGCAACCGGTCGGGGCCGTTGAGGAGCAGCGCGCTGCAGAGATAGGTCACATCGGCGCCGCACAGGAGCATCTTCAGCGCATCCTCGGCCGTGTGAACGCCACCGGTGGCCGCCAGCGACAGCCGGACGCGGCCATGCAGAAGAGCCATCCAGTGCATGGTCAGCAGCGCGTCCCTGGAACCGGACAGGTTGATCACCTGCGAGATCTCCAGGCTGTGAAGGTCGAGGTCCGGCTGGTAGAAGCGGTTGAACAGCGCGACGCCGGCGGCTCCGGTGGCCTCGATCCGCTTCACGAGATTGCCGAGCGCACTGTAGTGAGGGGACAGTTTCACGCCGACCGGCAGTGAAACCTGGCCTACGGTCTCGCCCAGTATGTCGAGCACGCGCTGCTCCACGGCGGCAGGTGACTCGGCGAAGTCGGCGGCGATGGAGTAGATGTTGAGCTCGAGCGCTTCGGCGCCCGCCTCCTGGATCGCGCGGG
>CAZFWB010000076.1:0-14445 GCA_964522655.1 uncultured Chromatiaceae bacterium | reverse complement strand
CCCAGGCGAGCATCAGGTCGCCGCCGTATATCTCGAAGGGCAGCAGGAACGGCACCCTGCCATCGGTGCGCCGATGAGTGCCTTCGTTCATGAGGGTGGCCTCGTCGCGCGCCGCGCCCATCGCGAAACGGGGCATCTCGGCCGTCAGCTTGCCGCCCATCCGCGGGTTGTAGAAATTGAACACCTCGACCCGCTCGCCGGTGAACGGGTTGTCCCAGGTCTGGAGGATGTCGCCGGTCGCGAGATCGGTGAAATATCCGGTCTCCTTGCCGCGGATCCACATGTTGCCGTCGCCGTCGATCCGCGACTGCATCACGCCCGTGCCCGTGTAGCCGAACAGCGGCATGAGCCGCTTCGTGCCGATGCGCGCGTACATCAGCCCGTGAAACGCGCCGATCTGCGGCGCGTCGTATCCCGCCCAGATCTTGCCGAAGGCGTACAGATTGTCGTACGGGTTTTCCCAGTCGAGCGGCCTGCCGCTCGCGTGACCCGCCGCCGAGCGCGCGACGGCCGCGCCGCCTGACACGCCGGAGAGCGCCGCGACCGCCTCTGGACGGCTCGCCAGCAGTTCCGTGAACCAGATCGAGTTCATGCAGCCCTCATGTTTGCCAGCGCGGGACGATAACACGGCGACGCGACCGCCGCCGCTGCGCCGCGCCGCGCGTCTGCATCGGCCCGAGTGCGCCTGCGGGGCTGACATAACTCCGTAGGGAGGTGGTAAAAACGGCTGTAACAATGGGAAATGTGTCGAAATGCCCCGACGCAGGTCCTCGGCTGGCGGGCTCGGACGAGGCTAGAATTCACGCGGCTCGCAGAACGAACAAACAACCACAACAACACGGCGATGAACGAAGCAACGGGCCGGGTACTCGATTACCTCGGCTACAAGAACCAACGCAGCACGGCGGAGTGGGCCGAGCGTCTCTGGCGACAACACCTCGAGGGAGCACCGGCGGACTTCCGCCCCGACGAGGACCGGCGCCGCTATGTCGACCTCGCGACCCGGCTCGAGCAGTCGCGGTCACTGGCTCGCAAGCTCTACACCCGTCGCGCCAGGCACACGCCGCAGTTCCAGCCCCTGGCGACCGATCTGCCCTAGGCACGGCTGGCGGCGGCCGGACCGGAGCAGCGCACGCGGGCGAGCCGCCCGCGCCCGTGTGAACTGCATCTCAACGAGACCGGGCGCCCCCGGCCGATTCGCCACGCGCTTTGAACCGGCGCGGTTAAATCGTGAGCGGGGTCACCGGGCCGGACACGGTCCGGTTGCTAGACTCGATTGCAGGTACACCCCCCGCCGGACGCCCGGGCGGGATCGCGCTTGCGCCCCACGCACCCCGAGGACCTGCAGGATCGCGGTTTGCAGCGGCAACCGATATGGCCATCGCCCCGCCAGTGAATGGACTCGAGTGTGGGAGTGACTCGTTTGCGGAGGCGCTGAACGGGCTGGCGGTCGGCATCGTCAGTCTGGGCTTCGCCCGCCGGGCGCTCGCGGCAGTTCTCGCAGAAGGCGGGGCCGGCGCGGCCGGGGCGCGGTCGCTGATCGTCAAGGCCTGGGAAGAAGGGCGCCTCAGCCACGAGGACTACGAGGCACTGGTGGCAGACCTCGGCCACGACCTGCGCGAAGACGACCCCACCGAGTGGTCCGAGGCGGTGGTGAGCGAGTTCGCGCCCACCGGCGATACCGCGCGGCAACACTCCGGGCCTGCCGAACAAGCCGGCGGACAGCCGCACGCCGCGCCTCTGGTCCCGGGTGCGGTCCTGCGCGAGCGCTTCGTCCTGCACGCGCGGCTCGAGGCGAGCAGCATGAACGCGGTCTACAAGGCGCTCGACCGGCGCCGCCAGGAGGCCGGCGCGGACAACTCGTGGGTCGCCATCAAGCTGGTCGGGCCGGAATTCCCTCGCTACCGGGAAGCGTTGCGGCTGTTGCAGCAGGAGGCCGCGCTCGCCCAGCGCCTCGATCACCCGCACATCGTGCGCGTGTTCGACTTCGATCGCGACGGCGAGCACGCCTTCATCACGATGGAATGGCTCGAAGGCGAGTCACTCGGCCAGCTCCTGACACGGCAGCGCCACCGCCCGCTCACCAGCGCGCTCGCGCGCCAGGTCCTCGCCGAGATCGCCGATGCGCTGCAGTTCGCCCACAGCCGCGTCATCACCCATGCCGACGTCAAGCCCGGCAATATCTTCCTGACGCGCGACGGCCCCGTGAAGCTGCTCGACTTCGGCATCGCGCGCGCGGCCGACGCCTCTGCCGGCGAGCCGCGGCCGGAGGCGCGCACGCCCGCCTACGCGAGCTGCGAGGTGCTCGAGGGCCAGAACCCGACCCCGCAGGACGACGTCTTCTCGCTCGCCTGCGTCGCCTATCGCATGCTCGCCGGGCGGCGGGTCTTCGGCCATGATGATGCGCTCACCGCCGAGCGTGCCGGCCGTCGCCCGGTGCGGATACGCCGCCTGACGGACACCCAGTGGCGCGCGCTCGAGCAGGCCCTGGCGTTCCGCCGCGAAGCGCGAACGGCCGATGTCGCAAGCTTCATCCAGGCATTCAACGCACCGCCGCCGGCACCGCCGGTCGTGCATGCGCCGGCCGCTGTCGCGACTCCCCCGCCGGCGGCGAAACCGCGTCGCCCGGGGCTCGCGCTCGCCACCGGTGTTGCGCTGCTCGCCGTCGCGATCCTGCTCTGGCGCAGCCCCACCGAGGCGCCGCGGGAGACCGTCGCGACCGCCGCGGCGAGCCGCGATCCACCTCCCGACCTGGTCGGGCCACCGCGGCCCGATCCGGCTGCGCGAGCGCCCGAGCCGGCCCCGCCAAGAACCGCCAGCGCGCCGCCGGTGAAGCCGGCGGCGCGCGCCACACTGCCGCGGGAGCGACCGCCGCAGACCGCGACGGCGCCGCCACGGCCAGCACCTCCGAGCGCCGCTGCCGAGGCTGCGCGCGAACCCGCGCCCGCCGCCACACAGGCCGGCCCGACGCCGATGCCCGGCGCGCCGATCGCCTCGGAGCCCGTGACCATGAACGATAGGCCGGCACCTCCTCCGCCGCAGGCAGCCGCCGCAACGGCTGCTCCGACGGGCAGCGCGGCGTCGATACCGCCCGCCGAAGAGCCCGCGCAAGCGACTCCATCGCCGGCCAGCCCGCAACAGGTCAGCCTGGACGCGCTCGAGTTCCGCCGCTACGTGGAACCGAAGCCGCGGCGGCGCACGCTCGGTCCGGACCCGGCCGGCTGGGTGGAACTGAGCTTCGTGGTCGATGCGCGGGGCGAGACCCGCGACGTCACCGTGACCGGCGCGAGCCCGCCGGGGCATTACGATGAGTCGGCCATCGCAGCCGTGAAGCGCTGGCGTTTCGAACCGCCGACCGAGGGCGGCCGGCCGGTGGAACGGCGCACGGCCGTGCGCCTGCGCTTCCAGCCCGAGTGAGTCACAGTCCCAGCGGGCCGAACAGGTCGCGCTTCACGAACAACGATTTGAAGAACCGCCAGCGCACCTTGCCGTTCGTGAGCCAGCGCACCGCCGCGCCGTTTTTCTGCGCTGAGAGCATGCCCTCGACCAGGAACGGGGTTACCGTCTCGACCGTGTCGGCGAGGACATTGAGGATCTTCTTGCTCTCTTCCCAGCGTTCGCCACGTTTCTCCGGCGGCGGCACCAGCATGTCGGTGACCACGATACCGGGGCTGAGAAAGCCCATACGGATCGGGGTGTTCTCGAGTTCCTTCGCCATGGCGCGGGTGAAGTAGCGCACCGCGTATTTCGTGGCGCCGTACACGCCCACCGTCGGGCGGAGAGCGCCGTTGCTGCCGAAGCCCTCCATGTTCCAGATCCAGCCGCCCTTCTGCCGGTACATGCCGGTCATGCACACGCGGTTGCAGTTCATCAGGCCGATCAAGTTGGTCGTGACCGTCTCCTTCATGTCTGCGGGAGGCAGCATGAAGAACGGCACCTTGATACCGTCGCGCCCGGCGTTGTTCACCCAGATGTCGACCCGTCCGAAGGTTGCGGCGGCCGCATCCCACAGGCCCTGCACGGCAACGATCTCGCCGACGTCGCAGGGATGCCCGGCAATTTTCCCCTGCGGGAACTCGCCGCGCAGTTCCGCCACCGCGCGGTCCACAGCCTCGCGGCCACGACTGGACACCATGACGGCGTGGCCGCGCCTCAAAAACTCGCGCGCCATGCCGAGACCGATGCCCCTGGTGCTGCCGGTGATCACGACGTTCATCACGATTTCCCCACAGGCAGCGCCCGCAGCCGCTCCGGGAACTGCGCCTGCATACGCTTGCGGAACGGCTCCGGCAGCGCCGCGACGGACTCGAGCTTCACCCCGTCGGCATGCCAGATCACGTGGCCGGGCCGGCCTGCCATGTCCATCCACTTCGGCCAGGGCGCGAAATAGGTGGAGGAAAACCCGGCCGGGACGAAGGCGCGATCGAGCGCGTGCAGGTCGGCGGTGCTGGCACGCGCAACGCTCGACTCGGCCATCGGCTGGGGAATGCCGGGCGGATACACGCGGTCGTGGGACAGCCACACCATGTCGGCGTGAAAGTCGAGCGTGAACCGCAGCCCGTCGTATTCCCAGTCCCCGGCCGCGACCCGCGCCGGACGCACGCCGCGCGTCGAGTAGTACACGACGGGACTCGAAGTGCCGCCGATCAGGTTCGGCATGACGGCGTTGGTCTTCCCGGTGTACGGATTGGCGAAGGCGGTGAGCACCTCCTTGCTGTGCGCATCCTGGAAGAACGAGGTTGTCACGCCAGTCGCGGCGTACTCCTGCTCCCCGACCCGGGTGAGGCGCATGATCTCCAGACCCTCGAAGCGCACCAGCAGGCGCGGCGCGCTCTCGCCGACCACGCCGTAGATCCTGCCGAAATACCACCACGGCGCGTCGCGCCCGTCGAGGCGTCCCTGCATGCGCAACAGCGCCGTCAACCGGTCCGCGGGGACGTTAAGGTCCAGTCTCGCCCCGGCGGCCGTGACCGCGCCCGGCACGAGCGGGCCGGCGAGCAGGGCCCCGGCCGCACCGAGCATGAAACCGCGCCGGTCCGCCCCGGCGTTTCGCACAGCGTCCATGGCACCCCCGTCGGCAATCGTCGGGCGGAAGTGTCGCAGTTATCGCGCCGACGTGCAGCCGTCGCGCGCGACAGCGCCCGCCGGCAAGCGACGCCGCTGCGGTAACATCGCGGCCCGATCCCGCAAAACGGCTGTGCTCCCATGAACCGTATTGACACCGCTGGCCGTGCAGCGGCCCTCTTCGCCGCGTTGTTCGTCGTCTCGGGCGCCACCGCCAGCGGCTGGCCACAGGTGGGGGGCGAAGCGGCACGCAAGTTCGCCGCGCCCGACCAGATCAACGTCGACAACGTGGGCCGGCTGCAGGTCGCCTGGGAATATCACACCGGGGAACTCGAGCGGCGCGGCGCGTTCGCGAACCACAGCGCGAAGGTGCAGGTGAACCCGATCCTGCTGCCGCCCGAAGCGGGCGGGCACCTGATGATCTGCACGCCGTTCGGCCGCGTGGTGGCGCTCGATCCGGCGACCGGCGCCGAGCGCTGGGTCTTCGAGCCGGAGATCCGCATCGGCGGCTATGCGAGCCCCGGCGACCCGCAGGGGCTGAAGAACCCGCCGTTTGCGAATTGTCGCGGCGTCGCCTACTGGGCCGACCGCGCGGCCGAGCCCGGCGCGCGCTGCAGCCACCGCGTGCTGCTCGCCAGTCACGACCTGCGCCTGTTCGCGCTCGATGCGCCGAGCGGCCGGCTCTGCCCTGGATTCGGCGCCGGAGGCATCGTCAACGTGGAGCCCGCGGTGCTCGCCGCGACGCCGCCGGCGGACGTCGGCGAAGTCAAGTTCCCCGGCCCGCCGGCCGTGGTCGGCGACGTGGTGGTCGTCGGCAGTACGGTGCGCGATTTCCACCGCGCCAGCGCGCCGAATGGCGCCGTGCGCGCCTTCGACGCCCGCAGCGGCGCGCCGCGCTGGATCTTCGACCCGGTGCCGCGCGACCCGTCTGACCCGCAGTGGGTGGGGTGGACTCCGGAGGCCGCGCGCAGCACGGGCGCGGGCAACGTCTGGGGCACGATGAGCGCGGACGAGGAACGCGATCTTCTCTTCCTGCCGACCTCCGGGCCCTCGCCCGATTACTACGGCGGCACCCGCCCGGGCGACAACCGCTACGCCGACTCGATCGTGGCGCTGCGCGGCGCCACCGGCGAGGTCGTGTGGCATTTCCAGACCATCCATCACGACGTCTGGGACTACGACAACGCCGCGCAGCCGGCCATGGTCGAACTCAGTCGCGACGGCAAGCCGTTCCCGGCGGTGGTGCAGGCGACCAAGACCGGCATGCTCTACATCTTCCACCGCGCCACCGGCGAGCCGTACTTCCCAATCGAGGAGCGGGCGGTCCCGCAGGGCGACGTGCCGGGTGAACGGCTCTCGCCGACCCAGCCGTTCCCGGTGAAGCCGCCGCCGCTGGTGCCGCACGAGTTCCGCGACGAGGATTTCTGGGGCATGACGGTGTGGGAACGCAACCGCTGCCGCGAGCACTTCGCCAACGCGAGGCGGGGGCCGATCTTCACGCCGCCATCGCTCGAGGGCACGATCATCGTGCCGTCCGGCGCCGGCGGCGTGAACTGGGGCGGCGTCGCGATCGATCCGGTCTCGAAGGTACTGGTGGTGAACGTGCTGCGCATGGCGCACTTCGCGCAGCTCATCCCGCTCGCCGAATTGCCGCCGGACACCGGCGGCACCGTCGAGGAAAACATGATGGGCGCGCCCGGCGTGCTGCGCGGCACGCCCTACGCGCTGAAGCAGATGGCGCTGCTCGCGCCCCCGGCGACGCTGTGCACCGCGCCCCCCTATGCCGAACTCGTCGCAGTGGACCTCGAACGGGGCGAGATCCGCTGGCGCGAGACGCTCGGCACCTGGGAACGCAGCCTGCCGCCGCCGATGGCCGGCGCGCCGTTCTCGCTGCCGCTGCCGCTGCGCTGGGGCACGCCGACCTTCGCCGGACCGATGGTGACCGCCGGCGGCCTCGTCTTCATCGGCGCAACCGGCGACGATCGCTTCCGGGCCTTCGACCTGAAAAGCGGGCGGGAGCTGTGGTCGGATCGCTTGCCGACCAGCGCCTTCGCGCTGCCGATGTCCTACCAGGTCGACGGCCGCCAGTATGTCGTGATCGCCGCCGGCGGGCATGCCTTCGTCTACCCGAAGGCGGGCGACCTCATTCGCGCCTACGCGCTGCCGGAGCGGGGACAGTGACCATATTCGGAGCTGCAATGGCGTCTCAGCATCAACTCTCCTGGAATTTGGTCACTGTCCCCAATTTCCGCGGCAACTGCCGGAGAATGGTCAAGGCGAACTGTCGCCGCTGCGCCGGAGTGCGCTCCGTGGGAACATGCCGCCCGGGCAGGGACGAGTGAACACACACGGGAACCGCATGGACCAGCCGCAAACCGCCAAAGCCCCGACCGAGGAAGGCTTCCGCGCACGCCTCACCCTGATCGGCATCGGCGTCACCCTGTTCGCGATCGGCCAGTCGCTGCTCTTCACCATCGTCTCGCCGATGGCGCGCGCCACCGGGCTGTCGGAGATCCAGTTCGGGCTGGTGCTGACGCTCGCGAGCCTGCCGCTGGTGGTGGGAGCGCCGTTCTGGGGCAGGAAGAGCGACCAGATCGGGCGCAAGCCCATCTTCATATTCGGGCTGGCCGGCAGCGCCGCCGGCACGGCGCTGGTGGCGCTCGCGCTGCAGGCACGCCTGGCGGGATGGATCTCGGTGACCGGCCTCGTCGCGGGGCTGCTCTTCGCGCGCGGGCTGTATTCGGCCACCGCCTCGGCCCTGTATCCCTCGGCCGGCGGCTACATCGCCGACGTGACCAGCCTCGCCAACCGAGCGCAGGGCATGGCGATCCTCGGCGCCGCCAACAGCTTCGGCGCGATCATCGGCCCGTTGATGGCCGCTGCCCTCTCGTTTGCCGGCCCCCTGTTCCCGATGTATGTCGCTGCCGCCATCATGGCGGGCGGCGCGGTTGCGGCGTGGAAACTGCTGAAGGAACCGGAGCGGCACAAGTCATCGAGCCGTTCCTCGGACCTGCGCCCGGGCGACCGGCGCATACTTCCCTTCATGGTGATGTGGCTGACGTTCTTCCTCACCTTCTCAGCGGTGCAGATCACCACCGCGTTTTTCATCCAGGACCGACTCGGCGTCACCGAGCCGGCCGGCGTCGTGCGCATCGCGAGCATCTGTCTGATGGCCATGGCGGTCGTGATTACGCTGATGCAGGGCGTGGTGTTCCAGATGCGACGGGTACCGCCGCAACTGCTGCTGCGCTGCTGTGGACCGGCGCTCGCCGCCTCGCTGCTCATCATGGCCGCCGCCCACACCACCGTGGTGCTGGTCGCCGGTTTCGCCGTACTCGGGCTTGCCTTCGCCTGCGCCACGCCAGGCATCAACGGCGGGGCGAGCATGTCGGTGGAACCCCATCAGCAGGGGGCGGCTTCCGGGTATCTCGCGGCAGCCAACACGGTGGGCGCGATTTTCGGGCCATTGGTCGGCACCTCGATCTATCGGCTGGGAACCCCTGCCGTGCTCTACGCCGGCGCCATGCTGTTCACGCTGGTGAGCCTCTACGCGTTCACCATCGAAATCCCCGCGGCACGGCGCGCGCACGGCTAGCCCCGCGCCCGGCTGGAACGCTTCGAAGGCAATGCTGATCGAGTTTCACCGCCGGATGCTGGAGGACGAGGTGCGCTCCGCCGCGTTCGAGGCCGCACTGCGCCGCGTGATCGTGCCGGGTGAGTCGAGTGTGGCCGATATCGGTGCCGGCACGGGGATCCTCGGCTTCATGGCGCAGCGGCTCGGCGCACGCGAGGTGCACCTGATCGAGCACGGTGCGGTGATCGAACTGGCGCAGCGCCTGGCCGAGGCCAACCGGGTGCCCGGCCTGCATTTCTGGCCGGCGACCTCGGCCGAGATCATCGACCCGCCGCGGGTCGACATCGTGGTGGCGGAGATCCTCGGCAACCTGGCGCTGGAGGAGAATGCACTCGAGACGCTCGCCGACGCGCGCCGATTTCTGAAGAATGGCGGCACGCTGATCCCTTGCCGCATCGAGCAGTACGTCGCGCCGGTCGTCTCGGCGCGCATCACGCGCGAACTGCGCAGCTGGGAGCGGGCGCCGATGGGACTCGACTTCAGCGCCGCGCGCTCCATGTCCTTCGACAACCTCTACGTGCGGCGGCTCGCCCCCGCCGAGCTGCTCGCCGGCGACGACACCGCACGGCTCTGGGACGAGATCGACCTCACGCGCGAGGCGCGCAGCGAAAGGCGCGGCGCCGCCCGCTGGGAAATCGGCGCGGCGGCGGAGATCCATGGCTTCGCCCTGTGGTGGCACTGCGAACTCGTGCCGGGTGTGAACCTCGGCACCAGCCCGTATGCCGCGCCGACGCACTGGGAGCAGGTGTTCGCGCCGATCGGCGAGCCGCTGCGGGCCTCGCCAGGCGATACCGTGCAGATCAGCATCGAGTCGGAGACGGGCGGCGGCGAGGCGGGCGTCGGCATGCGCTGGCAGGTCAGCCACGCCCGCGCCGGGCGTGAGATCTCGCGGCAGGCGCACGACATCGGCCGCGGCTACCTCGGCTAGCCTCACTTGAGGCGCTGCTGGATCTTTCGTGATACCGGCGTCGTCAGGTGCAGGCCGTCCATGAGCTGCGCGGCGTGCTGGATGCGGCCCGCATCGAGAATGTGCCAGAGGTGGTTCGAGCGAGCGATGACGCTCTCGCGCTCCAGGCGGCGCAGCGTGCGACTGACGTGCACATAGCTCAGTCCCGCCGCATCGGCGATCAGTTCCTGGCTCGCCGGCATCGCGAAGCCGTTCCCCTCGGCGAGTCCGACCACGGTCAGCCGCGTCCACAGTTCCCAGAGCAGGTAAGCGACACGCTCGTACGCCGTCAACCGGCCGACCGCGACGAGGTGGGCGCGGGTGATCGCCTCCTCGTGGGCCTCGGCCCACCACAATGCCGCGCCGATGCGCGGCGAGCGGTTCACAAGTTCGAGCACGTCCTCGGAGCGGATCAGCGAGTAGCTCAGCTCGGTCAGCGACTGCACGGAGAATCCCGCGCGCGGCGTGACGAACACCGTCGGCTCGCAGATATCCCCCGGCAGGACGAAGTCCATCACCTGGCGGCGACCATCGCTCAGGGTCCGGTGCCGGAACGCCCAGCCGCTCAGCACCAGTATGGCCGCGTTCATCCGCTGGCCGGCCTCGATCAGGCTGTGCCCGGCCGCGCAGCGACGCGGGTTCTCGCCAAGAGCAGACAATGCCTTGATGTCGGCCGGTGTCAGTTCGACGATGCGTGAGAGCTTGCGGATGAGCGGCGTAAGCATGGCCCAGCCCCGGGTTTGCGGCCTCTCGAGCGAGGCCGACCTCGTCCGTTTCAAAAGTTAACATAAGTTAAAGCGCGCGGTCTCGCTTACCCGCATCATCCGGATGCGGAAAAAAATTCTTCGAAGCGTCACGAATCGCGCGAGAGTCGTCCCGCGGCTACGGGTTCCGTGAAACGACGTGCGCAGCTCACGGCCCGGTTCGTCGGTGCGCCTCATCTCGGTAGCCCAGAGGCATCGGCACAAGGCGGTGCCGCCGCACATGATCGGGCGGTGCAAGGAAAAGGAGAATTATATGGCTGATCAAAGCCGAACCATCGAAACCTCGAAGCAGACCACCATTGGATCGCACGCCGCGAAGGCGCCGGCTCCGAAACGTACCCGCAGCCCATCAGCGGTGCTGGTGGACGCGAAGCTCAACCTCGCCGGGGAGGACCGGCAGCGGCTCATCGCGGAGGCGGCGTATTTCCGCGCTGAACGGCGCGGCTTCAGCCCCGGGCAAGAGCTCGAGGACTGGCTGGCGGCCGAAATCGAGATCGACGCCCTGCTCGGTGAGGACGACGGCAGGGCCTGACGCGGAGGAACCACAATGGAACATCGTCTTGGCACGCGCCGTCCGGTTGCGGCGGCCGTGACACTGCACCCGCCGGGCGGCGTACCGGTCGCGGGGCGCATCCGTGAGGTGAGCATCAGCGGCATGTTCGTCGAGGCGCCGCCTGAGTTGTTTGCCGGCAACAGCGTGGTCGACGTGGACCTGACCTTGCCGGGCAGCACCCACCTGCGCACGTACCGCTGGCAGGCCATGGTGATCCGCAAGGCCCCGAATGGCCTGGGGCTCATGTTCGACCGGCTGCGCCCGCCCGCCATCACGCGCCTGATCGAGAGCCTCGACGCGGGCCTGCCGGCGCCGAGCGGCCTGGTGGCGGACAGAGCCGTCAAGGAACGCCGGCCGGCAACCGGCGCGACACCGTCACGGCTGTGAGGGCCGGGAGCAGGATACCGGACACGCCCTGAGCCGCCGGGCCGCCGGCTCAGGGCGGCAACATGCGGCGCAGAACGTCGTCGCGATCGATGAAGTGATGCTTCAGCGCCGCCAGCACGTGCAGTGCGGCGAGCGCGAGCAACACATTGCCGAGCACTTCGTGCGCCTCCTCGATGCCATCCTCGCTGTCCTCCCCGCCGGGCACCGGTAGCGCCGGCACCTCGAACAGCCCGAAAAAGCTCGCCGCCTCGCCCTCGGCCGAGGCCAGCAGCCAGCCCGATAGCGGCAGCGCGATCAGCAGCACGTAGAACGCCAGGTGATTCAGGCGTGCGACCAGGTTCTGCCACCGCGGCGCGGTGGCCGGTGGGGGCGGCACGACGTGGCTCAGCCGCCAGCCGAGCCGCGCCAGCATCAGCAACAGCACCAGCAGGCCGAGCCCGCTGTGCACGATGAACAGGCTGCCCTCCTCGCCGGGCTCCACCTCGGCGAACTTGCCCATTGCGAGCTGGCTGAACGCCAGCGCCGCGACGAGCCAGTGCAGCGTCCTGGCGACCGCGTCATAGCGCGCCGCTGCATAACCGTTGGTCATCACCCGCCTCCCGTCTCGATTGACCGCCGGGATATGTTGCTACGAGTGTCCGGCCGCGCGCCACCGGCCGGCGGATGCGCTTGAGCGGTGGCTGCAGGCGGCCGGCGCAGCAACAGCCAGGCGAGCCACGGCGCCCAGACCAGCACCGTGAACAGATACAACGGCAGGTAAGCAACTGCCATCAGCAGGCCGGACGCACCGCATAAATACCCGTACCAGGCGAATGCACGCGGCAACGTGGCAGTTCTCAGAGCGCACCAGGACAGCTGCACGGCGAACCAGCCGAGACCCACCTGCGCCAGGGCATTCACCCAGATGCGCACGACCGTGGCCGCCATGTAGGCGGCGTCACTCAGCCCGGGGTTCGCGTCGGCCAGCAGCATCAGCGTCTGACGCCCTATGACGTGTGACAAACCGAGCAGCAGGAAGCCCGTCGCGGAAAGCAGGCCCGCCGCGAGCGCGATCAGCGCCGCGCCCGGGCAGCGATCGCGATGGATGCCGAATACCCCGAGGGCGAGGACCACCATCGCGAAGCCGCTCGACAGGTGCCCGATGCCGGACGCGAGCCAGGGCCACGAGCGGCTCGCGTTCACGAGCTGGCCGAGGTCCGCGTAATCGGCGTAGCCGGTGAAACCGAGGTAGCGCGGCTCGATCCAGGCACCGTTCAGGTTGTGCATCGCGAACGCGGCCGCGATGACGAGCGCGGCGTAACCCGCCGCCCGGACCAGACCCTGCACCCGCCGTTCTCCCCGCCTGACTCCCTCGCCGCTCTGCCGTACAGTACACGAACGCGGCGGCAGGAAGTCGCCGGAGAACCCTCATGCGCATCGACCTCATCCTCGAATCCAACGCGCCGCCCGATCGCATCGCCGAGCTCGGGCGCATGGCGGAGGGCTATGGCCTCGGCGCCGTATGGGTTTCCAGCATGCTCGACGCGCGCGACCCCTTCCTCGGCTTCGCGGAGCTGGCCCGCACCAGCCGCAGGATCCGAATGGGCCCGATCGCCGTCAGTCCCTTCGAGCTGCACCCGCTGAAGATGGCGACTTCGCTCCTGACGCTCAACGAACTCTCCGGCGGACGCGCCCAGATCGTGGTCGGCGGTGGCGGCGGCACCATGACGGCGATGGACCTCAGGCCCACGCGCCGGGTGCGCGCCGTGCAGGAGGCGATCCAGATCCTGCGACTCGCCGGACGCGGCGAGCCGGTGACGTTCGAGGGCGCGATCTTCCGTGGGCGCCGCTATCACCCCTCGTGCGCGCGCAGCGCCCCGCCGGTCATTTATGCCGGCGCCAATCGCGCCCAGATGCAGCGCATGGCCGCGCGTCATGCCGACGGCATCATGCTCTCCGACAAGATCGTCGAGCAGGTGCGCGAGGCGCACGCCCTGATCGACCCGGTGCTGGCGGAAGCCGGGCGCGACCGCGCGGCCTTCCGGCTCAACAACTTCTGGGCCTGGCATGTCAAGGATAGCCGCGAGCAGGCCGAGCGCGAGGCGCGCATCTGGCTCGCGCTGCGCGGCGTGCTCCTCAAGGCCAATCATCATTACTTCATGAACGAGGCCGACATGGACCTCGTCGAACAGAAACGCGCCGCCTTCTTCGACGCGCTGCGCCGGCGCAGCCCGGACATCGAGGGCGTGCCCGATCGCGTCGTGAAGCTGCTGGTCGAGAACCTGACCTCCTGTGCCTCCCTGGCGGAGCTCGACAAGGAGATCGAACGCCTGCGCCGATTCCGCGAAGCCGGCCTGACCGAGATTGCGCTGCGTATCTACGAAGAGCCCGAGCAGACCATCCGCATTCTCGGCGAGCGCGTGTTGCCGGCGTTGAGCACCCGCTCGTGACTCTTCTGGCGGGGCGGGCAGGCCTGCGCCGCACCGAGGTCACCCTGGCATCGATGTCACGTACACACTCAAGAGATCACGAATCGGCCCATCGGCGCGCATCCGGACACCGCCGCATGTGGTCGCGCGCAGTGCTCACAAGGTACTGGCTGCTGCAGCTGCCGGGAACCGCCTTCATCGCCGTGGCCCTCTTCCTGCTGCAGGACACCCTCGGTCTTTCGACCCGGACGCTGTCAAGCATCATCGGGATCTGGGTGGCAAAGGATGTCGCCCTGTATCCGCTCGTGTGGCGCTCCTACGACCCGGACCCTGCGAATACCGCCCACTCGCTGGAAGGCGAGCGCGGCGTGGTGGTCGACACGCTGGCCCCGACGGGCTACGTGCGCGTGCGCGGTGAACTCTGGCGCGCGAAGCTGACGGGGCGCCGCGCGACAGCCGAAAACGGCAGCGCGGTGCGCGTCAAGGAGGTCCGCGGACTCACGCTGCTGGTCGAGGGGGACATTCCTGATTATCCCTCCGGGAAAATCAGGAATGTCCCCATTTTCTAGAACTTCCACAGCACGCCGAGCGAGGGGATGAAGCGCGGCCAGTAGTCGAGGTCGCGGTCGATCACGGTCACGCCCCCGGGCGCCGTGACCTCGTATTCGGTGCAGCAGTAGTTGCGCTGC
>CAZFWB010000075.1:12286-14639 GCA_964522655.1 uncultured Chromatiaceae bacterium | reverse complement strand
CCCGCGGACTGGCGGCGCAGCTCGGGCTCGGGCTGGATGATCCGGCGGTGCTGATCTCGCCTACGCTCAGCGGCCAGATCAACGCGCTCGACGTGCGCATCGCGCAGACCTTCGAGGCCGCATCGAGCGTCATGAACGACGCGCTGATGATCGTGCCGCTCGAGTTCGCGCAATCACTCTATGAGACGACCAGCGTGGACCGCGTGAACGTGCTGCTCGAACGCGACGCCGACTTCGCGGCCGTGCTCGATGACCTGCGCGCCCGGCTCGCCGGCGCCGGGCTCGACGTCGACGTCAAAAGCTGGCCGGAGCTGGCGGTCTACTACCAGCGGGTCCGCGACATGCTGGATACGTTCTTCCTCGCGCTGTTCGTCATCGTGCTGGCGATCGTCGTGATGAGCATCATCAACACCATCAGCATGTCGGTGCTGGAACGCACGCGCGAGATCGGCACGCTGCGGGCCATGGGCATGACCCGCCGGCTGATCATCCGGCTGTTTGCGCTGGAAAGCGGCTTTCTCGGCCTGATCGGCTGCGCCGTCGGCGTGCTGGTCACGCTACTGTGCTGGGCGATCGTCCGCGGCCTCGACCTGAGTTTCGTGCCGCCGGACTTCGCCCTGCCCGTGCCGCTGCAGGTCTATCTCACCCCGGGCTACATGCTGCTGACGGCGGTCTTTCTCGTGTTCCTCGCCACGCTCACCGCCGTGCCGACCGCGCGCTCCGCAGCCCGGCGTCGCATCGTGGACTCACTCGCCTACGCCTGAGCGGGCGCAGCCGGCCCACCCTCAAGTGTGGGGATGGTCCGCGCCGGCGTGGTGATGTTATGGTCAGGCGGTGCACGGCGCGTGGCGATGCCACGCGCGTTGGCGTTCTGGCATGGGGTGATTCGAAAAAAACACGACAACCATCTGAAAAGAAGAATAGTTACCGGACGCAGAGACCGCGTGGCCAGCTGCCCGAAGCGGAGCATGCTGCGCCATGCAGGACCCAGAGGACGGACATGCGCACCGGCTTCCCGCATTTTGTGACCATCATTATGTAAGAAGCGTGCCGGGCGTGAACTCCGGTTGACGCCTTTTTGCAAACGCCGCCCCCGCGTCCGGAAGGGGGAGTTGACCATGAAGCGCCCGATGAGCGGCACGACGGGCGAGCGTGCGACCGAGACGGCGGTTCCCGCCCGGGAGCCGCTGGCGATCATCGGCATCGGCTGCCGTTTCCCCGGAGGCAGCGACAGTCCGGAGTCGTTCTGGAAGCTGCTCCGCGAAGGCACCGATGCCGTCACGGAAGTTCCCGCCGACCGCTGGAACATCGCCCGGCACTACCACCCGGACGCGGGCCTGCCCGGGCGCACGTACTCCCGCTGGGCCGGCACGACGGCGGACATCCAGTCGTTCGAGCCCGAGTGCTTCGGCATATCACCGCGCGAAGCGCACCACATCGACCCGCAACAGCGCATGCTGCTCGAGGTGGCCTGGGAAGCGTTCGAGGACGCCGGCCAGCCTCTCGACCGGGTCGCCGGCAGCCGCACCGGCGTGTACGTCGGCATATCGACCTCCGACTACGCGCAGCTGCAGCTCATGGGCATGGATACTGCGACGGACGCGCACTCCGCCACCGGTGGCGCGCAGAGCATCGCGGCCAACCGCATCTCCTACTGCTTCGACCTGCACGGGCCGAGCATGGCGGTCGATACCGCCTGCTCGTCCGCGCTGGTGGCGACTCACCTCGCCTGCCAGGGCCTGTGGGCCGGCGAATGCGACATGGCGCTCGCCGGTGGCGTCAACGTCATCCTGAGCCCCTTTCCCTTCATCGCCTTCTGCGCCGCCTCCATGCTGTCGCCGGACGGACGCTGCCGGGCCTTCGACGCGCGCGCCAACGGTTTCGTCCGCGGCGAAGGGGCGGGCCTCGTGCTGCTGAAACCGCTCTCGAAGGCCGAGCGCGACGGCGATCCGATCTACGCGCTCGTCATCGGCACGGGCGTCAACCAGGACGCCCGTACCAACGGCATCACCGTGCCGAGCGGCGAAGCCCAGCAGGCGCTGCTGCGCGAGGTCTACGCCGCGGCCGGCGTGGACACGAGCGACGTCTATTACATCGAGGCGCACGGCACCGGCACGGCGGTCGGCGATCCCATCGAGGCGTTCGCGCTCGGCACGGCGTTGTCGGCGCATCGCACCAACGGGCGGCCCTGCTACATCGGCTCGGTCAAGACCAACATCGGTCACCTCGAGGCCGGCGCCGGCGCGGCCGGCGTGATCAAGACCGCGCTGAGCCTGCGCCACGGCGTGATTCCGCCGACGCTGCACTACGAGTCGCCGAATCCCAACATTCCCTTCGACGACCTCAAGCTCGA
>CAZFWB010000075.1:0-12186 GCA_964522655.1 uncultured Chromatiaceae bacterium | reverse complement strand
GACCTGTGTTACACCGCCAGCTGCCGCCGCAGCCACCAGGAGCAGCGGCTGGCGATCGTGGCGCAGGACGCCACGGAACTGCAGGAAAAGCTGCGCGCCTTCCTCGGGCAGGAACGCCGGCCGGGCATGGCGACCGGCCGCGTGGCGCACAACCGCAGCTTCACCCCGGTGTTCGTCTGCTCCGGCCAGGGCCCGCAGTGGTGGGGCATGGCCCGGCAACTGCTCGAGACCAACGACGTCTTCCGCAACGTCATCGAGCAATGCGATACGCTCACCCGCGGGCTCGGCGACTGGTCGCTCGTCGAGGAACTGCGCCGGGACGAGGCCACCACGCGCATGAACGACACCGCGATCGCGCAGCCGGCGCTGTTCGCGCTGCAGGTCGGGCTGGCGGCGGTCTGGAAGAGCCTCGGCATCGAGCCTGCGGCGGTGGTCGGTCACAGCGTCGGCGAAGTAGCGGCCGCCCACATTGCGGGCGCGCTGCCGCTCGCCGATGCGCTGCGCGTCATCTATCACCGCGGCCGCTGCATGAGCCTTGCCCCCGGCGGGCGCATGCTCGCGCTCGGCATTACCGCGGAGGAAGGCCGGCAGCTCATCAGTGAGCTCGGCGACAAGGTCGCGCTGGCGGCCCACAACAGCCCGCAGTCCATCACGCTCTCCGGCGATCCGGCGGAACTGGAGAACATCGCCAGTCGCTTCGAGAGCACCTCGACCTTCTGCCGCTTCCTGCCGGTGCGCTACGCGTTCCACAGCGCGCAGATGGACCCGATCCGCGTTGAACTCGAGGAGTGCATCGGCGACGTCGTGGCGGCTGCGCCCACCTTGCCCATCGTGTCCACGGTCACGGGGGAGCGCGCAACCGAGGGACTGTTCGGCGGCGAGTACTGGTGGCGTAACGTCCGCCAGGGCGTGCGGTTCACGGAGGCGCTGAGCGAGCTGATCCGCGAGGGACACTGGTTGTTCATCGAGCTGAGCCCGCATCCGGTGCTCGCGCCCTCGATTGCCCAGACCCTGCAGGCCGAACAGCGCCAGGGCGTCACGCTGCCGAGCCTGCGGCGCGACGAGCCGGACCAGCAGGTGATGCTGGGAAGCCTCGGCGCCCTGTTCGCGCAAGGATATCCGGTCGACTGGGGCCGGTTCTTTCCGCAGCGCGGGCGCTGCATCCGGCTGCCGCCCTACCCGTGGCATCGCGAACGCTACTGGAGCGAGCCCGCGGCTGCGACTGAGTTTCGCACCGGCGCCCCTGTCCACCCGTTGCTCGGCGTTGCCGCGCGCACGCCGGACCCGAGCTGGGAGACGAGCATCGACTGCCGCGTGCTGCCGTATCTGCGCGATCACCAGGTCAGCGGCAACGCGATCTTCCCGGGCTCCGGTTACGTGGAGATGGCGCTGGCGGCCGGAAAAGCGCTCGGCGGCAATGCGACCCTCGTGGTCGAGGAGATGCAGATCGAGAAGGCGCTGTTCCTGCCGGACAACGACCAGCCGCCGGTCGCGCGCGTCGCCTGCTCGCCACGCGAGGGTTCGTTCGCCATCTATGCCCGCTCGGGCCAGGCCGGCGCGGAGTGGACGCGGCATGCCAGCGGGTACGTCCGCGACGCCGGCGCCAGCCAGGGGGCGGCGCAGCTCGATCTCGAGGCGCTGCGCGCCGCGGCCGGCGAAGAGATCTCCCACGAGCAATGCTATGCGTGGTTCGCCCAGACCGGCCTGACCTACGGGCCGGGGTTCAGCGGCATCGAACGCATGTGGGGCCGCCGCGGCGGAGCGCTCGGCCGTGTGGTGCTGCCCGAAGGGCTCACGGATGAGGGCTACCTCGTCCACCCCGCCCTGCTCGATGCCTGCTTTCAGGTGATTTCCGGCGCGATTCCCGCCGGGCATCGCGGCGATGGCCGCCTGTACCTGCCGGTGCGGATCGAAAAGGTCCGCCTTGCAGGCGGCCCGATCGGCCGCGCGGTCTGGGTGGACGCGCAGCTGGTCGACATCAGCGACAAGGTGCTCACCTGCAACCTGCGTATCGCCGATGAGGCCGGCCAGGTCCGGCTCGCCATCGAGGGCTTCGGCTGCCAGGCCGTGGAACGCGCGCGCTCCGCGGCGTCGAACCGGCTCGAGGACTGGCTCTACGAGGTCAAATGGCATCCCGCCCCGCTGGCGCAGGCGAGCGCTGCCGCGCGCAGCGCCCGCTGGCCGGCGGAGCTCGAGCCGATCGCGACCGAGAGCGCCGCCGAGATCCGCGAACTCGCGCAGGAGAACGACTGGTTCGAGTCGAGCGAGCGCGGCAACCAGCTGCTGAACGAACTCGCGCTCTCGTTCGTCGCACAGGCGTTGTCCGCCATGGGCTGGAAGCCCTCGCCAGGGGACCGGGTCAGCGTGGATTCAGTGATGGAACTGGGCGTGGACCCGCGCCATCGCAACGTCCTGCGCCGCTACCTTCAGGCATTTGCCGCGACCGGCAGCCTCGCGCCAACCGCTGCGGACGAATGGCGCGTGGTTAGCGCGCCGACGTCGGGCGCCTGCGACGAGCTCTATCGGCGCATCAGCGAGGAGTACCCGGCCGCTCTCGCCGAACTGATGCTGGTGAACCGCTGCGGCCGGGGCCTGGAGCGGGTGCTGCGCGCTCAACAGGATCCGCTGGAGCTGCTGTTCCCCGGCGGCAGCACCGCCAACCTGGAGCACCTCTACCAGGACTCGCCGACGTTCCGCTACTACAACCTGCTGGTCGCCGGCACCGTGGAGCGTCTCGTCGCCGGGCTGCCGGAAGATCAGCCGCTGCGGATCCTCGAGATCGGCGGCGGCACCGCGGGACTCACCGCGAACCTCCTGCCGCTCCTGCCCGCGCATCGCACCACCTACAGCTTCACCGACGTGACGGCCCAGTTCCTGGTCAAGGCGAAGCAGAAGTTCCAGGCCTACCCGTTCGTCTCCTGCCAGGCGCTCGACATCGAGCAGGACCCTTCCGGCCAGGGCTTCGGGCCGCATTGCTTCGACCTGGTGCTCGCTTCCGACGTCCTGCACGCGACGGCCGACCTGCGCGAGTCGCTGCGCAACGTGCGCAAGCTGCTCTCGCCCGGCGGGATTTTGCTGTTCCTCGAGGTCGAGTCCTCGGGCCCGTGGGCGGACATCACCTTCGGCCTGACCGAGGGCTGGTGGCGCTTCCGCGACCACGCTCTGCGGCCGGACTACCCGATGATCGACCGCGGCGCCTGGCGAGCGCTGCTGACCGAGGAAGGGTTCGCCCCGGTGGTGGACTTCCGCCTCAAGCCGGAGGAAGTCTCGGCGCCGCAGGTGCTGCTCATGGCGCGCGCGCCGGAGGAGGTCGCGACAGAAACGGCGACAGAGACGCCGGCCCCCACCGCCGGCGCGGATACCGGCACCTGGATCATGCTGGCTGATCAGGGCGGCGTGGCCGGCGAACTCGCCGCACTGCTCGAGCGGCAGGGCCATCGCTGCGTGCGGGTCGGGGTCGGCTTCGAGTTCCGCGCGCAGGGCGCCGACGCTTACTGCCTGGACCCGGAGAACGCTGCGCACATGAGGCAGCTGTTGCAGGCGGTCGCTACCGACGGCGGAAAGATCCACGGTTTTGTGCATGCCTGGATGCTCGACGCGGAGCTCACCCCCGACATGCCCCGCGAGGCGATCCGGCATGCCGAAGCGCTCGGCTGCCACGCCGCCCTGCACCTGGTGCAGGCCTGTGAAGCCGTGCTGGCCGATGCCGAGCCCACGCTCCTGCTCCTCACCCGGGGCGCGCAGGCGGTGCGCGAGCGCGAACCCGCCGTGGCGGTCACGCAGGCGCCGCTGATCGGTCTCGGTCGCGTGATCCTCGGCGAGTATCCCCGCATCCGCTGTCGCATGGTCGATCTCGATCCGCGACCGGGCGCCGGCGAAGCCGGGCAGCTGCTCGCGGCGCTGTACACCGACGACCCCGAGGAGGAGGTGGCGATCCGCGACGGGCACCGCTTCGCGCTCAGGCTCGAGCCGGCTACCGACCCGCCGGTCCGTTCCCGCCGCCGGCGCGACGGCTTCTTCGACCTGCCCTTCCGCCTGACGCCGCCGGGCAACGGTCTCATCGACGGCCTCGCGCTGCGGGAGACGGCCCGCGAAGCGCCCGGGCCCGGGCAGGTGGAAGTCGCCGTGGCGAGCGCGGCGCTCAATTTCCGCGACGTGCTGAAGGCGCTCAACCTCTACCCCACCGACGGGCCCGACTACATGATCCTCGGCGACGAAGGCTCGGGCATCGTGGTCGCGACCGGCGAGGGCGTGACGGGGTTCCGCGTGGGCGATGCGGTCATGGGGGTCTTGCCGAGGAGCTTCGGCGCCTACGCGATCACGGCGGCGGATCTGCTGATGCACAAGCCGCCGTTCATGACCTTCGCGGAGGCCGCGACACTGCCCATCGTCTTCATGACCGCCTACTACTCGCTGCACGACGTGGCGCGCATCCAGCCGGGCGAAACCGTGCTTATCCAGGCCGCCGCGGGCGGCGTGGGGCTCGCCGCGCTGCAGATCGCGAAACTCGCCGGCGCGCGGGTCTTCGCCACGGCCGGGACGCCCGACAAGCGCGAGCACCTGCGCGCTCTCGGCGCGGAACTCGTCATGGACTCGCGCACGCTCGAGTTCGCCGACCAGGTCATGGCAGCCACCGGCGGGCGCGGCGTCGACGTCGTGCTCAACAGCCTCGCCGGCCAGGCTATTGCCAAGGGCCTGTCCTGCCTCGCCCCGTACGGCCGCTTCGTCGAGCTCGGCAAGCGCGACATCTACGAAAACTCCCGCTTCGGCCTGTGGGCGTTCCGCCGCAACGTGACCTTCTCCGCGGTGGACCTGAGCCGCGTGCTGGCCGACAAGCCGGCGGTGACCCGCGCGCTGCTCGCCGATCTCCAGGAGCATTTCACCAGCCGCGCGTTCCGCCCGCTGCCCCATCGCGTGTTCTCGGTGAGCCGCGCCGCCGAGGCCTTCCGCCACATGGCGCAGGGGCGGCACATGGGCAAGGTGCTGCTCTCGATGCGCGAGCAAAGCCTCACCGTGCAGTCGACCCGGACCCGTGAACTCGTCATCCGGCCGGATGCGACCTACCTCATTACCGGCGGACTCGGCGGATTCGGCCTCGCGATTGCCCGCTGGCTCGCCACACAGGGCGCGCGCCACCTGGCCCTGCTCGGGCGCAGCGGCGCGGCGAGCGAAGAGGCCCGGCGCGCGGTGGACGACCTGCGCGAGAGCGGCGTGGAAGTCGCAGTCCTCGCCGCGGATGCCGCCGACGACAAGGCGCTCGCCGGGGCGCTCGGCCAGCTCGATCTCGGGCGCGTGCCGCTGCGCGGTGTCGTGCACGCGGCGATGGTGCTCGACGACTGCCTGCTGCTGCAGCTCGATACGGAACGCTTCCGGCGCGTCATGGCGCCCAAGGCCGACGCCTGCTGGAACCTGCACCGGCAGACGCGCGATATGCCGCTCGACTTCTTCGTGCTGTTCAGCTCCTTCAGTTCTCTGGCCGGCAACCCCGGACAGGGCAACTATGCAGCCGCCAACGCGTTCCTCGACGCATTCGCTCACTACCGCCGGACGCTGGATCTGCCGGCAACCACCATCAACTGGGGGAACCTGGCCGAGGTCGGCTACGTCGCGCGGCACGAGGAGCTTGCCCGGACCCTGGAACGCGCCGGGTTCCTCAGCATCGCGCCGGACCGGGCGACCAGCGCGATGCGGCACGTGCTGGAACGCGACGCCCGGCAGGTCGCCATCATGCGCATGGACTGGGCCGCGATGAGCCGCGCCTCGGCCGGCAAGCGCACGCCCCGGCGCATGGCCGCATTACACCGCGATACCGGCGCGGGCGAAGGCGAAGGCGGCAGGAACTACCGCCAGGCCATCCTCGAGGCGCCCGAGTCCGAGCAGGCGGAGATGGTGCGCCGCTACATCGCCGAGCATATCGGCCGGGTGCTGGGCACCTCCCCGTCGCGCCTCGATCCGCAGCAGCCGCTCAACAACCTCGGCCTCGACTCGCTGATGGCCGTGGAGTTCCGCAACAAGGTGGAAACGGAACTCGCGATCAGCCTGCCCGGCAGCGAACTGATGCAAGGTCCGACGATCGAGCGCATCACCGACCTGGTGTTGCGCCAGTTGGGTCTCAAGAGCGCGGCGCCGGCCGGCGCCACCCGCACCGCGGAAGCCCCGGCCGAGACGGCACACGGGCCTGCGATCGTGGCCGAGCCCCTGGTGCCGCTGCGCCTGAACGGCGCCGGCACGCCGCTGTTCTGCATTCACCCGGCCGGCGGCAGCATCAGCGTCTATCAGCCGCTGGTGCAACAGCTGCCGGAGGACGTCACGATCTACGCCATACAGGCGGTCGGGAATGGCGCGGAAGACTCGTCTGAAGAACTCGAGCAGATGGCCTGCCACTACGCCCGCCTGATCCAGGAACGCGACCCCGACGGGCCCTACTGCCTGTTCGGTTTCTCGTTCGGCGGCACCGTCGCCCTGGCAATCGCCAGGGAACTGGAGCGCGCCGGCAAGCGCGTGGCCTTCGTGGGACTCGTGGAAGCCATGGCGGTAACGAACCGCACGGACCGCTCGCAGCTGCTGCGCCGGCTGATCATTGAAACCTTCGGCTATCTCGAGCGGGAGGCCGGACTGGTCCGCTCGAGCGGGGCGCTGGATCTCGGCAACGAGGCCGAGCGCCTGGTGGAGCGGCTGATGCCGCTGAACGACATGGACGTTCAGATCCAGACCCTCGTGACCTGGCTCCAGTCCAACGAGCTGCTGCAGGATAAGGTGAACCTCGATGAGATAACGCGCTACCTCGCCCTGATGTCCCGGCACATCGGCATGACGGCCCGTCACGCCATCGAGCCGGTCGAGGCGCCGGTGTATCTCTGGGAGGCCGAGCAGGGCTGGATGGGGCTGGTCGACACGGCGGACAATCTCGACCTGCTGTCGCGCCGGAACGTGGTGCGGCAGAGCGCGCCGGGCACGCATTATTCGGTGATGCGCGAACCCAATGTCGGCCCGATCGCCCGCCAGCTCGAAGGGCTGATGCAGGGCCTGCGCGAGCGCCATCATTGACCTGTAGGAGGGGCTTCAGCCCCGACCCCCGTTTGGTTCCTCGCCGCAGCCCGAAAGCACCCAGTAGGAGCGACTTCAGTCGCGACCCCCGTTTCGTCGAACCACCCCGCCCGTCGCGGCTGGCGCCGCTCCTACACCTCATGCTCCTTGCGCTCAGCGCCGGCGCCGCCGGCGCCGCGCCGGCGCCGGCGCCGCGCGAGATACTGCACGAGGCCGACCGGGCGCGCGGCAATCTCGCCGGGATCGTCTGGCAGATCGAACTGCGTTCGGTGACCCGCAGCGGCGAGCAGAGCATGGCCTTCGAAGTCAGCAGCCGCGCCTACGACCTGCTGGCCGAAAGCACCGCGCCGCCCAAGGACAAGGGCAAGCGCCTGCTCATGGTCAACGGCAACATGTGGTTCGACCGTCCGGGCCTGAGCAAGCCCGTTCCCATCGCGCAGCGCCAGCGGCTCCTCGGACAGGCTGCCTACGGCGACATCGCCGCCACCAACTACGCGAACGACTACGACGCCACGCCGTTGCCCGACGAGGTCATCGACGGGGAGAGCTGCTACGTCTTCGACCTCACCGCCAACACCGCCCGGGCGACCTACGACCGGATCCGCTACTGGGTCTCCAAGAGCCGCCGCATCGGGCTTCAGGCGCACTACTTCACCGCCTCGGGCAAGCTCTTCAAGTCGGCGACCATGGACTATGCGAACGTCGCGCCCGCGCGTGACGGCGCGGCCCAACCGCTCATTTCGAGCCTCACCATCCGGGACGAGCTCGCCACGAAGGACGTCACCACGCTGACCTTCCGTGATCCGACGTTCGCGAAGTTGCCGGACAGGATCTTCAACCTTAATCTCTTCTCCAATTAGAAGATTTCCCCGGTCGTCGTGATGAACCACCAGCCACTGGTAGCGCTGAATTCCGTCAGCAAGAGCTACGTCATGGGGGAGCGCACGGTCGAGGCCCTCACCGACGTCAGCCTGGACATCGGCGCGGGCGAGTTCATCGGCGTGTGGGGACCCTCCGGCTCCGGCAAGTCAACGCTGTGCAACCTGATTGCGCTCCTCGATCTGCCGACGCGCGGCCAGGTGTGCTTCTCCGGCCGGGACGCCGCATCACTCACCGACGACGAAGCGAGCGCCCTGCGCAACCGCTCGATCGGCATCGTGTTCCAGCGCTTCAACCTGATCCCCGTGCTCTCCGCCCTCGACAACGTGGCGCTGCCGCTCGAAATGCAGGGCGTCGCCCGCAGGACCGCCGCCGACTCGGCCCGCCGGCGCCTGGCGGAGATGAAGGTGGAGCAGTACGCCGACACCCGGCCCGACAAGCTCTCCGGCGGCGAGCAGCAGCGCGTGGCCATCGCGAGGGCGCTGGTCGCCGAGCCGCGGCTGGTCGTCGCCGACGAGCCCACCGCCAACCTCGATTCGGCCCACGCGCTCGAAATCATCGACCTGATGCGCGACCTCAACCAGCGCAGCGGCACCACCTTCGTGTTCGCGACCCACGACACGCGACTGCTCGACCGGGTCCGGCGCCGCGTCATGATGCGCGACGGGGTGATCGCCGGGGATACGCCACAGTGAGCGTCCGGCGAAGCGCCGGGCGCACAGCGATCTTTCAGCCTCTGCCGGACGAATAGCGGCCCAGCAGCGACTGAAACTCCGCGAGCCAGGCGGGCCAGGTGTAGCGCTGCCCGGCGCGCCGCGCCGCCGCCGACATGCCTTGCAGATCGGCGTGCTCCAGGCCGAGGATCGCCGCGGCGAGGTGGCCGGCGCGGGCCGCGGGATCGCCGAACGGGACCAGCACGCCGTATTCCGGCCGCACCAGGTCGCGCGGACCGTCGGTATCCGAGGCGATCACCGGTTTGCCGAGCGCGAGCCCCTCGACGATCGACAGTCCGTAGGCCTCGTAGACCGAGGGACTGACCACGACGTCGGCCAGCCCGTAGTGGGCCGTCTTCGCCGCGCCGGCGACGAAGCCCGGCCGGATCACACGCACGTGGCGCAGTTGCCCGATGAGCTCGTCGATCCGGCCGGCGAAGCCGGGGTCCACCGCGGAGGAACTGCGTCCGCAGATCACCAGCACCAGGCGGCGCGCCCAGGCCTCGTTCTGCCGCTCGACCAGCCGGAGCGCCGCGAGCAGGATGTCCGTGCCCTTCTCCGGCGAGATGCGCGCCATGCACAGCAGTACGACATCGCCTTCGCCGATGGCGTACTGCTGGCGCAGCTCTGCGACCGCAGCCGGTGCGCATTCGGCGAGCTGAAAGGGGTACGGCATGACGTGCAGCCGCTCCGGGCGGCCGGCGCGGAAGTACTCGATGATCTTGTCGCGGATGCCCGCCGCGGGCACCACGATCGCGTCGGAGGTCTCGAACACCAGGCGTTCTGTTTCATAGGGCCGTCGCGCCCAGGCCGGCACCAGGCGGCTGAGCCCCGTTTTCGCCATCAGCCTGCGCAGGGCCGCGAGGCGGCGCACCGAAACGAGGTTGCCGGAGAACAGCGCCAGCAACGGCTTCATCTGCCAGGTGAGCCGGCCTTCCCGGCGCATCCATTCCGCCTGGCCCCGCAGCAGCGTGAGGAACGACAGCTCGGTGAACAGGAAATGCACGATGGTGATGACCGGAATGCCGCGCGAGCGGGCTGCCGGCAGGTAGGAGGCCTCGATGAGGTCGTTGTTGATCAGCGCGGCCGGAGTGCTGCCCAGGCTGCAGTTCGCGGCGATCCAGCCGGCCACCGCATCGCCGTACTCGGCGAGCACCCGGGCGCCGGCTACCGGACCGAGCTCGTTCATCTCCACCGCGCGGTATTGCGACGAGCAGCCGACCGGCAGGTACACGGTGCTCACGTGGTCGTGCTCGGCGCGCGGCGGGTCGTCGCGCCCTCGCACCGTCAGCACCGTGACCGGGATTCCGAGGCTCGCCAGGCCGCTGACGAGCTGCGCGACGAAGATGTCCTGGCCGCCGAGCAGGTAGCGGTCCTCGCGGCTGACCCGAAAAGAGGTGACGAGGAGCGGCGCGGTCATCGTTCAGGCGGCGCCGGGGTTGCGGCCCGCCCCGCCGGGCGTGTGGTCGCCCTGCAATCACCGGGCCGCAGGGAACCATTATGTAAACTCATAATTCGCTGACTCGAAGTGCATCGGGTACACTCGTTTACAGAATAAAGAAGAACAACGCGAGGGGGACGGGGATGAACCACCTCAGAAACGCCCTGCTGTGCACGGTGGCCATGTTCGGTTGCGTGGGCAAAGCGCAGGCCATCACCACCTACCAGCTCTACCTGTACACCGGCGAGGTCAGCTACTGCAGCGCCTTCTGCAGCCAGATCAACGCGCTCACCGCCGGCGGCGGCGGCGAGGATCCCAGTTCCGTCACCGGCGATTTCCTGGTCGACGTCGGACTCAACGACACCTTCGTCGGCACCGACATCGCCGACATCAATTTCTCCGTCTTCAATCCGAACGAGCCCGTCGACACCAGCACGGACCTGCAGAGCGCCAACCCGCTGCTGTTCTCCGGCAGCGATCTCGGCGGCAGCATCGCGGGCTCGGGCAGCACCGACGGCACCGGCGCCTTCGCTTCGGGGAGTTTCTCCCTTGATTTCGACGTCGATCTCGGCGGGTTCCTCGGGGTCACCGGCATGGCGTTCGCGATCGACCTCGTGACCGGGGTCGGCGTGCTCAACTGCGTCACCGGCACCGCCTGCACGTTCCTCGGCACCGACCCGCGCATCGTGCAGTTCGAGGGCGCGTTCGAGCTCGAGCCCATACCGATCCCCGCCGCCGCCTGGCTGATCGCACCCGCCGTCGCCCTGCTGGTGCCGTGGGTGAAGCGCAGGCCGGGCTCGAGGTAGGCCGCGCCATCGATCAGAATGAAGACCCCGCTCGAGCGCGGGGTTTCCTGCTCCACCTCGATCGGTCCCGCCGCCCGGCCGCACCCGCAGGCGCGCAATGAGGCATCATGCCGGTGACGAACGTCGGATGGCGGCCGGATTACCGCGCCCGTGCAGCTCATGCTTGAAGCGCTCACCGCAACGGCTTTCGGTGCGATCGTCGGCCTGGCGCTCGGGCTCACCGGCGGCGGCGGCTCGATCCTCGCCGTCCCGCTACTGATCTACGGGCTCGGCCTCCCACCGACCGAGGCCGCGCCGCTGTCCCTCGTCGCCGTCGCCACCACCGCAGCGGTCGGCGGCCTACGCTCGATCAGGCGGCGGCTCGCCGTGTGGCAGCCCACGATCCTGTTCGCGCTCGGCGGCATCGTGGGCGCGCCGGTCGGGCTGGCGGTGGCGGGCCGCATCGCGCCGCAGACCATCGTGGCTGGCTTTGCCTTGCTCGCGCTCACCATCGGCGCGCTCATGTGGCGCGCCGCACGCAGGCATCCGGAGCAATCCACCGCGGTGCGCGCGCGAGCCTATGAGACCGGCGGCGGCGCGATCTGCGTGCTGTCGCCCGACGGCCAGCTCCGTTTCTCCGCCCCGTGCGCGCTCGTGCTGGCGCTGGTCGGCATTGCGACCGGGTTCCTCAGTGGCCTCTTCGGGGTCGGCGGCGGATTCCTCATCGTTCCCGCCCTCGTCCTGGTGACGCGCATGGGCGTGCATCGCGCCGTGGCGACGTCGCTTCTGGTCATCACCGCGATCGGCTTCGCCGGCGCCGCGGGCGCGCTCTGGCAGGGCCGGATCGACTGGCAGGTGCTCGCGCCGTTCGCCATCGGCGGCGCCGCCGCAATGCTCGGCGCCAGGACGATCGCCGAACGCATCGCCGGACCGGCCTTGCAGAAAACCTTCGCGCTGGTCGTCGTGCTCGTCGGTGTTGCCATGCTGGTCGACAGCCTCGCGTAGGCGAGATGCGCGGTAACGACCCGAGCCACATTGTTCCAGCTTCTGACCAGCCTGAAACGGGATCAGGAACAACGCCGGGCCGCTAGGTCGCCTTCAGCGCCGCGAACAGCAACCCGAGGCCCAGCATCAACATGGAACCAAGGCGCACGGTCATGGTGGTCGAGAGGAGCTCCATGTCCTTGCGGATGAGGGCAATCTCCTGACTTATATTGTGGGTTCCGGTCCCGAGCTCCATCCGGACGGCTTGAAGCTCTTCCCGGGTAGCGAGCGGCGCAATCGCCGCGGTCAGCTCCTGCCGCAGCATCTGCAGATCCGC
>CAZFWB010000074.1:0-14804 GCA_964522655.1 uncultured Chromatiaceae bacterium | reverse complement strand
GTCGGCATGAACGTACTTGAGGAGCGGCGCCTCCAGTTCGTGGCCGAAGGTTCCGCGATGCCATTCAGGATAGTTCGCCCGCTGGACTACGGCCGCTGTCGCCTGGCTTTCGGATACCCGGAGGACAGCGGCCTGACGTCCGTGGCCGATCTGCGGGACCGGCGAATAGCCACCAGCTATCCGCGAATTGTTCAGGCCTTTCTGACTCGAAGCGGTATCGATGCTCAGGTGGTCGAGTTCTCGGGGGCCGTGGAGATTGCTCCAAGCCTCGGTCGCGCAGATGCGGTCTGCGATCTCGTCTCAACCGGAGCGACCCTTGCAGCCAACAGGCTCAAGGAGGGAGAGACCATCCTCGACAGCCAGGCAATTCTTATCCAGACTCCGATTGACGTGCCACCCGAGAAGAGCGAGTGGATAACGCGCCTCCTGCAGCGCATCGATGGCGTCATGCAGGTGCGGGAAAGCAAATATGTGATGATGAACGCGCCGAAGTCGGCACTCCCTGAGATAGCCCGACTCCTGCCGGGCGCCGAAGCCCCCACCGTGATACCGCTTGACGGCCGGGGCGACAAGGTGGCGATTCACGTCGTTTGCCGCGAAAACGTCTTCTGGGAGACATTGGAGAACCTCAAAAAGGCCGGCGCGAGTTCGCTCCTGGTCCTTCCCGTAGAGAAGATGCTGCCATGAGCAGACCCTGCCTCAAGGCGATCGAGTGGGCGCGCCTGACTGTTGAGCAGCAAGTGGCGGTGCTCCAGCGACCCGCGGCTCGTGATGGTCAGGCGATCGCGACCGCGGTGACGCGTCTGATCGACGAGGTCCGGAGTGACGGCGACGCGGCCGTGAGACGCATTACCCGGGAGTACGACCACGTCGACCTGGAAGAATTGCGTGTCACGGACGAAGAAGCGGAAAGAGCGGTTGCAGCGTTGGGTCAGTCGGCCCGCGCGGCAATCGAAGTTGCGATCGCCAATGTGTCGCGCTTCCATGCTGCCCAGGTCACGGCACCGCTGCGGGTAGAAACCGCCCCCGGAGTGGTGTGCGAGCGCGTCGTACGTCCGATCCGGGCTGTCGGACTCTACGTGCCGGCCGGATCCGCTCCGCTGCCTTCGACTGCGATCATGCTCGCTGTTCCTGCGCGAATTGCCGGCTGCGCGAATCGGATCGTTTGCACGCCGCCGCGCCGCGACGGGCGGGCCGATACCGCGGTCGTCGCGGCGGCCAGGGCCTGCGGGATTACGGACATCTTCAAAATCGGTGGGGCCCAGGCAATTGCCGCCATGGCCTTTGGCACCGAGACCGTCCCGAAGGTAGACAAGATATTCGGACCCGGTAACGCCTGGGTCACCACCGCCAAGCAGCTCGTTTCGCATGACCCTGAAGGTGCGGCGCTCGATATGCCCGCTGGCCCTTCCGAGGTGATGGTCATTGCCGCGGAAGGTGCGGATCCGCGCTTCGTGGCCCTCGACCTCCTGTCGCAGGCCGAGCACGGTCCCGACTCTCAGGCGATCCTGGTGACCACTCATCGGCCGCTGCTCGGCGAAGTCGAACGGGAGATCGCTTCGTTGCTGCCGCAACTCTCGCGGCGCAGCATCATAGAGCAGTCGCTGGCTCATGGCGCTGGCATTCTGGCACCGGACCTGTCGCAGGCCCTCGAGATCGCCGATCAGTATGCGCCCGAGCATCTGATTCTGCAGATTCCGGAACCCCGGCGCTGGGTCGAGCGCGTTCAGAATGCGGGCTCGGTCTTTCTCGGCCCGTGGACGCCGGAGGCGGTTGGAGACTATTGCAGCGGTACAAACCATGTCCTGCCGACCTACGGCTACGCCCGTGCCTATAGCGGACTGTCTGTGGCCGATTTCCAGCGTCGGATGACCTTGCAGGAACTCACCCGTGACGGACTGACAGGTTTGGCCCCGACGGTTGTGACGCTGACTGACCTGGAAGGCCTGGACGCGCATGGGCAGGCCGTACGCGTGCGTGTTCAGTCTGCGAGCGACGCATGAGCAGCATTGTCGATCTGGTACGCCCGGAGATCCGTCGCCTGCGTCCGTACCGCAGCGCCGTATTCGAACCCGGCCTCGTGCGCCTGAACGCCAACGAGAATCCCTGGCGACCGCCGGGAGATGCCACTGGCCCGGGGCTCAACTGGTACCCGGAGCCGACCCCAGCGTCGCTCCAGGGCCTGCTGGCAGAGCATTATGGGGTGGCCCGCGAGCAACTCCTGGTAACCAGGGGTTCGAGTGAAGCAATTGATCTGCTGGTACGTGGCTTCTGTCGCGCGGGTAAGGACTCCATCGTCATATGTCCGCCAACGTTTGGAATGTACGAGGTATATGCCCAGATCCAGGGCGCGAAAGTGCGGGTTGTGCCATTGCGAAGGGAACAGGGCTACGTGCTCGACGTGCAGGGAATTCTGGATGGCTGGACGGATACGGATCGACTGGTATTCGTCTGTTCGCCGAACAATCCCACGGGAAATCTTCTCGCTCAGTCCGACATCGCGCGACTGGCTGACGGATTGCGCGGCCGAGGCTGCCTGGTGCTCGACGCCGCTTATGCGGAGTTCAGCGGTAGCCGGCAGAGCATCGAGTTGCTCACCGCATTCGACAACGTAGTGGTGCTCCGTACCCTTTCGAAGGCCATGGCGCTCGCGGGGGTACGCTGCGGTGTTCTTCTTGGTGCCCGGGAAATCGTGGATCTGATCGGCTGTATCCTGCCGCCGTATGCGTTTCCCGTACCCTGTGCGAGAGCGGTGGAGGCGTGCCTTGAACCGGCCAACGCGGCCGAGTGGCAGCGGCGCGTAGATATCCTGATGAGTGAAAGAGAGCGCCTGAGCAAAGCTCTGTCCGCCCTGCCCGGCATCAACAAGGTCTGGCCGAGCAGGACAAATTTTATCCTCGTCGAGGCCGCCGACCCTCGAGAATTCGTTGCGGCGGCGAAAAGGGGTCGCGTATTGGTGCGCGACTTCAGTTGGGATCCGTATCTCCCGAACTGCGTGCGGATCACCATCGGAACCCCCGCCCAGAATGAGCAGTTTCTGCAGGCAGTGAGCTGAGTTATGGGCCCTGCGAAAATCGCCTTCCTGGATCGCGATGGCACGATGATTCACGAGCCGCCCGATGAACAGGTGGACAGGCTCGATAAGATCAAGCTGGTCCCGGGCGTCATCCCTGCCCTTCTGCGACTGCGTGACGCGGGCTACCAGTTCGTAATGGTCAGCAACCAGGACGGCCGGGGCACCCCCTCCTTTCCGGAGGAGGATTTTCAGCGCGTTCAACAGTTCGTGCTCGCCCTGTTCCGTTCTCAGGGAATTCATTTCCGCGAGGTTTTCATCTGTCCGCATACGACCGGTGACGGTTGCACGTGCCGCAAGCCGCGGACTGGTTTGCTGACCGGCTTTATCAGCCGTACGCCGCTCGACCGCAGCGCCAGCGTGGTCATCGGGGACAGGGATACCGACATGCAACTCGCTGCCAACCTGGGCTTGCGAGGGCTGTTGCTTGATTCCGCGGATGCGGATGCGTGGGCGAGGATTGCGCACACGCTGGTCGACACGCCGCGCAGAGCGCGTGTGCGGCGTGTGACGCGCGAAACCAGCATCGATTGCGATGTTGACATCGACACGGAGGAACCCATTCGCATCGCCACGGGCATCCGGTTTCTCGATCACATGCTGGAACAGCTCGCGAGGCATGGCGGCTTCTCGCTAGTGCTTTCCTGCGAGGGGGATCTGGAGGTGGACGAGCACCATACCGTTGAGGACGTCGCGCTTGCCGTGGGCGAGGCGCTGCGGAGGGCGTTGGGTGACAAGCGTGGAATCAGCCGCTACGGATTTCTGCTGCCCATGGATGAGTCTCGCGCGCAGATAGCCATCGACCTGTCCGGGCGCGCCTTTTCCGTGTTCGAAGGACGGTTTCCGCGCCCGGAGGTTGGGAGCTTACCCACCGAGCTCGTGCCGCATTTTTTTCGCTCCCTGGCAGACAGCCTCGGGGCAGCTCTGCATATCAGCGTTTCCGGCGATAACACTCACCACATGGTCGAGGCCTGCTTCAAGGGTGTGGGGAGAGCCCTGCGCCAGGCACTGTCGCGACAGGGACAGACGTTGCCGAGCACGAAGGGCCTTTTGTGAGCGAGCGCCCGTCGGTGGCGATAATCGATGGCGGCGGGGCAAACATTGCGTCCCTGCGCTACGCTTTGGACAGGCTCGGCCGCTCCTCTCACCTGACCACGGATGAGGCCATCATTCGCAGCGCCGGTCACGTCATCCTTCCCGGCGTAGGCGCTGCACGGGCCGCGATGGAACGCATCAGAGCGAGTGGACTCGATCAGGTGATACCAGATCTGACCCAACCAGTGCTCGGCATTTGCCTCGGCATGCAACTCCTCTTCGAAGCGTCCGAGGAGAACGAGACGCATTGTCTGGGCATCATCCCGGGTACCGCCCGGCGCTTCGAACCGGCTGCCGGACGCCCGGTACCCCACATGGGATGGAACCAGATTCGGTTGGTCAGCGATGCGCCACTGCTCGCCGACCTGCCGGACGGGAGCTATTGCTATTTTGTCCACAGCTATGCTGTTCCCGTTGGCGCAGAGACGGTGGCGAGCTGTGACTACGGCTGGGAATTCGCCGCAATCGTCAGCCACGGCAACTTCCTCGGTACGCAATTCCACCCAGAGCGTTCCGGAGCTGCGGGAGCCCGGGTCCTGCACAATTTCCTGACACGGTACTGAACCGGTGGAGATAATCCCCGCAATCGACCTGCTGGAAGGCCGCTGCGTGCGCCTCTACCAGGGTAAATTCGAAAGGGTCACGACCTATGCGGCCGACCCGCTCATATTGGCGACGCAGTATGCTGCCGCCGGCGCAACGACCCTGCACGTGGTCGACCTGGACGGCGCCCGCAGCGGCGTGGCTGAAAACCATGCCGTCATCACCCGCCTTGCCGCCGAATCGAGCCTGGCGCTGCAGTCCGGCGGCGGCGTGCGCACCTTCGAGACCCTGAAGAAGCTGCTGGACAACGGAGTGACGCGAGTGGTGATTGGTTCGATTGCCGTTACCGACCCCCCCGTTGCGTGCCGATGGCTGGAGCAGGTTGGACCGGAACGGCTCGTCATCGGGCTCGACGTGCGCCGGGATGGCAGCTGTGGCGAGTTCGAGGCGCTGGCCCACGGCTGGCAGCTGGGCAGCGGGCGGAGCCTTTGGACCCTAGCGGAGCAATACGCCAATGCTGGTGCCCGCTACGTCCTGTGCACCGACATTGGCCGGGACGGGACCCTGGCCGGACCCAATTTCGATCTTTATACCGAGTGTGTAAGTCGCTTTCCTGGAATCTCGTGGATTGCCTCGGGCGGCATGAGTTCTGCTGCGGACCTGCAACCGCTGTCGGCTACTGGCGTTGCGGCCGTCGTCACCGGCAAGGCTCTTCTCGACGGACGGCTCACATTGCAGGAGATGCGACAATTCTCGCGCGGCGAATAATTCCCTGTCTGGACGTCCGCGACGGCCAGGTGGTGAAAGGGATTCGGTTCCGCAATCACCAGGTGGTGGGCGGAATCATCGATCTGGCGCGGCGTTACCGGGACGAGGGTGCGGACGAACTCGTTTTCTACGACATTACCGCCAGTCCTGAAGGGCGATCGGTGGACCGCGCCTGGATCAACCGGGTGGCGGCGGTCCTGGACATCCCGTTTTGCGTCGCCGGGGGCATTCGCAGCGTGCGTGATGCCGAGGAAGTTCTCAATCACGGCGCGGACAAGATATCCATAAATACACCAGCACTGGAGACCCCGGCGCTCATTTCCGACCTGGCGGGCCGATTCGGCAGCCAGTGCGTCGTGGTCGGTATAGACAGCCACGAAGAAGGCGGCGCTTTTCATGTTTGCAGAGACACCGGTGACCCGCGCAAATCCCGACCGGCGGGACGCGACACCCTGGAGTGGGTGCGTGAAGTACAGGATCGCGGTGCGGGCGAGATAGTCCTCAACTGCATGAATCAGGACGGCGTGCGCAGCGGCTATGATACGGTGCAGCTTCGATTGGTCCGCGATGTCTGTCTGGTGCCGCTTATTGCATCCGGGGGAGCCGGGGCAATGACCCACTTCGCGGAGGTTTTCAGTCGGGCAGGCGTGGACGGAGCGCTTGCGGCGTCCGTCTTTCACTCCGCTACGGTCAATATCGGGGAACTCAAGGCCTTCCTGCGCAGCCAGGGGATCGAGGTCAGGACATGAGCAACCGCACTATCGAATACATTTCGGAACTGGAACGCGTCATCGAGCAGCGGAAGGCCGCCGTACCCGGTGAAAGCTACACCGCAAGACTCTATGCGGCCGGGCGCTCCAAGATCGCACAGAAAGTCGGCGAAGAAGCAGTGGAGCTGGCCATCGCGGGGGTGCAGGACGATCGAAAGCGAATCGTCGCGGAGGCCGCTGACCTTATCTACCACCTGCTGGTGCTGTTGCGATCCCACGACATCACGTTTTCTGACGTCGTCCAGGAGCTGCGACAACGACACCGATAGTCGTCAGATCGTAATTTCTTTGGCCGGCTCCCGCAGGTTGTACCGCGAGCTCATGACGTGCCCGTACGCGCCCGCGTTGGCGATGACGAGTACGTCGCCTTCCCGGCATGGAGGCAACAGGCGGTCCGTTCCCAGCCGGTCGCCGGTTTCACAGATCGGTCCGACGATGCTCACCGTTTCCCCCGCCTGTTCTCCCCAGCGACTCAGATTGGCGATTTCGTGATAGGCGCCGTAAAGTGCCGGACGGATCAGGGAGTTCATCCCGGTCGAGATGCCGACGTACTGCACCTCTCCCTTGCCCTTGGTCTGGGTGACCGTCGCTACCAGAACGCCCGCTTCGGCGACCACGTAACGGCCCGGCTCCAGCCAGACCTGATAATCCGGCCAGGCAGCGCGAATCTCCTGCAGGCTCGCGCCCACTCGCTCCAGATTCAGCCCCTGGCGCCCCCGCCGTTCGGGAATTCCGAGCCCGCCGCCAAGGTCGAGGATACGGAGCTGCGGAAACTCCCTGGCGGCATTTGCGAGCACTCCAGCTACGTTGCGCCAGTTTTCGGCATTCAGGATTCCACTCCCGGTGTGGGCATGCAGTCCCGCGATGCGCGCCCCGTGATCATTGGCCAGGTCGCGCGCTTCCTGCAATTCGAAAATCGGGATTCCGAATTTGGAATGAACACCCGCTGTCCTGACGTGTTCGTGGTGACCATGACCGTGGCCGGTGTCGATGCGCAGAAAGATCTCCCGGCCGGCGAACAGTTTGCCCCACTGTCGCAGCGGAAACAGATTGTCGAGCGTCAGCCAGACGTCGTGAGCCAGGGCAAATTCGTATTCCTGGCGCGGAGCGAAGTTCGGCGTGAACAGAATGCGACGGCGATCTATCGCGGGAAACAAGCCGATCAGGCGCTCGATCTCGCCGGGCGATACGCACTCGAACCCCAGCCCTGCATCGTGGACCACGCGCAGCACTTCGGGGTTGCTGTTCGCCTTGACGGCGTAGAGGATGCGGTCCACGCTACGAATGCCTTTCAGTCGTTCCACTGCCTCGCGCACCGTATCGAGATCATAGACATAGGCGCAGCCGTGCATTCGGCCAAGATCAACCAACCTATCACGCCGCCTGACCCACCACGGCTCCGGCAAAGGCGCAGCGCCGGCTGTGCCCTGCCGCAATTCCTCCCAGGTCGCACCGAAAACACTGTCCTTTCCTGCCGGCTGCACCAGCAGCCCGTGCAATGACTGGATGATCCTTCGCGCCTGACCCTGCTCTACGACGATGCTGAGGTTAAGATCGCTCGCTGCCTGACTCAGCAGGTGCACCGGCAGCTCCTCGAAAACGTCGAATGCCGGGCCAATCTCGTGCAGGACCGAGCGGATCCTGCGTCCTACCAGACTAACGACTTCCACGTTTTCGATGATCTGTACCCGACAAAGCCGCTCAAGCGCGACCTCGAGCCTCGCGAGAATATCTGCGTCTATCGAGTTGGCGCCCGGATCGAGAGTGACGGTGACATTGCTCTCGGATGTCGAAACGAGATCTATGGAAAGGCCGAGTTCACTGAAGCAATGGAATGCGCCGGCAAGAAAGCCGACTTCGTGCCACATTCCCAGCGTCTCCATCGAAATGAGCGTCACGCCGGTGCGGCCCAGTATGGCCTTCACCCGCGGCGCGTCCGAGCCGGCATCACTCGTGACCAGGGTGCCCGGAAACTCCGGTCGGGAAGTGTCCTTGATCCTCAGCGGTATCCCGGCTTTGCGGACCGGAGCGATGCAGCGCGGGTGAAGCACGGAACCGCCGGTCGACGCGATCTCCTGCGCCTCGGCGTAGGTCAGGGTGCGCAGGAGTCTTGCCCCGTCGACAATACGAGGATTGGCGCTGAAAATGCCGGGAACATCAGTCCATATTTCCAGACCATCCGCCTGCAGTTTCGCCGCCAGGTATGCGCCCGAGGTGTCCGAGCCACCGCGCCCGAGAATTACCGTTTCGCCGGACGCATTGCTCGCAATGAATCCCTGAGTGAGGACAACCCCGCCAAGAGCGTGAAATCGCCCCTGTAATGCATCATCAGCATCAAAATGGCAGCTTGCGTTCAGGAAGCGCGCGCGCTCACTGGTGTTAGGCAGATCGACGCTGCGCAGTATGTGCCGCGCATCGAGCCAGTGCACCTCGAGGCCACGGCCACGCAGGTATGCAGCACCGAGCGCAGTCGCCATGAGTTCTCCATAAGCCATCGCCTTGGCGTGCACCCGGTGGCTCACCTCGCCCAGCAGGTGGATTCCCGCGAGCAACTGCTCCAGTTCGCGCATGTAAGCGCCAATGAGCGCCGGACCGTCAACCGCCAGTTCCATCGCCAGGTTGATGTGCGCCGCCTCGATCGCCGCCACGTCGTCGCGAAAGTTCCCGGACAGAGCCCGACCGAGTGCCGCCTGGATCCGGTTGGAAATCCCAGCCAGTGCCGAATGAACGACTACCGGGCGATAGCCCGCCGAGAGCCGCTCAATGAGCAGGTCGCAGATGATCTGCCAGCTGCGCCGGGTCGACACGCTGGTGCCACCGAATTTCAACACCAGCCACGAATTACGGTCGCCCGAACCTGACCGGGGCTGTCCTGGGAACCTGTCGGTGTCTGATGTGCTCATGCCCAATATCCTAAGGCGCGCCGGTAGCGCCGAACGGTATGCACCAAGAAAAAGCCCGCTTCGGTCAGGCCGTCGCGGGCTCCATCGAACGCGAAATCCCGGTCAACCGTCGTCTACCCGGCATCCTTACCGCGGCAGGCTGGTGTGGCGCGCTGGCCTACTTGCCTGGATGCGTGTTTACGGTCGGCGCGAGACATGCGCGGCGAAGTTAAGCCTATGCGGCCGACCCGGTCAAGAGCAGTCGACGTTGGTAGTCACTGCCCCGAGCGAGGCGGAGCTGACGAGCCGCGCATATTTCGACAGCGCGCCGAGCGGTGGCTGGTCAGGCGGGGGCGACCACTGTTGCCGGCGCCGTTCGAGTACGCCGGCCGGAACAACGAGGTCTATCGAGCGGGCCACCGCATCGATCACGATCACGTCCCCGTCCTCTATCAGTGCGATCGGCCCGCCACACGCCGCCTCGGGGGTGACATGCCCGACTACGAAACCATGGCTGCCCCCCGAGAACCGCCCGTCCGTAATCAGCGCAACCTTGTCCCCAAGGCCGCGGCCCATGATGGCGGAGGTTGGGCTGAGCATCTCTCGCATGCCTGGCCCGCCACGCGGCCCCTCGTAGCGAATCACAACCACGTCGCCGGCCACCACGATGCCCTCCAGGATTGCTTTGGAGGCTGCTTCCTCGGAGCCGAACACGCGTGCGTTACCGCGAAACGAGAGACCCTCCTTGCCACTGATTTTGGCGACCGCACCTTCCGGGGCCAGGTTGCCGTAAAGCACGACCAGGTGGCTGTCTTTCTTGATCGGGTTGTCGAGCGGGCGGACTATTTGCTGACCAGGCGGATAGCTTCCTGTCGAGGCGAGATTCTCCGCCAGTGTCCTTCCGGTGACTGTCAGGCACTGGCCGTGGAGAATGCCGGCGTCGAGAAGCATCTTCAGCAATGGCTGGATGCCGCCGATTGCGACCAGCTCGGACATCGAATACCGCCCGCTCGGGCGGAGGTCCGCCAGCACGGGCACCTTCGCACCGATGCGGGTGAAATCATCCAGCGATAACGGCACGCCGGCCTCGTACGCGATCGCGATCAGGTGCAACACGGCGTTGGTCGATCCGCCGACGGCGATGACCGTCGCGATGGCGTTCTCAAATGACTCGCGGCACAGGATGTCGGAAGGCCGAATCCCCCGCCGCAGCAGATCCATGACGGCAGCCCCGGCCCTGCGGCAATCCTCGTCCTTCTTTTCAGATACCGCCTCCTGCGCCGAACTGTCAGGCAGCGACAGTCCCAGTGCCTCGATTGCCGAGGCCATCGTGTTTGCCGTATACATTCCACCGCAGGAACCCGGGCCTGGAATTGCAGTTCGTTCCACCTCCAGCAGCTGCGCGCCGGTAATGCGTCCGCTGGCCGCGGCGCCTACGGCCTCGAACACTGAAACGATATCGCGTCTCTCCGCGCCCGGCCTGATCGTACCGCCGTAGACGAAGACCGATGGCCTGTCGAGGCGGGCCATTGCCATCACACAGGCAGGCATATTCTTGTCGCAGCCGCCGATCGCGACGAATCCGTCGAATCCCTCGGCTCCGACGACCGTTTCGATCGAGTCGGCAATTACCTCCCGGGACACGAGGGAATATCGCATCCCGGGCGTTCCCATCGAAATGCCGTCTGAAACGGTAATCGTGTTGAAAATGACGGCCTTGCCGCCGGCGGCATCCACTCCCGCCGCCGCCTCCCTCGCCAGGCGGTCAATGTGCATGTTGCAAGGGGTCACCATACTCCATGTGGACGCGATTCCGACCTGGCTCTTTTCGAAATCCGTCTCGCTGAACCCGACCGCACGCAGCATCGCCCTGCTTGGGGCCTGGGAAGGCCCATCTACGACCCTGCTGGAAAAACGGCGTTGGCTACCCGGAGAATCCGGCTTCTCATTCGTCATGTCTGTATCTCAGGACTCAGATTGTCTATTACGCGGACCCGAAGACCCTTGGTGCGGCAATAGAATTCGCGCAGTGTATCATTCGCGGGAGAAGCCGGTCCCGAACCGTGACCTTAGTCGCTGAGAACCTTGCCCGGATTCATGATCGAGCGTGGGTCGAGCGCACGTTTTATCGTCCGCATCAGCTCCAGCTCCACCCCGCTGCGCAGGCGTCTGAGTTCGGGCGCCTTGAGCAGTCCGATGCCATGCTCGGCACTGAAACTGCCACCAAGCCGCACGGCCACCGAATTGACCGCCCCGCTCAGCTTCTCCCACATCCCGAGAAACTCGCCAGGCGCCATGCCTGGAGGCTGCGTCAGATTGAAGTGGATGTTTCCGTCACCAACGTGCCCGAAGGCTATCACCTGAATGTCCGGCAGCATGGTGCAGACGAGTTGCTCCGCCTGCCGTATGAACTCGCCGACCCTCGAGACCGGAACGGAGATGTCGTTCTTGATGCTGGCGCCACCAACTTTCTGAGCGTCGGAGACGTTATGCCGCAGCGCCCAGAGCTCCTCTCTCTGGGTACCGCTGCGGGCGACGACGCCGTCATGGACAAGCCCAGACTCGAGGCATTCCGACAAAAACGCGTCGAGCTCCTCCTCTGCGGTCGCCTGGTCGCGTGCGGTCGCAATCTCCAGCAATACATACCATTGAGCGGGCTGCGACAGCGGATCACGGACGTCTGGGGCGAACTGCAGAACGAATGACAAGGCCTTGCGGCTGATCAGTTCAAAGGCAATCAACTCGTCGCCCAGTGCCAGCCTGGCCCGGCTGTGGCACGCTATGGCCGCCTGCGGGTCTGGCACTGCAACCAGCGCGGTCGCTACGCCGCGCGGCCGTGGATATAGTTTGCAGGTGGCGGCCGAGATGAAACCGAGCGTACCCTCGGCGCCTATGAATAGCTGCTTCAGATCGTAACCCGTGTTGTCCTTGCGCAACGCGCGCAGTCCATCGAAGATCCGCCCGTCCGGCAGCACCACCTCCAGCCCGAGCACCAGCTCGCGCGCCGTTCCATAACGCAGGACATTCGTTCCCCCCGCATTGGTGGAAAGATTGCCACCCAGTTGACAACTGCCCTCAGAGGCGAGGCTCAACGGGAAGAAACGGTCCGCCTCCGCAGCCGCCGATTGCAGGGAGGCCAGTACGCAGCCGGCTTCCGCGGTGATTGTGTAATTATCCGGGTCCAGTTCCCGTATTGCCGCCATCCGTCGCGCTGACAGGATAATCTCTCGTGCATCGGACGTGGAGCGTGCAACGGCCCCTCCAACGAGGCCCGTGTTTCCGCCCTGCGGCACCACGCCGATGCCGTACTGCGAGCAAAGGCGCAATATCGCCGACGCTTCCTCTGTACTCGCGGGTAGCAGTACCAGGTCTGCCACCCCGCGATAAAGGCCTCGCCACTCGGACAGAAAGGGCATCAGGTCTTCCGGCGACTCCAGGTAGCCCTTCGGACCAACGACATCCTGGAGTTCACGGATCGCCAGCGACGGGATTTTCGAGCGCATTTCTCTCCGGAAACCGGTGCCGCCAGACGGCCGCTACCGCTTGCGCGTCGGCCTGACAATCAAGTACGTTCGGCTTTGACTGTAATGGTATCAGGCCGATCGTCCCGTGGCGCGAGCCATTGGGAGACCGTCATTCCGGCGAGGAAGTAGATGGAACAGACTGCGCCAGGGGCCCTTCCGTCCCCCGATCTGAACTTCGCCATGGACTTCTCCGGTTTGGCCGGCGGTCTCGATCTTCGCCGGCGCGGAAGCCTGGTGGATCTCGATCGCCAACTTTACCGGCACTGGAATCTCGGTCGCAATCTGCTCATTGCGTGGTGTCCCCACGAAGATGGCCTGTTGCTGCTGGTCGTTCCTCATTACGCGATCGCTGAATATACCGCTGCTGCAACCACAAAATCCGCCGAGACGCGTCCGGACAGCCAAGGCTTCCTCGAGCGCCTGCTGACCGGAAGCCGGCGGTTTTCCATTCGCCAATTGACCAACACGGCGCGCCTGCTCGACGTCGAGCCGGTCCGCGTAAGCCTGCGCCGGCCCCTCTCCGGGACTCGAGAAGAAACCGAATTGCTCGACCGCATGATCTGTCGTTTTGGCGTCAGCTACATTCCGAACCGCGCTGTTGCCTTGTTCGATATAGTCGGATTCAGTTTGTTGCGCCCATTCGAACAGATGACGCAGCTGAATAGCCTCGCTTTCTCGCTCAATTCAGCCCATAGCAAGATGCTGGCGAGTCAATGGCGCGTAAATTTCGCCCGCTCGGGAACGGGCGACGGTTTCTATATCTGGAACCGCGATTCAGGAATCGATGCCAATACCAGCCTTTACCATTTTATGCATCTGGTTCTCGCGGATAACGCGATTGCGCGGCGAAAAGCACGCGCCCGAACGGTACCGCTTCTTCGCGCCTGCTTTCACATCGGCAGTTGTTATGAGTTCCACCATGCGGAAGGCCTCAACCCGACACTGTGTACGCAGATCGTTGGTGACGTCACCATCGAACTGGCCCGCATGATCGAACGCGCGATGCCGGGACAGATTCTGATGGGCGCATTCGAAGCGGATCTGCCGCTATCCGCTGATGCAACTTCGGCTACCCAGCGCCTGAATGCCGTTGACTTTGTGGATCTTGCGCAAAGCGACTTGTCTCGCCTGAGCGGACTGGAACTGTCCGGCGAGTCCATAGAGTCGATCAAGTGTTACCTGACCGGGCGTGCTCAGGCGGACGGAACCTTCACCGTCCGCAAACTCGCAATCAACGACAAGCACGGAATGACCCATAATGTGTTCAATGCCAAGGTCAATATCTACCGCCGGGCTGCGGAGCCGATATTGCTGGGCATCGAGGACCGGCATCTGCGTGGCGATGAACTTCCGACCATCACCGTGGGCCATATTGCACGGCAGGAGACGGGTTCCTGATTGTCCGCCAGCACCGCCAGCGCGCCGTGCGCGATTGTACGGCGCGACAGAAAATGCAGCTGTCTACTCACCTGAATAACGTCACTTATGGCAATGTTTTATAAGTGTTTTGTTCAGAACATGGACATACGCTGACCGGGTGGCTCTTCACCACCCGGAAACAGTACTGACGAGGAAGCGCCGGGCATGCTCGATCATGACGCTGAGGCCGGCTGCTATCAGGCGCTGGCCTTGCAGACGACCACGCGGTCGCTGGCGTCGATCTCCGGCGTGGACGACGCGCGCGAAGCCATTCGACGGAATATCGCTCTGATCGGTAGCCTGTTGTCGGAGAGCATCAGCCTGCTCACCGAAGCCAATGGTCTGCCCGTCCGCCTGGTTGTCCTGCCCGAATACAGCCTGACTGGCGCACCCACGCCGCGAACTTTCGTCGAGTGGCGCCAAAGAGCCGCAATAGAGATCGACGGCCGGGAATACCGTGAGCTCGGACAACTCGCGTCGCAGCATGGCATTTTTCTGGCGGGCAACGCGTATGAAGCCGACATCAATTTTCCGAACCTGTATTTCCAGACCAGCTTTGTCATTGCGCCCGCTGGTGAAGTCGCTCTGCGGTACCGGCGCCTCATATCGCTCTACAGCCCATCCCCGTACGACGTGCTGGACCGTTACATCGCGCTGTACGGCACAGAGGCGCTCTTTCCCGTGCTGTGCACTCCGATAGGTCGCTTCTCCGCCATCGCATCCGAGGAGA
>CAZFWB010000073.1:0-15060 GCA_964522655.1 uncultured Chromatiaceae bacterium | reverse complement strand
GAGGAGCAGTGGACCTACGAGATCGGCGCCAAGACCCAGTGGTGGGACCGGCGCATCCAGGCCAATCTGGCGATCTTCTGGATCGAATGGGACAAGCAGTCCATCTTCCAGGTCCAGAATTTCGGCGCCTACGACTTTCCCGGATTCAACAACACCGAGGACCTGGTCACCACGATCCTGCGAAACGTCGGCGACTCGCGCAATTACGGCGGCGAACTGGAGACGCTGTTCGCCGTCACCGACGAGCTGACGCTGATTGCCAACTACGGGTATACCCACGCGAAGTTCCGCAAGGGGTTCGACTCGAATCTCGCCGCCCTGACCGGCGACGGTGACGTGGAGGACCAGTGGATCCCGAGCGCACCGGAGCACAACCTGGTCCTCGGCGCCGTGGTCAATAAGCCGCTCAATCCCGACTGGAACCTGCTGTTCCGCACGGATCTCGCCTACGAGAGCAAGCGCTATTTCGACACGGCGAACCTGGCCTGGCTGGACGACCGCACGCTGGTGAACCTGCGGGTCGGCGTGGACTCTGCGCGCTGGGAGGTGAGCGCCTACGTGCGCAACCTCATGGACGACGACACGCCGGTGGCGGCCCTGAGCTTCGTCAACTTCGGCTACGGCGCCATCGCCCCCGGCGGCAACGGCGTGTATGGCGACAACGACGACGTCTACCCGAACATGTACTCGCTCAATCCCCAGCGTGGCCGCGACTACGGTCTCGAGGTGCAGTTCAAGTTCGGCGCCGAGTAAATATCCGGATCTCTGCACTGTGACCCGGGCCGCGGATTTCCCGCGAGATCTCGGTTATCTAGGGGGTTCGCTCCAGCCGGAGATCACGGGTCATGAGCCTCATCATGTGGGCGCTGCTGGGCATCGCGCTCGGCCTGGCCTCACCATTCGTGGTGCTGCACGTGCAGCGCCGTCGCGACGCGATCCGTGGCGGGTTACGCGCCCGGGTCGTGCCGGCGGATGTCGTCCGTCCGGCCAACCCGTTCGCCGCCGTGTCCATTCGCCCGACCGCCGATCGGCCCTGCACCGCCGTGCTGCAGATGCAGGATCAGCGCTACCTCGCGGTGCGCGCGCCGAGCCTGCCGGTGCCGGGCTGCGACCGGCAGAAATGCGGTTGCCGCTACGTGCGCCACGCCGACCGGCGCGCAGCAGACGACCGGCGCGATCCCTTCGCCCGCTTCGGCGGCATCACCCCGAGCGTCGGTCGCGAGCGCCGGCGCACCGAAACGGACCGCCGGCGCAATTCGTAGCGGTGAATGCCGGTGCTTACGCGCCGGCGGCCAGTTCGCCGATCTTTGCGACCTGCTCCGGAGTCGGCGCCCAGCTCGCCGCCTGCACGTTCGCCCGGATCTGCTCGGGCCTCGTCACCCCGGCGATCACGCTCGACACGAAGGGCTGCGCGGAGAGCCAGCCGATGGCGAGATCGAGCACCGAGCGGCCGATGCTCTCGCCGTAGGCCTGCAGCTTCTCGACGATCGCCCAGCGCGCCTCGGATACGAAAACGCCGCCGCCGCCCCACTTGCCGAAGCGAGTGTCGGCAGGCGGCTTCTCGCCACGCCGGTACTTGCCGCTGAGCAGTCCGCTCTCGAGCGGAAAGTACGGGATGATGCCGATCTGCTGTCCCTGGGCGATCGGCACGAGGTCGCTCTCGATCGCGCGGTGCAGGAGGCTGTAGCGGTTCTGCGCCGAGACGAAGCCGGCGAGTTTGCCCGCCTTGGCTGCGATGGTCGCCGCCTTCAGCTGCTCACCGCTGTAGTTCGAACAGCCGACGTGACGCACCTTGCCGGCGCGGATCAACTCCTCGAGCGCACGCAGGGTTTCCTCGACCGGCGTGCCGGCATCCGGAAAATGGTGCTGGTAGAGATCGATGTAGTCCGTGCCGAGTCGCGCGAGGCTGTCCTCGACCGCCTTCATGATGTAGTCGCGCGTACCGCCCCCCTCGGCGGCGCCGCCACGTCCGCCGAGCTTCGCGCCAAATTTGGTCGCGAGCACGATCCCGGCGCGGCGCGCGCCGAGCGCCTTGCCGAGCAGCGTCTCGGCCTTGCCGGCGGGACCGCCGTAGATGTCCGCGACGTCGAAGAAATTCACCCCCGAGTCGAGCGCGGCATCCACGATCGAGTCCGCCGTCGGCTGGTCGCACATCAGCCCGAAATTCATGCAGCCCAGGCCGACCGCCGAGACCTTCAGGCCGGAGTGTCCGAGTGGCTTGCTGTTCATCTAATGTGCTCCCGTTGTCTGCGCGATAGGGGGCGCGCCGGCGCGCAGGCGCGTCCACAGCGCCAGCAGCAGAAGGACGGCGTTCAGTACGCCCATCATCGTGAAAGGCGCCGTGCCGCCGATGCGGTCGAATACCAGGCCGCCCACGAAAGTAGCGAACAATATGCCAATTCCGCCGACGGCGTTATAGAAGCCGACGATCGGCCCGCGGTGCTCGCTCGGCGCCTCCTGGCCGAGGAGGGCGCCGCTGGCGACGATGACGCTGACCTCGCCCATGCCGACGAATATCGCGATGGGCACGAAATCGCGCGCGAACGGGTCTTCGACGCTGCCGAGCAGAACATAGCCGGCGGCCGCAAGCGCGAGGGCGACGCAGAGCCCGGACACGCGATTGATGCGGTCCACGATCATTCCCATGAAGAACGCCCACATCATGGCTGCGCCCTGCACGATGCCGAAGAGCATGCCGGCGCGGGCGAGGCTCGGTCCGGATCCCATCCCGTGGGCAAGCCCGGTCTGCACGATCCACAGGGAAAAGAAGTAGCCGATCACGGTGAAATCGCCGCGGCCGATGAACGCCGCGCCGTAGGCCAGCGCGAGCCGCGGGTTGACCAGCGCGAAGCGCGCCGCCCGGAAGAGTTGCGCGCGCAGCGTTGCGCGCGGACCACCGCTGCGGTCGGGGACGACGCGGGGCAGGCCCGCGGCGACGACTGCGGCGGCGAGCAGTGCGACCCCCGCGGCGGTCCAGTAGGCGTAGCGCCCGGCCGCGACGGCATCGGCGCCCATGGAGGCATACCAGGCCGGCGTCTTCGCCAGCAGCAACGACATGAGTACGACACCGAGCCCCTGCAGCAGGTTGTTCGAACCGATCCACCGGCCGCGCGAGCCCTCCTGGATCGCATCCACCACGCAGGCGCTGAGCATCAGGGGCGTCAGCGTCACGCCGATGGCGAACACCAGTCGGTACACGATCAGCTCGGCAACGCTGGTCGCGAACGGGAAGACCACGTAGCCGGCCGCAACCAGCAGGAATCCGAGGTAGAACACCCGCCGTCGTCCCGCCCGGTCCGACCACGCGCCGACGAAGCCAGCGAGCGAGATCACCACGATCTCCTGGATCGCGCCGAGCATGCCGGTGATCGAGCCCTGCTGCGATTTCGGCAGATGCACGATCTCGTTCAGCACGTACGGCTGCACGAAGCTCATGAACGCGACCGTGCCGATCGTCAGGAGCGATGCCGCCCACACGGTTGCCGCGTTGCGACGGCTCCAGCCGTGGCTCAACCAGAACGGCCCGATGCGCGCGGCGGAAGTATCCGGCTGGAACATGCGCGCGCTCACCGCGCGGTCGCGCCGCGGGCAGTTCCACCGCGCAGCCCGCCGCAGCACTCTGCGGGAGCGTCACGCGATGTCGGTCCTGGCATCACGCTGGAAGCCCGGGGTGGGCTGTGCGGAATCCGGGGCCGGTTACCGCGTGGCCGCCACCATTACCAGAAGTGCGTCCAGCGCGAGTTCTCCTGGAAGTGCCGGAACGCGTCGCGCTTGTCCTTCGGCAGGTACTGCAGGTAAAGGCTCGCGTCGTAGCGCTCCCGGTACTGGTCCAGCACGGGCTTGTAGAGTTTCAGGTGCAGGTCCGGGATGCGGTGGCGGGCGCGGAACTCGGCGATCGGAATGCGCGCAAGCTGCTTGGTCTCGAATACACCCGCCTTGACCATCTCCACGCCGCGCGGCGCGTAGATCGCCGAGCGCCCGGGACCGCCGAACGCGGTGTCCTCGAAAAAGCCCGGATTGCGGCCATGGGTACTGACCGAGTTGTTGCAGATCATGGTGTAGACGCTGTTGTGATAGGAGGTGAGCCGCATGTCCTCCGACTCGAACCCCCCGGTGGCGACGCGGCAGATGATTTCCGCGCCCTTCATCGCCATGCAGCGGAACAGTTCCGGTTCGAACTGCACCGCCGACATTGCGATGTTGCCGATGTCCGTGCGCTCGACCGGGATCACCGCGTCGAGCCCGTACATCTCGACGAACCGGTCGTACACGTCGTAGATCACCGAGGTGTACTGTTCCGAGCCGGGGAACATGCCGCGGACGTTGCGCTGCTTCCAGTGCTTCGCCACCGTGCCGTCCGGCCTGACCATCACCATCAGGTGCAGGATGTGCCCGGGCCAGTCCTTCTCGTCGCGCGCGTAGGTGCCGAACACGATGTAGCAGTTGTACTGCCTGGCCTTTTTCGCGACCTCGGCGACCTCCGGTCCCGGCACCTCGATGGCGATCCGGTAGTGCTGGTCGCGGGTCCATTCCGAGAAGCCGGTGATCGGGAACTCGTGGAACAGCAGCAGATCGCTGCGCCCGCCGTAGCCCTGGGCGATGTCGATGCACTCGAGGAAGTAATCGAGATTGCGGCGCAGATCCGGGCCCGGACTGGCGCCGTCCACGCCCTGCACCCGGGTCTGGACCACGGCGGCGGTGATCACGTCCTGGCGCAGCTTTGCGCTCGGGTAGGTGCCGTCAGCCCGCACCATCGGCTCGTTCTTGTCTGGCATTGCTTCTTTATATCCCCCTGAGGCCGGCTTTGACATTATCATATTTGTATGACGTTATTACCTCTTGGCGGCCTGCGGCCGCTCGCGTGAGGCTACGGCGATGGTGCAGGCGAAAACCGAGCTGATCGACCACTCGATCCGCAGTCCCCGTTATATACAGGTTTATTCCGCCGTGCGGGACTGGATCTACCAGGGCAGCTACCGGCCCGGGCAACGGCTGCCGACCGAGGAGGAGCTGTGCCGCCTGTTCCAGGTATCGCGGATCACGACCCGCAAGGCGGTCGACATGCTGGTCGACGAGGGCCTGGTCGTGCGCCAGCCCGGCCGCGGCACCTTCGTCGTAGAGGATCTGGCCGACGCGCCGGTCGTCGGCGAAATGGACCAGCTGTTGCGAAAAGTCGAGCGACTCGGCAAGACCAGCCGAGTCACCCAGAGCGAAGTGGTGGAGGTGGATGCCGACCCGGAGACCCGCAAGGATCTCGACCTGCCCGAGGGCGCGCGCGTGCAGAAGGCTTCTCACGTCCGGCTGCACGACCGCCAGCCGGTCGGCTACGTCGTGACCTACATTCCCGCATCGCTCAAGGTCCGCTTCGACCTGCAGGAGCTCAATGAGAGCCCGATGCTCACGCTGCTGGAACGCAAGGGCGTGGACATCGCCGCCGCCGACCAGGTCATCAGCGCGACGCTGGCCGACGGGCGGCTCGCCTCTCTGCTCAACACGACGGTCGGCGCGCCGCTGGTGCACATCCGCCTCGTGGTGTTCGACAGCAGGCGCCGCCCGGTGGAGCGCCTGGTTGCCTGGTACCGGGGCGATCACTACCACCATCACGTGCACCTGACGCGCAAGTCGCGCTAGGGAAAAGGGAGGGTCCTGCCGGTGATCGGACTTGTTGCATTGTCTTGCCTGTTCTTTCGTGGCGTTCGACGTTGCTGGTGCTCGCCGGGCGGCCGGTGGACGGGGGCAGCGAAACCGTTCCGCGCCGTGCCCGGCTCCCTGCGGAGCGGCGCAGCGTTCGCCCGCGGTGGCGACAACGCCGCGGCCGCGAAGGCCTGCTCCGGGACGTTCGCTACAGACGTCCTGTCTTCCGCTCACTCGGGTCTCGCAGGCGCTCGGCATCCTGCCTCGCTGGCTCGACACGCCCGTCGCAGGCCTCCGCGGCCACGGCATACCCGATCTGCGTCCGGCCGCCCGGCAATGCCCGCGGCAGATGCGAAAGGCCGGTCCTGGCGACTCAGGGGCGGGCCGGTGCCCGGCGAGCGTACGTGTGTAGCCGGCTGCCAGGAGACAGCAGCCGGCGGAACCCGTAGCAAGGAGTACAGGGATGTGCGACGAGCGGGCGCGCGGTGGGCATCGGCCCGCCCAGAGCCCCAGGGCTGCGCCGCTCCGCAGGCAGCGAGGCAGGCCGCGGCACCGGCAAGCCGATGGGTGAGGGGGAAAGCCTGCGCAGCCGCGCTGGCCGTGGCCCTGCTGGCAGCCGGCACGGCGGGCGCGGGCGGCACGCTGAACCGCTCCTCGTCGGCCGAGCCGAACAGCCTCGATCCGCACATCGCCACGGGCAACACGGCCTCCTACATTCTCTACGACCTGTTCATGGGCCTGACGACCTACGACGTCAACGGCAAGGTCGTGCCGGGCGCGGCCGAATCGTGGCAGATCAGCCCGGACGGGCTGACCTATACCTTCAAGCTGCGCGACGGCCTGAAATGGTCGGATGGCTCGCCGCTGACGAGCGCAGATTTTCTCTACTCGGCGCGCCGGGTGGTGACGCCGGCGACCGCCTCGCGTTTCGCGTCGTTCTTCTACCCGGTGAAAAATGCGCGCCGCATCATCAGGGGCGATCTGCCGCCGGAGCAGCTCGGCGTGGAGGCGCCCGATGCGCGTACGGTGATCTACCGGCTCGAGAGCCCGGCGCCGTATTTCCTGCAGAACCTCGCCTCCAATGTCGCGAGCCCGGTGCCGAGACAGCAGATCGAGTCGCTTGGCCGCCAGTGGACCCGGCCCGGCAAGATGGTCAGCAACGGGCCGTTCGTGCTGGCCGAGTGGATACCCAATGACCACGTCACGATCGTGAAGAATCCCGGGTTCTTCGACGCGGCCGCCGTGCGACTCGACCAGGTGAACTGGTATCCGTCGGCCAACCAGGCGACCAGCCTCAAGCGCTACCTCGCCGGCGAGATCGACATCCTGCTCAATTTCCCGAACGAGCAGCTCGAGTCGCTGCGCAAGAGCATTCCCGGCGAGGTGAAGATCTGGCCGAGCCTGCTGCTCGGCTACGTGCTGCTGAACAACGCCCAACCGCCCTTCGACGATGTTCGCGTGCGCCGCGCGCTGTCACTCGCGCTCGACCGCGAGGGGATAGTCGGGAAGATCGTGACGCCCGGTTCGCCGCCCGCCTACGGCATGACGGCGCCAGCGATCGAGGACTACCGCCGGCCGATGCCCGACTACGCCGCGAAGCCGATGGCGCAGCGCATTGCCGAAGCGCGGCGGCTGCTGGCCGAGGCGGGCTATGGTCCGGACAAGCCGCTCGCCTTTGACCTCGTTTACAACACGCTCGAGGAGAACCGCAGGCTCGCGATCGCCATGGCGGCGATGTGGCAGGCGGTCGGAGTGCGGGCGAGTCCGCTCAATCGCGATCTCATCGCGCTCAACAAGAGCGCGCGTACCCGCGACTTCCAGGCGCTGCTCTACAACTGGTTCGCGACCAATGACGACCCGTACAGCTTCCTCAGCCTGGTGGAGACCGGCAACCCGTCGAACTACTCCGGTTACTCGAACCCGCGCTACGACAGCATGCTCCGCGAGGCGAATGCTCTGGCGGACCAGTCCGCACGGTACGCGAAGCTGAGCGAGGCCGAGGCGATGATGCTTGCCGACCAGCCGGTAGTGCCGGTGTTCTTCTACGTGCGGCGGTTTCTCGTCAAGCCGTACGTGCAGGGTTTCACGGAGAACGCCCGCGGGCTGAGCCTCAGCCGCTGGCTCGACGTGCGGAAGTGACCGGGCTGCGCTCTCGATCGCCCCGGCTGGTTCGCGCAGAATAGATGCGACGTTGTCTCATCGGACGGGTAGCGCGCCTTCGCCGCTTCGCCCGGGGGTGCCGCTGAATGCTTATGTTCACGCGCTACCAGTGGACCGTGCTGTTCGCGGCGTGGCTCGGCTGGGGCTTCGATGTCTTCGACGGATTGCTGTTCAACTACGTGGCGCCGAACTGCGTGCCCACGCTCCTCGGACTGCCGATCGGCTCGCAGGAGGCGAAGCAGGCGACGCTGTTCTGGACGGGGTTGCTGACCTCGATATTGCTGCTCGGCTGGGCGGCGGGCGGCGTCATTTTCGGGCTGGTGTGCGATCGCATCGGGCGCACCCGCACGCTGATGCTCACCATGCTCCTGTACGCGGTGGGCACCGCCGCCTGCGCGTTCGCGCCGAACATCTGGTGGCTGGTGGTCTTTCGCGTAGTGGCCTCGCTCGGTATCGGCGGGGAGTGGGCCGCAGGGGCGGCCATGGTGGCCGAGTCGGTCCCGGAGGAAAAACGCGTCGAGGCCGGTGCGCTGCTGTACACGGCCGCGCCGATGGGCCTGTTCCTCGCGACCTTCGTCAACATGCAGGTGGCCGGCAACTGGTTCGCCGACAGCCCGGAGGTTTCCTGGCGCTACGTGTTCCTGTTCGGGCTGTTGCCGGCGGCCGCCGCGTTCCTCGTCCGGCTGTTCGTGAAGGAGCCCGAGCGCTGGAAGAGCCTGGGGGAGCACAAGGACGTGAGCATTGCCGAGCTGTTCAGCCCGGCAATCCGGCCTTCGACGATCTCCGGTTTCCTGATGGCGGTGACGGCGCTGCTCACCTGGTGGAGCTGCAACGCCTTCATCCCGGTGATCTCGGGCGGGCTCGCCCGCGAGGCGGCCGAGGCACAGGGCCTGGACGGCTCGGCGACGCTGGCGATGGTCGAGCAGTGGAAGACGCTCGCCACGAGCTGGTTCAACCTCGGTGGCCTGATCGGCACGCTGCTGACGATACCGGCGGCGAAACTCCTCGGCCGCAGGGCGATGTTCACGATCTACTGGCTGGCCTCCGCAGCCTCGATCTTTGCCACCTTCGGACTCGACCTGCCGCCCCAGGTGCGGCTGTACCTGTATTTCGCCATCGGGCTGTCCGTATTCGGCGTGTTCGGCAGCTTCACTTACTACCTGCCCGAGCTTTTCCCGACGCGCCTGCGCGGCACCGGGGCGGGCTTCTGCTACAACATCGGCCGGGTGGTGGCGGCAGTCGGCCCGTTTCTCGTCGGCTCGATCGCCGCGCGCGGCGCGGGCGCCGCCTTCGACGTACTGTTCTACGTGGGCTTCATCCCCCTGCTCGGCGTGCTCGCCATGCCGTGGGTGATAGAAACCCGCGGGAAAATGCTCGCCTAGCCGTGGTCAGCGCATGACCGCGCCGGCTCCCATCAGCCACACGGCGGGCGTGGCGCCGTTGGTGCGAAACGACCAGGCGGCTCCCGTCAGGAAGGTGCAATAGGCGATGGTCCAGAGGACTTCGGGAAGGTTCATGCGTCTCAGCCCGACTCGATCAGCAGCACCTGGAAGCGGCCGGTGCCGGCGCGAAGCTTCTTCGCCTCGGCGTACTCCGGCGAGTTCCAGAAGGCGAGCGCCGCAGCCTTGCTCGGCCACTCCGACACCAGCGCGCTCGGATGCGCGCACCATCCGCCCTCGAGGAATTCCCCGCCGCTGCCCTGCGCGACGTAACGGCCACCATGCTGCTCGACGAGCTTCGGCACGACGCTGGCGTAATCCCTGAGAAAGCGTGGCCGATCGGCGAGGTCGGCCACCACGATCATGTAGCAGCGTCTGGTGGTCATCGGCTCTTCTCCTGCGAAATCAGGAATGTCCCCATTTCAGCGGAAATCAGGAATGTCCCCATTTCAGGGTGCGATCTCGCGCCAGCGGTGGCAGGCGACCATGTGCCCGCCGCCGGCGTCCTCGAGCGGCGGGCGGGCGCTGATACAGTGGGGCACGCTCATCGGGCAGCGGGTGTTGAACACGCAACCGTGCGGCGGGTTTACCGGCGAGGGCAGTTCGCCCTCCAGCGCAGGCGCCTCGGTCACCGGCCGGTCGGGGTCCGGCTCCGGCACGGCGCCGATCAGCGCCTGGCTGTAGGGATGCAGCGGGCGCGCGAAGAGCGCCTCGCGGCTGGTGAGTTCCATCACCCGGCCGAGGTACATGACCATGACCCGCTGGCACATGTAACGGACGATCGCCAGATCGTGGCTGATGAAGACCAGCGATACGCCCGTCTCGCGCTGCAGTTCGCGCAGCAGGTTGCAGATCTGCGCCTGAATCGACACGTCGAGCGCGCTGACCGGTTCGTCGCAGACGATGACGCGCGGGGAAAGAATCATGGCGCGCGCGATGCTGATGCGCTGCGCCTGTCCGCCGCTGAATTCGTTCGGGTACCTGCCGGTCATGTCCGGCCGCAGGCCGACCCGGGTGAACATGTCGGCAACCGCCTGCTCGCGCTCCTCGCCGCTCAATTCCGGCCGGTGTACGCGCAGCGGCTCGGCGACGATCTCCCCGACCGTCATGCGCGGGTTCAGGCTGGAGAGCGGGTCCTGGAAGATGATCTGCATTTCCCGGCGGACCTGGCGCAGCTCCTGCGGCGGCAGAACGCAGAGATCCCGGCCCTGCCAGACGACGCGGCCGGCGGTCGGCCGCACCAGTTGCAGCAGCGCCTTGCCGAGCGAGGACTTGCCGCAACCGGTCTCGCCGACGATGCCGAGCGACTCGCCTTCGCGCAGGTCGAAGCTCACGTCCTCCACCGCCCGCAGGGCAAGCCGCTTACGGCGCAGCATCCCCCCGCCGCGGACCGGGTAATGCACCTTGAGGTCGCGCACCTGAAGCAGTGCTTCCCCGGCCGGCGCGCTCACGCGAGTTCCTCCCAGCGGTGGCAGGCGGCCATGCGGCCCGGCCCGGCCGCGCGCAGCGCCGGACGTTCGCGGAGGCAGCGCTCGATCGCGTGCGCGCAGCGCTCCGCGAACGGGCAGCCCGGCGGCAACTGCTCGAGGTCGGGCGGCTGGCCCGGAATGGTGGGCAGATCCTCGCGCGGATCGTGGGAAAGGCTCGGCACCGAGCGCAGCAGGCCGGCGGTATACGGGTGTCGCGGTTTCGCAAAGATGTCGCGGACCGGCCCGAGTTCCACCGCCCGGCCCGCGTACATGATCATGACGCGGTCGCTCAGGCCCGCCACGACCGCGAGGTCGTGCGTGATGAGCACGATGCCGGAGCGGGTGTGCTGCTTCAGTCCCAGCAGCAGCTTCAGCACCTGCGACTGCACGGTGACGTCGAGCGCGGTGGTCGGCTCGTCGGCGATCAGCAGCTGCGGGTTGCAAAGCATGGCGAGCCCGATCATGACCCGCTGGCGCATCCCGCCGGAGAGTTCGAACGGATAGGCGCGCATGCGCTCGGCCGCGTCTGGAATACGCACGATCTGCAGCACCTCCAGCACCCGCCGGCGTGCGTCCGCGCCGCTCACGCCGCGATGGGCGACCAGCACCTCGTTCATCTTCTCTCCGATGAGCATGGTCGGCGTCCGCCTGGAGATTGCGTTCTGGAGGATCATCGCGATGCCGCCGCCGCGCAGGTCGTTCAGGGCGGAGGGGGGCGCGTTCAGCAGCTCCCGGCCGTCGAAGCGGGCCGAGCCGCTCGCCGAGCCGTTCGGCGCCAGCAGTCCCAGCATGGCGAGGAAGGTCTGGCTCTTGCCGGAGCCCGATTCGCCGACGACGCCGAGGCACTCGCCCTGCGCCACGGAGAAACTCAGATCGCTCACCGCGTCGAGCCGCCCGTTGTCGGTGCGGAATCCGACGCAAAGACGCTCCACCTCGAGCAGCGTGGTCATCGGCGGTTACGCGGGGCAGGGGCGCTGCGGCGCATTTCAGCGGTTTGACGGATCGAGCGCGTCGCGCAGCCCGTCGCCAATGAAGTTGAAACAGAACATGGTCACGGCGAGGAACGTGGCGGGGAAGAAAATCAGCCACGGCGCGGTGTCGAGCTGGCCGGCGCCCTGCGAGATGAGCAGGCCCCAGCTCGTCAGCGGCTCCTGCACCCCGAGCCCGATGAATGAGAGATAGCTCTCCACCACGATGTTGGTGGGAATCAGCAGCGTGACGTAGACCACCACGGGCCCCAGCACGTTCGGGATGATGTAGCGGCGCAGGATCGCGCCGCGCGTGAGCCCGATCGCCACCGCCGACTCGACGTATTCCCGCGTCTTCACCGCCAGAGTCTGGCCGCGCACGATGCGCGACATCGTCAGCCACTCGATGCAGCCTATCGCGACGAACACGAGGTAGATGTTGCGCCCGAACACGGTCACCAGGATGATGATGAAGAACAGCAGCGGCATCGAATAGAGCACGTCGACGAAACGCATCATGAGGTTGTCGGTGCGCCCGCCGGTGAATCCGGCGAGAGAGCCGTAGACGACGCCGATCGAGAGCGCCACCAGCGTGGTCAGCAGCCCGATGGTCAGCGACACCCGCCCGCCGTAGAAGACGCGCACGAAAAGATCGCGTCCGTTGGCGTCGGTGCCGAACCAGTGCCAGTTCGAGAGCGTCGGCGGGCTGAGGATGCTCTCCCAATTCGCATCCTCGATGCCGTGCGGCCAGAGCGCAGGGATCAGGATCGAGGTGACGCCGATCAGCACCAGCACGTAGATGCTGCCCATGGCGGCGCGGTTGCGCCGGAAGCGCCTCGCGGCCTGCCGCCACAGCGACTGCGGCGCCTGGCCGCTCAGCGCGGCGGCGATGGGGCGCGAGCCGAGCACGTTGGTCCGCGTCGTGTTCACCGGTACCCCTTGCGGATGCGCGGGTCGAGGGCCGCGTAGGCGAGGTCCGAGAGCAGGTTGAGGGTGACGATGAAGCTCGCGTACACGATCACGATGCCCATGACCAGCGGGTAGTCCCGGTTCAGCGCGCCCTGCACGAAGTAGCGCCCGACGCCCGGCAGGTTGAAGATCAGCTCGATCACCAGCGAACCGGTCATGACGCCGGCAATCGCCGGACCGAGGTAGCCGACCAGCGGGATGACGGCCGACGGCAGGACGTGGCGCAGCACCACACGGGCCTCCGGAATGCCCTTGGCGCGCGCCGTGCGCACGAAGTTCGAGCGCAGCACCTCGAGCATGCCGCCGCGCGTGAGCCTCGCGATGATCGCGATCTGCGGCAGGGCGAGCGCGACGACCGGCAGCACCATGTTCGCGAGCGCACCGTCGTTCCAGCCGGCCACCGGCAGCCAGCGCAGGTAGAGGCCGAAGACCAGGGCGAGGATCGGCGCGGTGACGAAGCTCGGCACCGCGATGCCGGTCATGGCAAGCGCCATGACGGCGTGATCGATGAACCGGTTCTGGCGCAGCGCCGCGACGATACCGGTGAGCGCGCCGAGCACGACCGCGAGCGCCATCGCGCTCAGCCCCAGGCGCACGCTGACCGGCAGGCCGATGCTGATCAGTTCGGTGACGCCGAAGTCCTTGTAGACGAGCGACGGCCCGAAGTTGCCGCCGAGTGCCCGGCGCACGTACAGCGCGTATTGCGTCAACAGCGGCTTGTCGAGGTCGTAGGCCGCGCGGATGTTCTCGAGCACTTCCGGTTCGAGGTCGGCCTCGGCGTCGAACGGTCCGCCGGGCGCCGCGCGCATCAGGAAGAACGCTGCCGTGGCGATGACGGCGAGCGTCGGAATAGCGATGCCGATGCGGCGCAGTATGTAGCTGATCATCGTGTCGTGGCCGGAGCGTCCTGGTCGCAAACCCCGCGGGCTGCATTCTTGCACGCCTTCCGCGGCGCCTGTATCGCCTGCGGCATCATGTGCCGCCTGGCGACTCGTGCGGCGGCGCGCCGATGCGCCGCCCGATGCGCAGCGTCAGCCACATGGCCGGCGCCATGAAGGCGGCCCCGATCAGGAACGGCGCGTTGACGCCGATCTGGCCGTACAGCGTTCCCGCCATGGCCTGGCCCATGAAACGGGCGAGCGCGCTCGAGGACTGGTACACGCCGAGCACCAGGCCGCGCTCGTGCAATCCGGCGCGTTGCGATATCAGGCTCTGCATGCAGGTCTGGAAGAACGCGGTGCCGAACCCCTGCAGCGTCAGTGCCGCGAGGCAGGCGAGCATGTTGCCCGAGAGGGACAGCCCGACCCAGGCGGCGGCAAACAGCACCACCGCCGCCTTGAGCAGCCCGAGTTCGCCGAAGCGCTCGCTGAGCGGGCCCATCGCCGTGAACTGGATGGTGCTGATCAGAAGCCCGGTAAAGCCGAGCACGATGCCGAGTTCGCGAGCGTTGAAGCCGAGCCGGTAATGCGCCCACAGCGGAAAAATGGATTCGCGCACCGCCATGAATGTCACCACCAGCAGGGCGAGGCTCAGCATCAGCGTGATCACCGGCCGGCGGGTGATGCGCCCGAAATCGGTCAGCACGCCGCGACGCTCACGCTGCGCCTCGCCGCCGGCTCGTGAGCGGTGAGTCTCCGGCAGGAAGGCGAAAATGGACGCGGCGGAGGCAAGCGAGAACAACGCTGCCGCAAGCGCGGGGCGCAGCAGGTTGGCGTCCTCCATCGTGGTGCCGCCGGCGAGCAGCCCGCCGATGGCCGGACCCACCGCGAAGCCCATGCCGAACGCGGCGGATATCTTGCCCATGGCCGCGGCGCGCTGGTCGGGCGGGGTGATGTCGGTAATATAGGCGTAGGCGGTGGCGAGGTTGGCGGAGGTCACGCCGCTCAGCATGCGGGCGAGCGCGAGCAGCCACAGCGAGTCGGCGTAACCCATCAGCAGGTACGAGCCGGCGTGCCCCACCATGCTCGCGAGCAGCACGGGCCGCCGCCCGGCGCGGTCGCTCAGCGCGCCCCAGAGCGGCATCGCGGCGGCCTGGAACAAGGCGTGCAAGGCGATGATCAGCGTGATCAGTTCCGGCCCGGCGCCAAGCCGCTCGGCGTAGAACGGCACCAGGGGAATCACGATGCCAAAGCCCACCAGGTCGATGAAAACCACGGCGAACAGGGTTGGGAAGGCGAAACGGGAAATGTGGGTCGCGGTCATGCTGCACCGCAAATTATCATATTGTTATGATAATAGACTGTCAGCAGTTTCCCAACGAGGGCGGCTATGACCGCTGAGCAGCGCCTGTCCGGGCCCGGCGAACCGGGCGTCTCGCGGCTTTCCCGGCGCGCTTTCGTGGTGGCGGCCGGGGGCGCCGCCGCCGGGCTGTACCTCGGCGCCTGCGCCCGGCCCGCGGCCGCCTTCCGCGACGCGCAGCTC
>CAZFWB010000072.1:0-15155 GCA_964522655.1 uncultured Chromatiaceae bacterium | reverse complement strand
CGCGATAGGCTTCGGGGTTGAGGTTCCCGGTGCGAAGCACCGGGTCGCGGTAGGCGTCCTCGCCGACGATGAAGCCGGCGGTCTCCTGGTCGAGCACGGTTGCGGCGAAGCCGACGTCGAGTTCGCCCGCAGCCAGTTCGCGCCGCAGCTTCGCAAAGGCCTTCGCCTGCTGATAACCCGCCTCCGCGCGGAAGTCGCTGTCGTGATCGAACATGGCGCCGCCGGTGAGCGCGCCGGCGCTGGTCCGTGCGTCCCAGCGGGCCTTGCCACGGTAGTAGTGATACGGCCCGAGTTCGGCGCTGCCGGAGAATCCATCCGGACCACCGGGCTCCGGCAACAGGAAGTTCAGCGTGCCGTGCATGCCGCCGGCGCCGTACAGCGCGCCCGATGGTCCGCGCAGCACCTCCATCGCAACCGCCTGCTCGGTCAGCACCTCGAACAGCTGGTTGACGTTGCAGAAGCCTGCCGGCCGGATCGGCACGCCGTCTTCCAGCATCAGGAACGCCCCGCAGGAGCCCGGTCCGGTGAGCACCGGGGATCTGATGGAGGGCAGGCTCTCCTGTTCCGTGCCGCGCGCGAGCCAGGTGCCGGCGCTCTGGCGCCCGAGGTCGGCGGCGTGGGTGGCCGCGAGCAGGCGCAACCGCTCTTCCTCGATGCGCGCCGTGTTGCCGACCAGGTTGAGCGACTCCGCGGGCTCGCGCTTTGCCGTCACCACGATGCGACCGCCCGGCTCTGCGGCCCCCGCACCCGCTGCGATCAGGCAGGCGAGCAGGCACCACGACCGGGTCAAGCGGTTGATCGGCTGCAAACGGACCTGCCCGGCGGCTGCCGCGTCAGCGCTCGACGCTTTCCAGCACGATGCTCGGCTCATCCCCGATGCGGGAGTAACGATGCCGCGCCGCCATCTCCCGCATGGCACGGTCTCGTTCCTCCCGGGTCGCGAACCAGCGGAAGCTGTGCCATTCGGCGCCGACCAGACGGCTGAAGGGATCGCCGGACGGGGCGCTCACCCGGATGCCGAAACGGCGCTCGGCCGCGAGGCTCGCTGTGGCGTTGTTCGGTTGCGAGATCTCCACGTCAGTGCTCCTTCGTGCCGGGCGCCTGGGCCCCCTGCATCAGTTCAGCGCCGGGGCGCCACCGCACGGGCAATCGCCCGCAACAGCCGTCGCGGGCCGGCGCGCCACAGCAGCGCGGCGGTGCCGGGCGCAGCGAGCAGGCGGCGCTCTCGCGCGGTGAGCCGCTGCGGACAGTAGCAGCGCTTGTGCTTGAGCAGATGGCGCAGGTCCTCGCGAGCCATCAGGCGGAACAGACGTCCGCGGGAGCTGTCGCACCAGGCCAGCTGGAAATCGATCAGCGCCGGCTCGCCCGCCGTGGTCACCAGCAGGTTCTCCTCGCGTGCAAGATCGTTGTGCGCCACACCGCGCCGGTGCATGCGCGAGAGCACGCGCAGCGCCGCGCGAAAATATGCCGCATCGCGCGGGGCGGCCTCGCGCATCGTCACGCCGGCGATCGCACTGCGAAGGAGGCGTCGTCCGTCCCAGTCGAGCAGTACGGGAAAAGAATTCTCGCCAGCCAGTGCGGCGAGCGCGCGCATCTCCCGGCGCGCGAGCCAGCGGGCGGCCGGCCGCGCCCACCAGCGCGCGGCGCCGGTGTCGCGGCAGACCACCGGCGGCTCACCCGGGAGCAGGACTGCGGTGCCGAGAATTGATGCGCTCGTAAGGGACATGGGCGTGGACCGCGCGAATGATAGAAACTAAGGGCCGGGGCGCGCAATCGAAGACGCCTGCCGCGATGCGATGGTTATCCCCGTCGCGTTCGGCGAGAATCGCGGCGAGCCCGTCATGAGCATTCCGACAGAGCCCGACAGCAGCTTCTTCGTGGTCGGCGGCCCGGTGCAGCCCGACAGGCCGAGTTATATCTTCCGCGAAGCCGACCAGCAGTTGTACGAGCGACTGCGGGCGCGCGACTTCTGCCACGTGCTGGCTCCTCACCAGATGGGCAAGACGAGCCTGATGGCGCAGACCGCGCACCGGCTGCGCGGCGACGGCATCGAGGTCGCCACGCTCGATCTCGCCGAGATCGGCGGCCGCAATGTGGCCGACGACGTCGGCCGCTGGTATTACAGCTTTGCCTATCGCGTCGTGCGCGAACTGCGCATTCGATCAGAGATGACCGGCTGGTGGCAGTCGCGCAGCGGCCTGACGATCCGCCAGCGGCTGCGGGATTTCTTCCTGGAGGTCGTTCTCGAGAGCACGACCCGGCCGGTCGTGATCTTCCTCGACCGCATCGAGGTGTGCTCGGCGCAGCGCGAGGCCTGGGAGCTCTTCGACGCGATCCGCGGCTGTTTCGACGCCCGCGCCACCGAGCCCGAATACCAGCGACTGACCTTCGGCCTGCTCGGCATCACGGGTGCCGCGCGGCAGCTCCGCGCCCGCCAGGATTCGCTGTTCGGCGTCAGCGCGGCGGTGGAGCTGCGTGATTTTCAGCCCGGCGAGTTGCGCACACTCAGCCGCGGGCTGGGTGTTCCGGGGCAGGCGGGCAGCGCAATCGCCGAGCGCGTCTGGTACTGGACCGGCGGTCAGCCGTATCTGTCACAGAAGGTTTACCGCGCGCTCGCGCGACGCGCGCCGGCGCAGGCGGACGAAGCGAGCATCGACCGGACCGTCGCGCGGCTGTTCTTCGGACGCAACTCGCTGCGCGGGGATTCGCACCTCGCCTACCTCGCGGCGCAGCTCGCGCAGGTTTCGCCGCGGCGTGCCGCCCGCCTGACGCTGTACGGGCGTGTGCGCAAGGGCAGCCGCGTGCCGGTGGAGCGCGCGCAGCCGGCGCAGCGCGAGTTGCTCGATCTCGGCGTGCTCGTGGACGTTGAGGGCCAGCTCGCGGTCCGCAACCGCATCTACGCGGGCGTCTTCACCGCGCTGTGGGTCAACCGCAACCTGCCGTTCACCTGGCAGGGGGTGGCGGCGGCCCTCGCCGTGCTGGCGCTCGTGGTCGCGTTGCCCGTGTGGTACCGCGAGTACCTGCCGCGGCCCTACGTGAGGGCACTCACGGCGGACCGGCAGGAGTTCGTGGTGGCCCACGACGCGTGGGAGCGGCTGCGCCTGTTTCCCGGCTTTGGCGCCGAGGCCGACCGGCTGTTTGCCGACTATCTCGTTCGCCAGAGTCGCCGCGCCAGCCGGCTGCCCGAGGTGCAGCGCATCGGCGAGCGGCTCGCGGGACTGCCCGGCGGCGAGGAGCGCGCCCGGTTGCTGCTCGCGGAGTTCTGGGAGCGGCGCGCGAGCAGCATGGCCCAGCGCGGCGACCGCGATGGCGCGATTCTCTACACCATGCAGAGCCTGGTCGAGCCGACGAGCGAACGCGAGGACCGGCTCGCCGAGTTACTGAGCAGCAGCCTCGCGGGACTTGTCGCCACGGCGCGCCCCGAGGCACCACTGACGGATCTCGAAGTGGATCCGGACAGCGGGCTGCTCACCACGCTGGATGAGCGCCACGAGGTGTCGGTGTGGCGCATCGGGAGCGCCGGCATCCGGCGCGAACAGCGCCTGACGCTGACGGCCGAAGAAGTGCGACCGCTGCAGCGCCGGCGTGTCTTCCCGGCGGCGCGCTTCGGCAGGCGCCTGTCGCTGACGCTGCGCGTGAGCCACGCCAGGCCGCAGGATGTGGAGATCGTGCTGCGCGCACCGTCGGGGCGGCAGGCGATGCTGCGGGTGGCTGACGCCGCCGCCACCGGCCGCGCGGGCGAGTTCCGCTTCGACTCGCGCCGGAACCGTGGGCTGTTGCCGCTGCTCGAGCAGAGCGCGGCCGGGACCTGGAGCGCATCGTTCTCCGACGTTCGCCGGGGTGTTGCCGGCCGCCTGCTGTCATGGGAGTTCGAGATCGACGGGCTTGCCGCCCGCGATGCGGCGGACGGTGACGGCGCGATCCCGGAGCCACAGCCGGCGCTCTCGGCCATGAGCGCGCTCGGTCCCGGCGGGCGCCGGGCGCTTTCCTGGCCGGTCGATGCCGCCAGCCGCGGCGACATTCTCGTCTGGGACGTTGCTACCGGGCAGGTGATTGCCCGCCTGCCGCGCCCGACCGAGTTGCGCACCGCGCGGTTTGTGCTCGGCCACTCCGCCGTCCTGCTGGAGGGGGAGCGGGAACTGGAATTGCGCGATGCTACGGCAGGCCGGGTCATCGGCCGGTTGCCGCGTCTTGCCGCAGCCCGGCCCGGATCGCCGCTGGTCTCGGCGAACGGCCGTTACCTGGCCCACGACAGCGAGGCCAGCCCCGGCGTAAGCAGCCTGACGCTGTGGGACCTGAACGGACTCAGCGCCGTCGGCAGCATCGTGACCGGCTCGCCGGCAGCGGTCGTGGCGGTGGGCGCGCTGGGCAAGCTTCTGGCGGTTGGTGACGACGAGCGTTTCGTGCGGGTATGGCGGGTTCGCGAGCAATCGCTCGCGGCCGAGTGCGAGCACCCCGGCGCACCGCTTTCGGCAAGCTTTGATCCGAGCGGCCGCTGGCTGGTGACGGCGGACAGCACCGGCCATCTGCGGCTCTGGGATCTCTCCGCTGGCTGCCGGCCGGTGCTGGCCCGCGAGGGCAACGGGCCGTGGCAGGTGGCGTTTTCCCCGGACGGTGCCGGCCTGGTTGCCGGCAATCTGAGCCGCGGCCTGGAGTGGCTGACTCTGCCCGGCGGTGGGCGCCTCGGCGCCGCCATCCAGCCGGGCATGGGCGGGGCGGGCAGCGCGCCGGCAACGCGCGCCGCCCGGCCGCGTTTCCTGCCCGGCGCTGCGGCACTGCTGACCTACGACGGCCGCAAGGCCATCAAGCTGTGGTCCCTGCCGTGGCGTAGCGCCGATCCTCCGCGGGCCGTCGGCCCCGGCGCGGCCGAGCTTGCGGTCAGTCCGGACCGCGAGCACGTTGCGATCGGCACCGCCACCGGGGATGTCCAGATCGCGCCGCTCGGACCGGTGGCGCAGCTGCGCATCGGCGCCGATAGCGGTCCCGGCTTCATCGGGCACTCGGCGGAAGTTACCTGCCTCGCGTTCGACGCCGAGAGCCGTCTGGTGGCCAGCGGCTCGATCGCGGGCACGATCCGCGTCTGGGAGGTAGCCGGTGGCGCGCCGCGCGACTTCTTTGCAAGCCAGGGCGACGGTGCCGTGCAGGATCTGAAGTTCCTGCCCGGCGGCGGCGAACTGGTGGCGGCGAGCCGCGGCTCGGTGCTGGTGCTGGATGCGGCAAGCGGCGCGGTTCGCGCGCGTGTGCTGATCCGTGCGGTTCATCCCCAGCTCGCGGTCATGCCGGACGGCGAGTCGGTGCTGATTGCCGGCGATGATGACGGGCTGACCCGCTGGGACTGGCGCCGGGGCTCGGTGGCGGTGCTCGGCGGGGCTGAGTACCGCGTGCGTCAGGTGGCGCTCAGCGCCGATGGCGAGTTGCTGGCCACCGCCGGCGCCGATCGGGTGGTGCGACTGTGGCGGCCACAGTCCGGCGCGCCGTCGCGGCGGGTGTTCACCGCGGCGGCGCCGGTGAACGCGTTGTGGTTCAGTGGTGACGGCCGGCGGGTTAACGTGCGAACCGGCGCATGGCTGCACACGCTCGGGATCGACTCATCGGGCCTCGTCGCGCAACGCAGCCGCCCGCTGCCGGACGCCGACACACTCGTGGTGCCGGCGAAAGACGAGCGCAACCTGCTCGTGCTCACCCGCGCATCGACCTCGCGGCCGGAAGTGCTGCGCATCGCCGACAGTCATTCCTGGGCGGGGCTGCCGGAAATAGCCAGCGCCCCGGACTCGATCCGCGAGCGGTTGCATCTGGCGATAAACGAGCATGGCGAACTGAGGCCGCTCGAATGACAATCGGGGACAGTTTGCTCATCTGACCGTGGCGACCCAGCGGCCATGATCAATCTGTCCCCGTTTCGCGAGGAGAACACATGTCTGAACACAAGGTGACCGTCCGCTGGCAGAACACGGGCAGCGGCATGGAATACGACCGTTACCCGCGCGACCACCGTTGGGAATTCGAGGGCGGGCCCGTGGTCGAGGCCTCGGCCGCTCCCGAATATCGCGGAGGGGCTGGCCGTGTCGACCCGGAGGAGAGTTTCGTTGCGGCAGTGGCCGCGTGTCATATGCTGACTTTTCTCGCCATCGCGTCGAAAAAGAAGCTGGTGGTCGAGGCCTACGACGACCACGCGGTCGGGCATCTCGGGAAAAACACCGACGGCGCACTCGCGATCACCCGGGTCGAGCTGCGCCCGCAGGTGCGTTTCGCGAGCGGGGTGGGCGTGACAGCGGACGAGCTGCGCGCACTGCATGACTCGGCGCACCGCAACTGTTTCATCGCGAACTCGGTGAGGTGCGAGGTGACGGTGGCGTAACGGCGCCGGCTCGACAATTGGGGACAGTGACCTGTTTCCGTCAGCGCTGACGGTGAAGCGATTGCAGCGCGGGAATAGGTCACTGTCCCCAATCAAAAAAAAGCGGCCCGGGCCATTGGAGCAACGGGCCGCAATGCGGAGGAATCGGTCGGAGCGGCGCTAGAAGGGGCCCTCGGCAGGGGCCGGCGGCGCCGCCTCGTCGATGCCGTAAGTGCGCGCGCCGGCCGGCGGCGCGACCTCCATGTCGGGGTCACGGCTGGCGGCGCGCGTATTGGGCTGGCCCTGCAGCGGCGGGGCGACGGCTGCCAGCGTGTCGATGAAGCGCCGGGCCGGGACCGGCGCCGGGATGCTGCTGTCGGTCAGGATCTTCGCGGGATTGCTCTCGCCCTGGTAGTACTCCCCGTTTGCTTTGCGGTCCATGCTGAGCACGCCACCCTGGAGCGACACGCCGGCGAAGAAGCCGCGGCTGCGGGCGTAGGAATAGATCTCGCTCTGCATCTGCAGGTCGGTGGAGGCGGTCGCCTGGCGGCCGACGGGACCTGCCGCGATCGAGGCGTCGCCGCCGAGAGTGATCTTGCCGCTGGACAGGCCGTCGAGTGCCCGCTGGGTCTTGAACACCAGGATCAGGTCGGTGGACTGGGCGCCGGCCTGGAAGCCGATGCTGCCCTGAGTGAGCTGCACGAAGGCCGGGTTGCTCCACTGCCCGTCCGCGCGCCGCGCCACGATGATGCCCTTGCCGTAGGTGCCGCCGACCACGAAGCCGGCCTTGATGACGCTGGGGATGACCGCAACCGCGTAAGCCCGGGCGAGCAGGGCGGGCGGGATGGCGTTCTCGGGGATGCGCTTCAGGTCCTGCAGCATCTGGGTGGCCGTGTCCACCCGGATGTCGAGTTCGCTGGCTTGGGCGGTGAATCCGATGAGGCCGAGAAACGCGGTCGCGATAGCGGTGATCAGTCTCGTCATGTCCTTCCCTCCTTGAGTGGGACCCGCGGCCCTTCTTGACGAGACCTTACGAGTGTGCGCAGTAATGTATCCCAAATCATGTCGTTATGTAAGAGTCTTTTGATTCCGGGTGAAAGGAGACGGCTAGGTAACCGAAAAGCGTGTATTTGGGCCGCAAACCCCACTGGAATGCCGCCGATTTTTTGACGTTGCCCATCGGCCTCAAAAGGAAAAGTCCCCCATTTCCCCCGGAAAATCAGGCGGGGAGCTGACCTGGGTCAGCAGACAGGGGCCCGTGGTCCCTTAAGGTCGGTTTGGTAACCGCCTGGCTGAATCCGGCTGATGCACCTTCCCCCCTTCGACTACGTCAGGCCCGATCACCTCGGCCACGCCCTTGCGCTGCTCGCGGAATACGGCAGCCGCGCGGCGGTGCTCGCCGGGGGCACCGACCTCGTCATCGGCATGCGCCAGCGGCTGCAGACGCCGCAGGTCGTGATCGGCATCGGCGAGCTGCCGGAACTGAAGGTTTTCGAGGCCGCTGCGGACGGGGGGCTGCGCATCGGCGCCGCCTGCACGCTCAGCTTTCTGGCCGAGCACCCGGTGCTGCGCGAACGCTTTCCCTCGCTCGCCGCAGCGATCCGCTCGGTGGGCTCCCGCCACGTGCGCAACGCCGCCACGCTGGGCGGCAACCTTAACCTGCCGACCCGCTGCTGGTACACGAACCAGGGCGAGGAGTGGCGACGGGCGCGCCCGCCCTGTTTCAAGACCGGCGGCGACATCTGCTACGTGATACGCAGCGCGAAGGAATGCTTTGCGCTGAACAGCGTCGACAGCGCCACCGCGCTTCTGACGCTCAACGCCAGCGTCACCATCGAGCACGCGGGCGGATCACGCCAGATCCCACTCGCCGAGTTCTACCGCAACGACGGGCTCGCGCCGACGACGCTCGGGCCGGGCGAACTGGTCACGGCCGTGCGCGTCCCGGCCAATCGGGACCGCACGGCGTTCATCAAGATGGCGCCGCGCACCGGGCTCGATTACGGGCTCGCGACGATTGCCGCAGCCGTGACCGGCAGCAACCGCAAGCTGACCTCGGCGCGGCTCGTGGTTGGCAGCATCGTCTCCTGGCCCGCACCGCTCCTGCAGTCGGCGCGCATCATCGAGGAGGGCGGCCTGACGCCGGAATCGATCGAGGCGGCGGCGGAGGCCGCGCGCAGGGATCTCGGCGAGATGACCAATCTCTATTCATCTTCCGGTTACAAGCGCCGGCTGGTGCGCGCACTGGTGCGCCGCGCGCTCGAGGATCTGCGCCGCCAGAAGCCGTGGGCAGGGGAGGCCGCGTGAGAAAACAGTTCATCCGCCTGACCGTCAACGGCGACACCCGCGAGCTCGCGGTGGCGCCGAACCAGACGCTGATCGAGGTGATTCGCGACCAGTTCGGCCTGACCGGCACCAAGCGCGGCTGCACCAGCGGCAGCTGCGGCGTGTGCACGGTGAACGGGGCGGCCGGCGAAGCGGTGCTCTCCTGCCTCGAACTCGCCGTGGAGTGGGACGGGCGCTCGGTCACGACCATCGAGGGCGTGGAGCAGAACGGGCAGTTGAGCCCGCTGCAGCAGGCCTTCTGGGAACTCGGCGCGGTGCAATGCGGCTTCTGCACGCCGGGGCTCATCATGAGCGCGAAGGCGCTGCTCGATGCCAACCCCGCCGCCGACGCCGAGGCGATCAACGAGGCGCTCGCCGGCGCCATCTGCCGTTGCACCGGGCACATAAAAGTGAAGGAGGCCGTGGCCAGGGCGGTCGAGGTGATGGCCGCTGCCAATGCCGCGAAGGAAGCGCCGGATGGCACGCAAGGCTGATTTAAACGCCGTCGGCCGCAGCCAGCCGCGCCTCGACGGCGCCGCCAAGCTCACCGGCCGCTCGGAATTTGCCGACGACGTGCGCCTGCCGGGGATGCTGCACGGGCGCGTCGTGAGAAGCCCATACCCGCGCGCGAAGATCGTGAACGTCGACACCAGCGCCGCCGGGCGGCTGCCGGGCGTAAAGGCCATCGTGACGCGCGCCGATGCGCCGCGCATGTCGATCGGCATGCACCAGCCGCTCTTCGACGAGACGGCGAACTTCATCGGCCACGAGGTCGCGGCGGTCGCCGCCGTGGACGAGGCCACCGCCGCCGAGGCGGCGTCACTGGTCCGGGTGGAATACGAGCCGCTGCCCGCGATCACCCTGCTCGACGAGGCGCTCGAACCGGGAGCCCCGCAGCTCCATCCCAAGGCGCCCGGCAACATCGCCTTGCAGCAGAACGAGGTGCACGGCGACCCCGACCGCGCCTTTGCCAACTGCGTGCACGTGCGCGAGGACGAGTACGCCACCAACCCGAGCCACAACTGCTACGCGGAGTTCCACGTCGCGGTGGCGGACTTCTCCCGCGGCGACAGACTCACCGTCTGGACGCCGAGCCAGACGGCGATCCTGTTCCAGAAGGCGCTCGCCGCGGGCTTCGGCCTCTCCGACGGCCAGGTGCGCATGATGACGCTCAACACCGGCGGCGGGTTCACCGGGAGGAGCGCCGTGCGCCCGCATCACTTCATTGCCGGGCTGCTCTCGCGCAAGGCCGGCCGCCCGGTGAAGCTGCGCGCCATGGGCGACGAGGAATTCCTCATGTGCCGCGCCGGCGGGCGCACGATTTACCGCTTTCGCTCCGGCGCAGGAGCCGACGGGCGTCTGAAGGTGGTGGAGGCGGATATCACCTGGGATTCCGGCGCCTACGTCGAGTCGCAGATGATCGTCACCGTGCTGTGCAAGTCCTACCTGCACCTTCTTTACAGGATCGAGGCGAGCCGCTTCCGCGGGCGGCTCGTGACCACCAACAACATGCCGTATTACTTCCACCATGGTGGCGGGCTGGCGCAGATGCAGTTTGGCTGGGGCCAGCACCTCGACGCGCTCGCCCGCGATGTCGGCATGGACCCGGTGGAGTTCCACCTGTTCAACGCCGTGGAGAAGGGTTATACCACCATGACCGGCTCTTACTTCGGCAGCTGCGGCCTGAAGGAATGCATCACGAAGGCCACCCGCAAGGCGGGCTGGCTGCGCAAGCGCGGCAAGCTCCGGAAGTACAAAGGTATAGGCCTCGGCATCGGGGCGATGGCCTCGGGCGCCAAGGGTGTGTTCAAGCACGATACTTCGGCGGCGTTCATCAAGATCGTGGATGACGGCACCATGTCGCTCTTCACGGGGCTGCCCGACATGGGCCAGAGCTCGCACACCGCGATGGCGATCATCGCGGCGGAGGTGCTCGGCGTGTCGCCCACCGACATCAACGTGATCTCCGGCGACACCGACGTGACACCGCTCGACGTCGGCGCGTTCACCCAGCGCGGCACGTTCAATACCGGCAATGCGGTGATCGCGGCGGCGAAGGACGCGCGCGCGCAGCTCGCCAGGGTCGCGGCCGGGACGTTCGGCGTGAAGCCCTCGGCGGTCGTGTTCCGCGACCACAAGGTCCATCCGAAGGGTGCGCCGGAAAAGGCCATCATGTTCAGGAAGCTCGCTTACGACACGCTCCACAGCCGCGAAGGCCGCTTCGTGATGGGCCGGGGCTTCTACAACTCGCCGAAGGAGAGCGGCACGATGGCGTATTCCTTCGGCGCGCAGGTGGCCGAAGTCACGGTCGACCCCGAGACCGGCTTCGTCACGGTGGACCGCGTGGTCGCCGCGCACGACGTCGGGCGCGCGATCAACCCGAAGATCGTCGAAGGGCAGATCGACGGGCAGGTGTTCTCGGGGCTTTCGCAGGTCCTTTACGAAGAGGTGCTGATGGAGGAAGGGCAGGCGTTGAACCCATCCAGACTCGACTACAAGATGCCGCGCTCCTACGAGGTACCGCCCGTCGAGCACATCATCGTCGAGACGAACGACCCCTACGGGCCGTTCGGCGCCAAGGAGGTCGGCGAGGGACCGATCGTGTGCACCATGCAGGCGATCGCCAACGCGGTGGCGGATGCGATCGGCGAGCCGATCCGCGAGATGCCGATCACGCCCGCGCGCGTGCTGCGGGCGCTGGGGCGGCGTGAGGGCAAGGCCACGAGCGGGTAACCGCTTCCCACGTATCCGTGCCGATTTGCAGCCCGGCGGGTTCTTGCCGGGACTGAGTGCGGTTCGGCCTCAGGCAGGCCCCGGCGGCGGTACCAGCGGCACCTCGGGCAGGCCCGGGATGCGCGGCATGGGCCAGAAGCCGGGCAGCGCCTCAACGCGGGCCTGCCAGGCGCGCACCTGCGGATAGGGCCGGGTGTCCACGCCGCCCTCGCCGGCGAGCATCACGTAGGGATAGCAGGCGATGTCCGCGAGGGTGGCGTGGTCCAGCGCCAGCCACTCGCGGCCGGCCAGGTGCTGGTCCATCAGCCCGAGGATGCGGTAGCCCTGGCGAACCGCCTGCCGGTAGTCCAGGGGCCAGTTCAGCAGCCTGATGGCACCGATTGAGCAAAGGGGCAAAAAGGGGTAGTTTCACCCGTACGCGCATCAGGCCTAACGGCAGTTTCAATTGTCTGCAGCCGAGCATGATAGTGCTCGGGTAAAGATGGGCGACCGCCCTTTGAGAACAACTCAAAGAACGGGGGGAACATCATGCGATATCTCAAAGGCTCCTTATTGGCTGCGGTGCTTCTCATAGCATCGAGTTCGGTGTACGCAGCCGAGTTGGTGCTGATCCAACACAACCAGAGGAGTGGCGGAGGTACGCTGCTCACGCTGGTCATCAATCAGGAGCCAAGCACATGGTGGTGGGATGGCACCTATGGTGTCGCGAACAGCGGTTCCGTGTTGACCGCCATCGGCACGTACGAGGCCAGCCTGCACATCAGCAGCAATCCGGCGCTTGCGAAAGTGCTCGGCGATCAGGTCTCCAACCTCTCGATCGATACCGCAGCCGTGCACCCCGTTACCGGCCAGCCCGGAGTCGCCAGTGCCAGCGAGTACCAGTGCAAGGAAGGCACTTTTCTTGCAGCGGTCGGTGCACACGGTTGTGGCAACTACAACCTGGGCGAGGACTTCAGCAACAACAGTACCGTCGCCTACAACGTTGGCGGTGATGCCACCTGCGTGGTGCGCACGCTGGGCGGTGACGACGTAAGCACCGGAGATCCGCGGGGCTTGACGGCGCGGGCAGCGGGCGGCGGCTGCGACGCGACTGGCAGTCTGTTTGCGACTGCGGGCGTGTTCGATCTGCAGGTCTACAGCAATGATGGCACTCAGTTGATTCTCTACAACGGGATTCCGCTGAGCGACCCGAATACCAACTACATGACATTTGCGATCGTCGAACCTCCGCCGCCACCGCCGGAAAATGCGGCGAAATTGGCTCTGAACCAGCACATTCAAAGAAGCGGTGGCGGCACCCTCAGCACATTTATCATCAATCAGAACCCGGATGGCCAATGCCCCACCTGCGGCTGGTACTGGGACGGGCAGTCCGGTGTCGCGAACAGCGGTTCCGTGTTGACCGCCATCGGCACGTACGAGGCCAGCCTGCACATCAGCAGCAATCCGGCGCTTGCGAAAGTGCTCGGCGATCAGGTCTCCAACCTCTCGATCGATACCGCAGCCGTGCACCCCGTTACCGGCCAGCCCGGAGTCGCCAGTGCCAGCGAGTACCAGTGCAAGGAAGGCACTTTTCTTGCAGCGGTCGGTGCACACGGTTGTGGCAACTACAACCTGGGCGAGGACTTCAGCAACAACAGTACCGTCGCCTACAACGTTGGCGGTGATGCCACCTGCGTGGTGCGCACGCTGGGCGGTGACGACGTAAGCACCGGAGATCCGCGGGGCTTGACGGCGCGGGCAGCGGGCGGCGGCTGCGACGCGACTGGCAGTCTGTTTGCGACTGCGGGCGTGTTCGATCTGCAGGTCTACAGCAATGATGGCACTCAGTTGATTCTCTACAACGGGATTCCGCTGAGCGACCCGAATACCAACTACATGGTCTTTGACATCCTCCTTCCACCTCCGCCGCCACCCTCCGCCGACCTGAGTCTCGGCATGACGGTGCAGAGCGCCAATTTCAGAGGCAATACCCTCCTGACCTACACGCTCACCCTCACGAATGCGGGGATCAATGCGAGCAATGTGAGCGTTCAGGATCCACTACCGCCTGGCACGACCTTCGTGAGCGCCTCCGCCAGCCGAGGCAGCATCGGCCTGCTTCCCGGCGGCAGCGCGGTGGGCTGGACATTGGGAGAAATGGTAGGCGGCGACGTGGTGACGGCGCAGATTCAGTTCAACGTGACGTCCAAAGGCAAGACCAGCATCACCAACACCGCTGTCGCCACGTCGGACACCCCGGATCACAATCCGGACAACAACAGCGCCACGCTCACCGTCTCCACGAAAGGCAAGTGATCACGCAAGGCAAGTCTTGACCACGGAGTCCGGCCCTGCCCGCCGGGCTCCGTCACTTTGTGATCGAATCGCATGTCTTCCGGTCAGCCCTTTCTTCGCACCGAAAGCGGCTCTTCGTGACGCCGGTGAACCACTCCGGCTTCTCCGGAGGCTTTTCGTTGTGAGTCACGCCGCCAGGGGAACACGAAGCCGCGCCAGGTGGCGACGTAGGTGAAGTCGGCCACCCAGAGCCGATTCGGACGCGCGGCGATGAACCGCCGCTCCGCCAGGTCCGCCGGCCGCGGCGCCTTGACTCCCGGGTCAGCCAGCTCGCCAGCATCGTACTTCGGCTTGATGACGTCGAGACCCACGATCCCTACGGGCCGTTCGGCGCCAAGGAGGTCGGCGAGGGACCGATCGTGTGCACCATGCAGGCGATCGCCAACGCGGTGGCCGATGCAATCGGCGAGCCGATCCGCGAGATGCCGATCACGCCGGCGCGCGTGCTGCGGGCGCTGGGGCGGCGCGGGGGCACGGCCACGGGCGGGTAACAGCTTCCCACCTATCTGTGCCGATTCTCAAGCCCGGCGGGCTTTGCCGTGCTTGCCGCGGGATTGTCAGCTGTGGAGTCACGGCACGCCGCGAAGCTCCCGGCATGGAGCCTCGGCGGCAGGGCCCGGAGCCGGTGGCGCGCGACGGGCGCCACCGGCCGGAGTTGACGCCCACCCTGATGCAGACATTTCCCGCGGCGCCACCGGCTGCTGCATCAGTTGGTGGCCGCTATCGCGAATCGCCGGCTACCCGCCGCGCAGCTACACTGGTGCGAACAGTGGCTTTGAAGTACCTATCCACCCGTGTCGGAGCGCCCCCCAGTCGCCGGGCAGGCCTGACAGGACGCGTTGGCCGGTTAGACTAAGCAGCCTCCGCTGACCCAGGCGCGGACGACAGGCATGGCCCATTCCTCTGACGACGTCGCACCGGCCGGCGCTGCCGGCACCGTCACTCTCGGCACCCTCACCGTCAATCGCATGGGTTTCGGCGCGATGCGCCTGACCGGCCCCGGAATCTGGGGCGAGCCGAAGGATCGCGCGGAGGCCTCGCGGGTGCTGAAACGCGCGCTCGCGCTCGGCGTCGAGTTCATCGACACGGCCGATGCCTACGGGCCCGAAGTCAACGAGCGGCTGATCGCCGACGTGCTGCATCCCTATCCCGCGGGGCTCGTCATCGCGACCAAGGGCGGCCTCGTCCGGCCCGGCCCCGGGCGCTTCGAGGCCGACGGGCGGCCGGAGCACCTGCGCGCCGCCTGCGAAGCCTCCCTCGGGCGGCTCAAGGTCTCCTGCATACAGGTCTACCAGCTCCACAGTCCCGACCGGCGCGTGCCGCTGGAGGACTCCGTCGGCGAGCTAGGGCGACTGAAGGCCGAGGGCAAGATCCTGCACATCGGCGTCTCGAACGTCACGCTTGACGAGCTCCAGCGCGCGCG
>CAZFWB010000071.1:0-15171 GCA_964522655.1 uncultured Chromatiaceae bacterium | reverse complement strand
CTCCTACACCGCTGCGTTCACCGCCGCGTCGAACCAGCGCCCTGTAGGAGCGACGCCAGTCGCGACAGGCCCGCGGGGTTTTAGCGGGATCCGCGCACATCACATCGCGCGGCCGAGCCAGTAACCCGCCCACGCGGCCCCGAGACCGAACAGGAGCTGCGCGGCGACGTTGAGCGCAAATCGCCACCAGGCCGCATCGAGCGCCAGCCCGAGCGTTTCGAAGGCGAACGCCGAGAACGTGGTGAACCCGCCGAGCAGCCCGGTGAACAGGAACACCCGCAGCTCGGGCACGAGGAAATGCCGGGTCTCGGCCAGCCCTCCGACCACGCCGATCGCCAGCGACCCGGCCACGTTGACCGCGAGCGTGCCGACCGGGAACAGCAGCCCCGGCAGCAGGCCGTGCGCGGCCCCGCTCGCGAGATACCGCAGGACGGAGCCGAGCGCGCCCCCCAGGGCGACCAGCAGCAACGGCAGTGCCGAGATTCGCATGGCCGGCAAGCCTACCGTATCTCGCTGGCCTGCGGGAAAAGGGGGACATCCCTGGTCTCGGATGCGGAAACCGGCATGCCCCAGCCTTCATCCCGATCCGCCGGCAATCAGGAGTGTCGCCATTTTTGATAGGCTTTCCGGCAGACAGAGCGGAGAGCCCGCATGACAGCTTACGAGAAGATCAGGGTACAGCCCGTCGCGGGCTCGCTCGGCGCGGAGATCCACGGCGTGGACCTGCGCGAGCCGCTCGATGATGCGACCTATGCCGAGATCAAGCGCGCGCTCCTCGAGAACCTGGTGATCTTCTTCCGCGACCAGGACATCACCCCGGAGCAGCAGATCGCCTTCGGGCGGCGCTTCGGCGAGCTGCACATCCATCCCTTCATCCCGAGCCTCGAGGGCCACAAGGAGATCATCAGGCTCAAGGCGAAGGACGGCACGGTGGAGAACCTGCGCCTGGCCAACGCCTGGCACGAGGATCTCTCCTACACCTACGACCCGCCGCTCGCCGCGATCCTGCGCTCGGTGGTCTGCCCCGAGCGCGGCGGCGACACCATGTGGGTGAACCTGTACAAGGCCTACGAGACGCTGTCACCGACGATGCAGGAGTTCATCGGCGGGCTCAAGGCGTGGCACGACGTCACCAAGACCTACCGGCGCCAGGAGCTGCAGAAGGAAGGCGGGGCCGAGCAGTACTGGAAGACGTTCAACAAGACGCCGCCGGCGCTGCACCCGATGGTGGGCACGCATCCGGAGACCGGCAGGAAGCTCCTCTACGTCAGCGAGCTCACCACGACCCATGTCGAGGGGCTCACGCCGCGGGAGAGCGACGCGCTGCTCGGGATGCTCTTCGAGCACATCGACTGGAAGGAACTGCACTGCCGCTTTTACTGGCGCAGGCACTCGATCGCCATGTGGGACAACCGCTGCACGGCGCATTACGCGGTGGGCGACTACACCACACCGCGCGAGATGCACCGCGTGACGGTGCTGGGCAAGGTGTTTCGCTGAACGTCCGTCGCGGCTGGCGCCGCTCCTACACCGCTTCGTTCACCGCCGCAGCAACCGGCACCCTGTAGGAGCGACGCGAGTCGCGACCGGGTGACTGGCGGAGACGTTCCCGTCCGTTTCAATCGGCGCCAAAGAACACCACCGGCGGCGCGTCGGCAGTCACGCAGCCGCGCGGCATGAAGGCGGTGTTCTGCCGCATCACTACTTCGCCGCCGGGTGACACCGCGACGAGGCCACCGCGGCCGCCGGCGCGCGTGAGCGTCTCGCCGATCGCCCGCCCGGCGGCGGCCGCAAGCCCGAGTCCGCCGTGGCGGATCAGTGCCGCGACCTCGTGCGCCAGCACCAGCCGCATGAAGAATTCTCCCTGGCCGGTGCAGGAGATGGCGGCCGCCGCGTTGTCGGCGTAGGTTCCCGCGCCGATCACCGGGGAATCGCCCACGCGGCCGGGCAACTTGCCGAGGATGCCTCCCGTCGAGGTCGCGGCGGCGAGGTCGCCGCAGCGGTCGCGAGCGACCGCGCCCACGGTGTCGGCGTCACCGGGCGAACCGGCGGCGCCGGCGGCGCCGAAATAATCCGCGCCGACCCGGGCTGCGCCGAGATCCGTAGCGAAACGCTCGGCGTCGGCGCCGGTCAGCAGGACGTGGGCGGAGCGGTCCATCACCAGGCGGGCCGCGGCGACCGGGTTGCGCAGCTGCCGGACGGCGGCCACGGCCCCGGCCCGCAGCGAGCGCCCCTCCATGATCGCCGCATCGGCCTGCACCTCGCCGTCGCGATTGCGCGTCGAGCCGCGCCCGGCATTGAGCACGCCGGAATCCTCCATGGCGCGCACCGCCGCCTCGACCACGTCGAGCGCGGCCGCACCGCGCGCGAGCGCGTCGCGCCCGGCCGCGAGGATGGCGCCGAGCAGCCCCTGCGCCCGGGTTGCGAACCGGTGCCGGTCGGCATCGCTCAGCGTGACGAGATCCGAGGCCCCGCCGTGCAGCGCCAGCGCGAAGGTCGCGCCTGCTGAACTCGCCACGGCGGGCAGCGGGGAGAAGTAATGCTCGACGTTGGCGACGGACAGCTTTCCGTCCTCGGCCGGTCAGCCGGCCGCCGCGCCTGCGGTGGCGCGCTCGGCGGCGCGGTTCTTCAGCGCGAAAGCGACCAGCGTGGTGAGGGTCATGACGACGGCGATGACGATGAAACCCGCCTCCAGGCCCGCGGGCGTGTCCGTGCCCCTGGACGTGGCGACGGCGCCGACCAGCGCCGCGCCGGTCAGCTGGCCGATCGACAGCACCACGGCCAGCAGGCCCTGGGCCGCGGCGCGACCGTCCTCGCCCGCCTCCTGCATGACGACGTAGCGCAGCGGCGCGCCGAGCAGCGCGGACAGACCGAGCCCGGACAGCAGCTGGCCCGCGATGAAGGCAGACTTGCTGGTGGAGGCCAGCGCGAAGAAGAAGAAACCGATTGCCGTGAGGGCCAGGCCGGCCTGGACGACGATCTTCGAGCCGATCCGGTCGAGCAGCCGCCCCGCGAGCGGCGAGCCGACGACCAGCGCGGCCACGGTCCATAGCATGAAAAAGCTCGCGTCGTGAACCGTCATGCCGAGTGCGATGACGGCAAGCGACGGCAGGAACACGCCGCTCGTCTCGGCCATGCCGGTGCCGATAGCCAGTATGCCGGCGATGATCATCTGCCGGGACCGGAACAGCTGCGGCTGCATGATGGGATCGGCCGCTCTTTTCTCCACGCTCCAGAACACCGGCATGAGGACCAGCGCCAGGAAGATCGGTCCGCCCACCATCGGCTCGGCCAGCCCGAGCAGGAACCTGTTCTGGTCCACGCTGGTGACGCCGTAGGCGAGCGCGGCGAGCAGCACCGAGAGTACCGCCGTCCCGGCGAGGTCGAAGGGTTTGCCGCCCGCCGGCTTCCTGCCGGACAACAGGCTCGCTGCACCCGCAATGAGAAGGGCGGCAATCGGCAGATTGATGAGGAACAGCCAGTGCCATCTCGCGAACTTCAGGATCGCGCCGGCCAGCGGCGGCCCGATCAGGAAAGCAATGCCGAACACGGCGCCGATGAGGCCGAGCGCCGCGCCGCGTTTCTCCTGCGGAAAGGTGTCGCCGATGACGGCGGCGGCCACCGGCAGGATGCCGCCGGCGCCGATCGCCTGGATGGCGCGGCCGGCGAGCAGCGCGCCGAAGCTCGAGGACTGGGCGACGATCAACGACCCGATGCCGAACAGGGCAACATCGAGGATGTAGATCAGGCGCCGTCCGAAACGGTCGGAGAGCTTCGCCATCAGCGGCGTGCTGACGAGGGAGAACAGCACGTAGATGTTGAAGACCCAGGCCAGCGCGCGGGTGTCGGCGGCGAACTCCGCCTGGATGGCGGGCAGCGCCGGTCCCACGATGGCGATGTCGAGCGCCCCCATGAGGACGCCGGCGAAGAGCAGCAGAAGGACCTTGTTGCGTTGTTTCTCGTCCATGCCCGCACCTGCAAGCCGGGGCCGCAGCGCCGGCATGGTATCGGAACCGCGCGCCCGGCGTTAAAGCTGCGTCGGCAGAAAAGCTGGAGCGGGTGATGGGAATCGAACCCACGTTAGCAGCTTGGGAAGCTGCAGTTCTACCATTGAACTACACCCGCAAACGCCGTGTAGGCCGCTGATTCTAATGCGGGCCGAGGGTTCGAGTCACCAATTCACCGCCAACGAAATGCCGGTCGCGGACATATGCACGATCTCGGCGGCTGACCAATCAGCGACGCTCTATCGCTGCGCTACGTGTCGTCAGGTCGCCGAAGCCGAGCCCGGCCGGGGTGCCGGGCTCAGCCACGAAGACAGGTATAGTCCTCGACGTCTCGTTCGCGGCCGAGGCGCCGAGCCCCGGACGACAACAGCTGCAGCCGCATCAGGCGGCGAGCGCAACCGGGTCGTCCCGTACGATTACCGTATTGGCCACAAGCGTGATCTCGTCGGCCGGCATGCCGACGCGGGCGGCGTGATTGCGAATCGCCTCCGGGCCGACCGCCTGATAGATGCAAACGGTGCCGAGCGTGCCATCGTCCTCCCGGACCACATATGACCGGATCCAGCGGACCTGATCGGACATCTGCTCGTTGCCGATCTTGGCGGAGCGGCTCGCGGCTCTCTCCAGTTCGTCGACCGACTTCCAGGCCTTGCGGCGTCGGATCACATAGGTTTGCATTGCTTTCTCCTTGAGGTTCATTGAGTTAATCGTTTCCCGTCGCGCACTCACCAGCGTCTTTGCGGACGCTCGCATCCTAGGACGGCGCACACGAAGCTTCCTTTCCGAACCCTTATCAGCTGCATATCATTTCCGGAGTCATGCCATGACGAGCAGTTTCTGAAGCCAATGTCTTCCCGATTCGGAAGTTTCGTGCTCGATGAAAGCACCCGCGAGCTTCGGCTCAACGGCACCGAGATCCCGCTCCAGCCACGTGTCTTCGACCTGCTGGTCCTGCTGTATCGCAACCGGCATCGCGTAATGGGCAAGGACGAGCTCATGGATGCGCTGTGGCCGGGTGTCGTCGTGGGCGAAGGCTCTCTCCAGCGAGCGGTCAGCCTCGCGAGATCCGCACTCAAGCGCGGCGACATGGGCGATGCGATTCGCAATTTCACCCGCCGCGGTTATCGGTTTTGCGTCGAAGACGACGTGCCCGACGTGGGGCCCGAGCCTGACGCGGGCCGACTCGACCTCGCGCGAGCTGCTTACGAAGCGAGGGATTGGGACACGGCGATCATCGAGTACGGGAAGGCAGATGCGGAGTTAACTCTCGGCGGTATCGACCTTGAGTGTTTCGCGGATGCGTGTCAGTCCGCGGGTCGCGCGGCCGATGCCGAGCCCTTGCTGGAGCGGGCGGTCACGGCGTTTTCGGCCACGGGTGACGCCCGGGGCGCGGCCCGGGCGGCGTTGTACCTGGCCGAGGTGGCGTTCGAGTCGGCCCGGCTGGCGGTGGCGCAGGGGTGGCTGACACGCGCCCGGCGCTACCTTCGTTCCTGCGAAGAGGGCCCGGAACACGGTCTGGAAGCCTATCTGACCGCCCGTATGGCCGTTGCGACAGGCTCGCCGGAAACGGCCGTCGAATCCGGGCGGCGGGGCCTTGCTATCGGCGAGCGAATCGGCAGCGAAGGGATCGAGGCACTGGCGAGAATCTATCTGGGCTACGCAGAGATCGCGCTCGGCAATTACAAGGAGGGCATCAACCTCGTCGACGAAGCCGCTGCTGCCGCACTGTCCGAGAAGGTGGCGCCGCGTATCCGCGGCATCATCTATTGCGGCCTGATCTGGCTTTGCTGCAATCGTGGTGACTGGCAGCGGGCGGCGCAGTGGGGAGAACGGTTCGAGCGATGGTCCGAACGGGAAGGCAGAATGCGATTCACCGGGCTTTGCCAGCTGCACCGGGCCGAGGTGCTCAGCATCAGCGGCAATGGAACCGAAGCAGAGACGGAACTACGTCTCGCCTGCGATCAGCTCGCTGATTATTCGCCTTTCGCCGTTGGCGATGCGTTTCGCATTTTCGGCGACCTGCACCTGATGCGTGGCGACTTCGACCGGGCCGATGCCGCGTTCCGTCGCGCGCACGATCTCGGCTGGGACCCTCAGCCGGGCCTGGCCCTGCTGCAGGCCGAGCAGGGCCAGGCCGACGCGGCGATACGCGGCCTGCTGCGGTCGCTGGACGACAACAATTGGGCCCTGCGGCAAAGACGCGGGCTGTTGCTGGCGACGCTGGCGATTATCGCGGCACGTCACGGCGACCGCGAACACGCGGTCAGCGCCATTACGGAACTCGACCAGCACCCTGAGTTGTGGACGTCGGAGTACAGCAACGGCGCTGTCGCACGAGCGCGCGCGGAATTCGCCGTCCTCGACGGCCATCCGAAGCAGGCCATCCGGGCGATGCGCGAAGCCATCTCGAGCTGGCGGGCGGCTCATGCAGACCTCAATCAGGCAATCTGTCGATTTCGCCTGGCTCAGCTGCTGAAAGACGAGGGTGACACGACCGGAGCGGCGCTGGAGGTCGACGCGGCGAAAGCGTCGTTCGACGCCCTGCATGCGCCTGTGCGCGCGCGAAGCTGCGCCGAATTCCGCAGTTTGCTTGCCCCGGGCCCCGCCTGAGAGCAGCGCGACGGCGCGACAGTGATGGCAGGCCGGACTTCCGACGATCCACAGAAACCCCGCGCGGTGCGCAGCTTCGTGCTGCGCGCGGGGCGCACGACGGCCGCGCAACGGCGCGCGCTCGAGGAACTGTGGCCGCGCTACGGCATCGCCTGGTCGCCGGCGCCACTCGACCTCGACCGGGTATTCGGCCGCAGCGCACCGCGCGTGCTCGAGATCGGCTTCGGCAACGGCGAGACGCTGGTCGAGATGGCCCGGCGCGACCCCGACACCGACTTCCTCGGCATCGAAGTGCACGAACCCGGGGTGGGGCACTGCCTGCTGCAGCTCGAACGGCTCGGCCTCGGCAACGTCCGGCTCATCCGCCATGACGCCGTCGAAGTGCTGCGCGAGCAGATACCGGACCGCAGCCTGCAGACCGTGCTGCTGCTTTTCCCCGACCCCTGGCCGAAGAAGCGCCACCACAAGCGGCGCATCCTGACGCCGGAGTTCGCCCGGCTGGTCGCCGCGCGGCTGGTCCCGGGCGGGGCCTTCCACATCGCCACCGACTGGGCGCCCTACGCCGAGCACATCGCGGCCGTGATGGGCGCCGAGCCGGCATTCGAGGCGCAGCCGCCCGGCGCGCAGGCGCGCGAACCGACCCGCTTCGAGCGGCGCGGCGAGCGGCTCGGCCACGAGATCTTCGAGGGCAGCTGGCGACGCTCGACCGGGCATCCGGCCTGAGTTATAAATGAGCCCGGCGCTCCGCGCTTTTACGGATCGTCAGCCAGCGGAAACATAACAATGACAGAAATAGCCCCGATCATCGGCAACTGGTACCGGCACGAGAACGGCGAACTGTTCGAAGTGGTTGCGCTCGACGAGGACGACGCGACGGTGGAGATCCAGTACTTCGACGGCACCGTGGAGGAACTCGACCAGGACGCCTGGGAGCAGCTCGAGATCGAGGCGGCGGAGCCGCCGGAGGACTGGTCCGGGTCGGTGGACGTGGACGAGGAAGAACTCGAGCAGCTCGCCGACCGGCCGAACGAGAATTTCGACGACCCGCTCGAATACCTCGACCGGCAGGATTGAATTTGGGGACAGTGACCTGAATTGCTATTCGCCGCGGTTTGTGTCCGGGCTGATTACAAGTAGCAATTCAGGTCACTGTCCCCAAATGCGCCTACAACGGTGAATCCGGCGCGCGCACCAGCACCTCGCCGTCTACGACCCGGCACTCCAGCCGCCGCAGGCCGCGCCCCGAGCAGGGGCCGGCGACGCACAGCCCCGTTTCCGGAACGAACAACGCCCCGTGCGACACGCAGCGCAGGACAAGCCCCTGCCCGGCCAGCTTGATCAGGAAATCGTCCTCCGCAAGGTTGAGCGGGTAGCCCTTGTGCGGACAGACGTTGGCGTAGGCGTACACGACGCCCTCGCGCCGGACCACGATGCCGCGAAACGGCCAGTCGCCCTCACCCGCGACGAACTCCCGCGCCCCGGGATCCGGCAGCTCGTCGAGCCGGCAGGCGCGTCTCTCGGGCCACGCCCCGCTCATCCGGCCTTCACCCGGCGCGCGATCACCACCGACAGGACGATGGCCGGCACACCCATCGTCGAGGCGTACAGGAAGAAGGTCACCCAGTCGGTCGCCTCGACCACGCGCCCGGAGAAGCCGCCGATGAAATTGCCGAGCAGCATCATAAGCGCGGAGAACAAGGCGTACTGGGTCGCGGTGTAGGCGACGCTGGTCAGGCTCGAGAGGAACGCGATGAAAACCGTCCCGGCGAAGCCGGCGGCGAGGTTATCGGCGGAGATCGTCGCCGCCAGGTAGCGCGGGTCCGCCTGCCCGAGAAAAGCGAGCCCGGCGAAGAGCAGGTTGGTGGCGGCGACCAGGATCGCCCCGGCGATGAGCGGCCGCACCGGTCCGTAACGGGCGACCGCCACCCCGCCGAGCGCGGCACCCGCGATCGTCATCGCGAAGCCGAAGACCTTGGCGATCGCCGCGATCTGCGAGAGCGAGAACCCGACGTCGAGGTAGAACGGGTTGGCCATCACGCCGAGAATGAGATCGCTGATGCGGTAGCAGGCGATGAAGCCGAGCAGGACCAGCGCCCAGGCGCCGTTGCGACGGAAGAAGTCCGCGAAGGGTCCGACCACCGCCGTGGCGAACCACTGCGCGAGCCGCGCCGTCCAGGGCGCGCCGCCGGGCGCCGCGGCCGCCTGCGGCGGACGCAGGCCGTCGGGCTCGCTGACCAGCAGCACCGTGACGACTCCGACCATCATCAGCATCGCCATGCTCCGGTAAGCCGCGGGCCACGAGACGAGATCGGCGATGAACAGCGCGCCCGCGCCGGCGGCGAGCATGGCCAGGCGGTAGCCGAACTGGTAGCTCGCCGCCATCGCCCCCTGCATGCGCGCCTCGGCCGCCTCGATCCGCCAGGCGTCGACCGCGATGTCCTGCGTCGCCGAGCAGAAGGCAACCGCGAGCGAGAGCCAGGCGACGAGCGCCAGCCCGTCGGCGGGGTCGAGGCGGGCAAGGCCGAGCAGCGCCGAGGCGACGCCGAGCTGCGCGACCAGCATCCAGCTGCGCCGCCGGCCGAGCCAGGCGGTCAGCCCGGGCAGGGGCATGCGGTCGACCAGCGGCGCCCACACGAACTTCAGCGAGTAGGTGATCCCGAGCCAGGCGAACATGCCGATGCTCGTCTTGCTGACGCCGGCGGTCGCGAGCCAGGCGCTCAGCGTCGCGAACACGAGCGGCAGCGGCAGCCCGGCGGAAAACCCGAGAAAGAGCATCGCGAGCACCCGCCGGTGCAGGTACACCCGCAGCGCCGCGAGTCCGCGCAGCCGCGCGGGGGCGGGCTCAGGGGTGGCGGATGTCATAGTCCATGATGAGCGGCGCGTGATCCGAGAAGCGCTTGCGCTTGTAGATCTTCGCCTCGCGAACCGCGCGGGCGAGCTGCGGGGAGACGACCTGGTAGTCGATGCGCCAGCCCACGTTCTTCGCCCAGGCCTGTCCGCGGTTCGACCACCAGGTGTACTGCTCCGGCTGCTGGTTCACCACCCGGAAGGCGTCCACGAAACCCACCTCGTCGAACACGCGGGTGAGCCAGGCGCGCTCCGCGGGCAGAAAGCCGGAGTTCTTCTGGTTGGCGCGCCAGTTCCTGAGATCGATCTCGCGATGCGCGATGTTCCAGTCGCCGCAGATGATGTAACGCCGGCCGTCCTTGCGGATCTTTTCCAGATGCTGAATGAATACCTTCATGAAGCGGAACTTCGATGCCTGGCGGTGCTCACCGGCCGAGCCGGAAGGCATGTATACGGAAACGACACTGAGATCGCCGAAGCGCACCTCGATGTAGCGGCCCTCGAGGTCGAATTCGCGGGTGCCGAAACCGCGCACCAGGCCGTCCGGGTGCTTGCGGGTCAGGACCGCGACACCGCTGTAGCCTTTCTTCACGGCCGGCTCGTAGTAGGAATAGAAGGCCTTCGAAGTGAACGGCGGCTCGTCGAGGTGCTCCGCGCCGGCCTTGATCTCCTGCAGGCACACGACGTCGGCGCCCTGCCGCGGCAGCCACGCGAACAGGCCCTTGCGGGCCGCCGAGCGGATGCCGTTGACGTTCAGCGTGATGATGCGCATATACAGGTGCCGGTGCTTCGGATTCGGTTACCGGCGAGCATGATCCCTGGTTCGACCCTTCAAGGTAACCGAATCCGAAGTACCGGCACCGATGCGGAAGCACCGGCACCGATGCGACGTGCGATACTCTACCAGATGGCCGGAGACGCGCTGATGCGGGCATACAAGGCGGAATTCATCGAGCTCGCGCTCGAGATCGGCGTGCTCCGCTTCGGCCAGTTCAAGCTCAAGTCCGGCCGCATCAGTCCGTACTTTTTCAATTCCGGGCTCTTCAATACCGGCTACGCGGCGGCCAAGCTCGGCCGCTACTACGCGGCCGCGGCGGCGGAATCCGGCATCGGCTTCGACATGCTGTTCGGCCCCGCCTACAAGGGCATACCGCTGGTGACGCTCACGGCGGCCGCGCTCGCCGAGCACCACGGCGTGGATGCGCCGTTCTGTTTCAATCGCAAGGAGCTCAAGGACCACGGCGAGGGCGGCTCGATCGTCGGGGCGGCGGTGAGCGGCCGGGTGCTGATCGTCGACGACGTGATCACCGCCGGCACCGCCATCCGCGAATCGGTGGACATCATCCGCCGCGCCGGCGGCGAGGTCGGCGGCGTGCTGCTCGCGCTCGACCGCCAGGAGAAAGGCGCCGGGGACGTTTCCGCTGTGCAGGAAGTGCAGCAGAACTTCCGGATACCCGTGGCCAGCATCATCGGCCTCGACGACCTGGTCGACCACCTCGAGCAGAGTACGGAATTCGGCCAGTTCCTGCCGCTGGTGCGCGACTATCGCCAGCGTTACGGAGTCGGGGGCCGCAGCGCAGCGGCCGCGCGGTAGATCCCGGAACCTGTTTCAAAACGTCGCGAGCGGGCGTCAGCCGGCTGAGGACGGCGCGCAGGAACCCGAGCATACCTGCCGGTATGTGGGGATTCCGGGCACCACCCGATCCCCGATCACGACCGCGCCGCAGTCTTGAGAGAGGTTCTTGAACTGCGTCACTGTTCCCGACGGGGAGCGAGGGGGATAATCTGTAAAGTCTCCGGGACGCGGGATCCACCGGGCGCAACGAGATGACCGCGAATTCGATCAGGCTGACGCTTACCGCCGCCACGCTGGCGCTCGCCGGCATGGTGGCTGGCCTGGCCTCGGCGGCCGACGCACCTAAAAAAACCTACCGCTGGGTCGACAAGGACGGCGTCGTGCACTTCGGCGACCGACTCCCGGCCGAGTACGCCGCCAGCGACCGGCAGGTGCTCAACGAGTACGGCGTGCCGGTCGCGAACCAGGACATAGCGCTCACCGATGAGGAGATCGCGGCGAAGAAGGCCGCGGCCAAGCGCGCCGAGGAGGAACGCAAGCAGGCAATGCTCGCGGCGCGGCGCGACCAGGTGCTGCTCGACACCTACCTCTCGGTGGACGAGATCGAGGCACTGCGCGACCGGCGCCTGGAGCTGATCGACACGCAGATCAAGGTCACGGAGAACTACCTCGCGGGCCTGCGCGAGATCCTCTCCAAGCTCCAGCAGGAGGCCTCCGCGTTCAAGCCTTACAGCCCGGATCCGCAGGCTCCGCCGATCGACGAGCGTCTCGCGAGGGAGCTCGCCAACACCATGGATTCGATCATGCTGTACGAGAAGAATCTCGCGGACACGAAGACACGCAAGAACGAGGTCATGGGGCGCTTCGCCGCCGACATCGACCGCTTCCGGACCCTGAAGGCCAACGCCCCGGCGAACTGAACGCTCAGCTGTGGCCCGTGTGGCCGAATCCCCCGCCCCCGCGCTCGCTGGCGGTGAACTCGCCGACCACCTCGAAGTCCACCTGCACCACCGGGACGAACACCATCTGCGCGAGCCGCACGCCCGGCTCGATGATGAACGCCTCGGTGCCGCGGTTCCAGCACGAGACCATGAGCTGGCCCTGGTAGTCTGAATCGATCAGGCCGACCAGGTTGCCGAGCACGATGCCGTTCTTGTGGCCGAGACCCGAGCGCGGCAGGATCACGGCCGCAAGCCCCGGATCGGCAATGTGCATGGCGATGCCGGTCGGCACCAGCGTGGTCTGCCCGGGTTTCAGCAGCAGGTTCTCGCCGACGCAGGCGCGAAGGTCCACGCCGGCCGAGCCGTCCGTGGCGTAGGCCGGAAGCGGAAATTCCCGGCCGATGCGGGCATCGAGCACCCGCAGCTGGATCCGGCGCCGGCTCACGAGCCCGCGGTGCCGGCCCGGGGCCGGCCGATCGGGGTCGGCGCGCGCCGGCCGGTGTCGAAACGCGCGGCGATCAGCGCCACGATCCGGCGGGCCATCTCGCACTTCGACGTGTGGGCGATGTTCTCCTGGCCTCCGGGCCAGAAGACGACCGCGGTGTTGTCATCGCGGTCGAAGCCGAGCCCGGCGCCGACCAGGTTCGCGATGATCATGTCGAGGCCTTTTTTCTGCAGCTTCTCGAGCGCGTGTGCCTCCAGCCGCTCGGTCTCCGCTGCAAATCCGACGGTGAACGGGCGCCGGTCGAGCGCGGCGACAGCGGCGAGCACGTCGGCGCAGCGGACCAGGTTCAGCGCGAGCGTCTCGCTGCGTTTTTTGATCTTGTGCTCGGGCACCGGCTCCGGCCGGTAGTCGGCCACGGCTGCCGCACCGATGAATATGTCCGCCTGCGCCGCCCGCGCGAGCGCCGCTTCGTGCATCTGCGCGGCGGTCTCGACGTCGATGCGCTCGACGCCCGGCGGCGTGGCGAGTGTCACCGGCCCGGCGATCAGCGTCACCCGCGCGCCGGCCTCCACGGCGGCGCTCGCCACCGCGAAACCCATCTTGCCGGAGCTGCGATTGCTGACGAAACGCACCGGGTCGATCGGCTCGCGGGTCGGCCCGGCGGTCACGAGCACCTGCGCGTCCGCGAGCGCTCCCCTGCCGCCCGCCGCCATGCCGAGCAACGCCGCGACCACCTCGGCCGGTTCGGCCATGCGCCCGGGCCCGGTCTCGCCGCAGGCCTGGGCGCCCTCGCCGGGCCCGACGAAGCGCACGCCACGCCCGGCCAGCACGGCGCGATTGGCGCGCGTCGCCGGATGGTCCCACATGGAATGATTCATCGCCGGCGCCAGCAGCAGCGGCGCGCGGGTGACGAGACAGAGCGTCTGCAGCAGGTCGCCAGCGAGTCCGGCGGCAAGCGCGGCCATGGTGTGGGCGGTGGCCGGCGCGATCACCACGTAGTCCGCCCAGCGGGCGAGCTCGATGTGGCCCATGGCCGCCTCGGCCGTCTCGTCCCAGAGATCGCCGCGCACCGGCTCCCCCGACACCGCCTGGAACACCGTCGGCGCCACCATGCGCGCGGCGCTGGCGGTCATCACGACCCGCACGCTGGCGCCCTGCTCGCGCAGCCGCCGCACCAGGTCGGGGCTCTTGTAGGCGGCCACGCCGCCCGTGACGCCGAGGAGGACTTTCTTGCCGTGCAGTGGGCTCATGGGGATACCGCGGAACTGCGCCGTTAGCCTACAAGAAAGTACCAGCCCGCGCCGCGCTTTGTCGCCGCAGAGGCCGGATTCGTGACTTGGGTCGCGCCACCGCCGCCGCGAAAATGCGCCGCATGGGCGGGGACTCGATCAGGGACTGGCCGGCCGCGGAACGGCCGCGCGAACGGCTGCGCCATGCCGGCGCGGGGCAGCTCTCGGACGCCGAACTGCTCGCGCTGGTTCTCGGCCGCGGCGTGCGCGGACTCTCGGCGCTGGCGCTCGCCCGGGCGCTGCTCGCCAGGTTCGGCGGAATCCGCGGCATCCTCAACGCGAGCCTCGGCGAGCTCGAAGCCGAGCACGGGATGGGCCCCGGCAAGGCGGCCGCCCTGCTGGCGGCCCGCGAGTGCTGCTGCCGCTACCTGCAGGAGAAGCTCACCCCCGGGCGGGCGATCCGCTCGCCAGCCGACAGCCGGGACTTCCTGATCGCGCGGCTGCGCGACCGCCCGCATGAGGTGTTCTGCTGCCTGTTCCTCGACAACCGCCACCGCGTGCTCGCCTTCGACGAGCTGTTCCAGGGGACGATCGACAACACCACCGTGTACCCGCGCGAGGTCGTGCGCCAGGCGCTGCGGCGCAACGCCGCGGCGGTGATCCTCGCGCACAACCACCCCTCCGGCGTGGCTGAGCCGAGCGAGGCCGACCAGCTCATCACCCGGCGCATCCGCGGCGCCCTGGAGCTCATCGACGTGCGCCTCCTCGATCACTTCGTGATCGGCGACGGCAGCTGCACCTCGCTTGCGAGCCGCGGCCTGCTCTGACACCGGCTCTGACATAAGGCCCCGCGGCGGTTTGCCTTTGGCCCGCGGGGCTGGTGTAATAGCGCCCCCGCGCCGCCCAGAGGCGGCTTAACTGACTGATTCGAATAGGGGTTCGTCATGTCTCGCGTCTGCCAGGTGACCGGCAAGCGGCCGTCCTTCGGGAACAACGTTTCCCACGCGAACAACAAGACCCGGCGGCGCTGGCTGCCGATTCTGTACACCCTCCGCTTTTGGCTCGAGAGCGAGAAGCGTTTCGTGCGGCTGCGGGTCAGCACCAGTGGGCTGCGTACCATCGACAAGCTCGGGATCGAGAAGGTCGTCGCCGGCCTGCGCGCCCGCGGCGAGAAAGTCTGAGGAGAGAGCCATGCCCAGCAAACGCGACAAGATCAAGCTCGTCTCCACCGCCAACACCGGCCACTACTACACGACCACCAAGAACAAGCGGCTGCATCCGGACAAGATGGAGGTCAAGAAATTCGACCCCGTGGTCCGCAAGCACGTGGCCTACAAGGAAGCGAAGATCAAGTAAAAAAAAAACCCGCCGAAAGGCGGGTTTTTTTCGCCTTCTGCGCCGGTCTGCGGGCAAGCCCGGTCTAGTACCGCCGTCGTGTGCTGTGGGCCGGTGGCCGGCGCGCGCCCGCTCCTCGCACGTCCCTGTGCTCGTCGCTACGGGTTTCGCCGGCTGCTGC
>CAZFWB010000070.1:0-15294 GCA_964522655.1 uncultured Chromatiaceae bacterium | reverse complement strand
CAGCGAGAGCGCGCTCGAAGAGGCCGTGCTCCTCATGCTCGAAATCGAGAAATCGGTCGCCGAGGGCGCCGGCGCTGCGGGCCTCGCGGCCCTGATCGCGCACCGCGAGCGCTTCGCGGGCAAGCCCCTCAGCCTGGACGCGAGCCCGCAGCTCGATCTCGGCGTGGATTCGCTGGAGTGGCTGACGCTGACGCTCGAGATCCGCGACCGTTTCGGCGTGACGCTCGGCCAGGAGGCGGTCGCGCGGGTGCTGACCGTGCGCGACTTGCTTCAGGAGCTGGTGAACGCAGCGGGCGCTCCGGCGCAGCCGCCGGCTGCCGCGGCGCCCGCCTCGCGCGGACCGCTGCTGGCGGCACTGGGTGCGCTGCTGCTGGCCGCCAATCGGCTGCTCATGCGATTGGTGTTTCGCCTCCGGGTGGAAGGACTGCAGCACCTGCCCGCGCGCGGTCCGCTGCTGATTGCGCCCAACCATGCGAGCTACCTGGATCCGATGGCGGTTGCCGCCGCGTTGCCGTGGCGACTGTTGCGCGCGACGCGCTGGGCCGGCTGGACGGAGTTCATGTTCCGCGACTGGCGCTGGCGCCTGCTGAGCCGGGCCACGGGCGTGTTTCCGGTGGATCCCGATCGGGAGCCTGCGGCGGCCATCGCGGCGGCGGGCGAAGTGCTCCGGACCGGCCAGGTACTGGTGTGGTTTCCGGAAGGACGCCGCACGCTCACCGGCGAAATCGGGCGGTTTCTGCCCGGTGCCGGCCTGGTGCTGCTGCAATCAGGCAGCGCGGCGATGCCCGTGCGCATCAGCGGCAGCTTCGAGGCCTTGCCCTGGCACCGGCGCTGGCCGCGCCCGGTGCGTATCACGGTCAGCTTCGGCCCGCCGATGACCGAGGCGGAACTGCAGGCGGCGGGAACGGGCACCAGCCCCGCCGAGCGGCTCGCCTCGGGTCTGCGCGCGTCGGTCGTGCGGCTGGAAGAGCCGGCGGCGTCGACGGTTCCCGGATCGGCCTGAAAGCGCCCGCCGGCGCTCCGGGCTCAGAAGCGGATGCGGACGAAGCCGGGATGAAACTGCGCCGGCTCGAGCGCGGTTACCGCCATGCCGTCTACGGTGGGCACTGCCAGGAAGAGTGGTTCGATCTGCGTGCCGAAGGCGAACGGGTCGGCGTCCCGGGGCGCTGTACCGTCCCGCGTCCGCACGCGCGACAATACGGCGAACTCGCCCTGTTCCGGCAACGGAAGTTGGTCGATCGCAGAGCTCATCATGCCGAGGTCGATCAATAGGTGCTTGAGCTGGCCGCGGCCCTCGGTGATCTGCATGAAGAGTGGCTCGTCGGGCCGTCGCGATACGCGCTCGGCCACCAGCTCGCTGCTCAGCACGCGGCGCATGACTTCGCCGATGTACTGCTCGCTCTGCGCGCGAAACGAAACGGCCGTGACCGGCGGCGAGCTCGAGCGCGCCGTATAGAGCTGCGTCAGCGCCGCCGCCCGCAACCCGAAGGCCAGCCCCAGCGCGACCACGACGACGCCGAGCCAGGCGATGAAGGCCTTGCGGCGCGGCGCCGGCGAAAACTGCGCCGACGTCCGCCGGCCGGCGAACGGATTGAGCATCGGGACGCTGGCGAGGTAGGCGTCCGCCGGCGGACCGTAACGGGCCCTGATTGTTTCCTCTTCGTGGCGCGCGAGCACGTAGTACAGGCCGAGCATCATGAGATAGGTGATCAGGATGAAGAACCGCGGCCAAAGCAGCAGCAGTCCCGCGCCCGCGACCACCAGGCACAGGTACTGGGGATGGCGCACGCGGCCGTAGAGGCCGCCGCTGACCAGTTTCTTTTTCACGAACTTGCCGTAGTACAGCTGGATCGCGCAGGCCAGAAAACCGACCAGCCCGATCAGCGTGAGCGCCGCGCCGGCGAAGCTCAGCCCGCGGAAGAACGCCCAGCGGGTATGTGCGAGGTGCGGCAGGAAGAACTGCGGCAACCAGGCGGTCAGCGCGTTCTGCTCCAGGCCGTGAAAGAGCGGCGTGTAGACGCTATAGAAGTAGGCCGCGAACGGGGTGACCATGATGATCATTTCCAGCGCGCTCGCGGCGTAGATCAGGATCGGCGCGGCCCAGGCGATGCGGCGGGTGGAATTCATCCGGTCTCTCCCCGGGCGATGCCGCGCGTGAAGCCCCACTCGAGCAGCCGGGTGGCGATGCCGCCGCCGAGGCTCGGGCCAGTCACCTCGTCGAGCCGGTACGGGGCTCCGTGCAGAATCGACTCGGCGGCCCGCAGGCCGCTGCGCACCGCCGGGCCGATGCCCTCGCACAGGTCGCGGCTGGCCAGGCCTGCGGCATCGCCGGTCAGAAAGGCATTGCCGATGCGTCCCGCCCCGCCCGGAGCGTGCAGGTAATAGCTGTAGCCCGCCGCGCGCCAGTCGCCGCCGCGCGCGAGTCCGCGCTCGAGCATCCCCGTGAACTGCGTCCAGTGCTCCTGGATATCGTCGCCGCGCGCCTTGAGCCGCTGCGCCATCCCGCCGATCCCGACGTTGAGGAAGCCGTCGGCCTTCGGCACGTACCAGGCGTAACCCGGCAGCCCGTGTTCGAAAAACCACAGGTGGCAGTCGCCATCCGTCCAGCGGTAGGGAAATTCGTGCTCCAGGGTCACCGCCTGCAACGGCCGCGGCCGCGCGTGGCTGCCGCGGAACACCTGCCGGTAGACCGGACAGCGGGTGCCGCCGGCGCCGATCAGGTAACGGCAGCGGAAGGTCTCGTCGACGATCCAGTCCTCGCCGTCACGGCGGATCTCGCGCACGCGATGGCGAAGCAGGGGAGCGCCGGAACGTTCCAGCAGCCAGGCGTCGAACTCGTAACGACGAATGGAATGCTGGATGCAGCGCACCTTGAACTGCAGTCCGCGGAAATGTACCCGCAGCCGCTCGAACGTGAGGAAGCGATGCGGGTAATCCACCGGGTCGAGCTCCAGATCCTGCAGCACCTGCGGCGTGATCCAGCCGGCGCAGAGCTTGAGGCGGGGGAACGCGTCCTGGTCGAGCACGAGCACGTCGGCGCCGCCACGGCGCAGGCGCCATGCGGCGGTCGAACCGGCAGGGCCGCCGCCTACGATCAGCACCTCACATTTACGCACCGGGTTGGTCCCGGTCGCGGTAGATGTCCGCGCGGGTCAGGGGCACGGCATTGCTCTCGCCGGGCGCGAACAGGATCTGGAAGAGCTGCAGTGAACCGGTCGTGAATGCGGCGGCGGAGCCCGCGAGGTACAGCCGCCACATGCGCACGAAGCGTTCGTCGAACATCCGACTGACTTCCGCGCGGTTGTCCTCGAAAAGCGCCAGCCAGTCGCGCAGCGTCCGGGCATAGTGCAGCCGCAGGTTTTCCACGTCGAGCACGGAGAGATTCCACGGCTCGAAGACATCCATCATCTCGCGCAACGAGGGCGCATAGGCGCCGGGGAAGATTCGCACCGTGGTCCAGTCGTCGAACGGCCTCGGCCGGTTGCGCCCGATAGAGTGGATGAGGCCGCGGCCGCGGCCGCCGAGCACATCGCGCGCGATGCGCCCCAGGTCGCGGTAATGGTCGGGGCCGACGTGCTCGAGCATGCCGACGGACACGAACGCGTCGTAGCGGCCGCTGATGCTGCGGTAATCGTCCTCGATGAACTCCACCCGGTCGGCCAGTCCGGCGGAGCGCGCCCGTTCACGCGCCCAGGCAATCTGTTCGCGCGAGATGTTGAAGGCGCGCACGCGCACCCCGTATTTCTGCGCCATGTGCAGGGCCAGCGTGCCCCAGCCGCAGCCGGCCTCCACCACGGTCTCGCCCGGGGCGAGACGCAGCTTGCGGCACACCAGGTCCATCTTCGCGACCTGGGCCTGGTCCAGGGTCGTTGCCTGCGACGGGTAATACGCGCAGGTATAGGCCATCGTCGGTCCCAGCCACAACGCGTAGAAGTCGTTGCCGATGTCGTAATGGTGGTGGACATTGTCCCGCGAGCGGCGCAGCGTGTTGCGGTTCGGTCCGTGAAGCCGCCGGATACGCTCGCGCAGCGAGCGCAGGCCACGCGGCGCGTTGAGCGCCCGGCGATTCATCGTCACGATGAAATCGACGAGATCGCCCTGGAAACCGATCCGACCTTCGCTGTAGCCTTCCGCGAAATTGAAACTGGGGTGCCACAGCAGCCGCAGGAGCGTGGCGCGGTCGGCGAGCCGCAGCATTGCGAGGGCCGGAGTGGCGTTACCGGCAATCCGCCGTCCGTCCCATAGTTCGAACTCGACCGGCGGGTCGCCCAGGGTGGCCAGCAGCCAACGCAACAGCGCCGCATCGGCCGACGACCCCGCCGGTCGCGTGGCTGTTGCGGGACGGTCGCGCCGATCGTCGGCCGCACTGCGGTCGGCTTCGGTCTCGCTGCAGACCGAGTCGGCGTGCTCTGACATCGTCATGGGACTTCCTCCGCTATGGCTATGTCGTTGGCAGGCGTATCGCAGACTCATTCTACGGCGAAAGCAAGCGGATATCGGCCTCTGCCGGCGACCGTTTTGCGGTGCACGATGCGTCCCGTGTCTGACCCAGCCGCGGCGCGCGGGTGTATGTTGCTGACAGCGCGCGATCCGCGCTCGTCCGTAAACACGTAGCAACAGGACCCGGGGCGATTCGGATGGACGAGATCCGGGGGTATTTCGAGGTAGCGAGCCTGGTCATCGAGGCTCTGGGCATACTGGCGATCGTCGCGGGCGGCGCAATTGCCGTGTTCAATTTTCTGCGCGGGCTGCGCGCGCTGCCGTTTGTCGATGCCTACCAGGAGTTTCGTCGCTCGCTGGCGCGCGCGATCCTGATCGGCCTGGAGTTCCTGATTGCAGGCGACATCATCGGCACGGTGGTGGTGGATCCCACGCTGTCGAACGTGCTGGTGCTGATGGGGATCGTGGCGGTGCGCACTTTCATAAGCATGACGATCACCCTCGAGATCGAGGGCCGCTGGCCATGGCAGCGCCAGGGGCCGGCCACTGACCGGCGAGCCGCTGGCTGATGGCCGCCACCGGCACGCGGCCTTTACCCCGCGGGGTGCGAGGTCCGGGCGAGGCGTTTACGCCTCGAACGTGCGCCACTCCGCCTGGTAGTCGAGACCGAGGCGGATGATCCGGAGCAGCAGCGCTTCGTATGAAAGCCCGCCGTGGGCGGCAGATTCCGCAAAATCCTCGCCGTAGCTCAGGTTCGGATTGCAGTTGGCCTCCAGCAGGTAAACACTGCCGTCGGCCTTCATGCGGAAATCGATGCGCGCATAGCCACTCATATACAGCGCTCGATAAGCGCGCTTGCTCAACCTGACGATCGCCTGCTCCGCGGCCGCGCTCAGGCCTTGCGCCGGGCCGGTCATGATGCCGTGCTTCTGCTGGTACTTCAGGTCCCACTTCACCTTGCGCGTCGCAATGCCGGTGGTCTCTGCCAGGGTGCCGAAGTTCATTTCCCACACCGGGAACGTCGTCAGGCGCTGATTGCCGCAGATGCCGACGTAGAGTTCGCGCCCCTCGATATACTCCTCGACGAGCGCATCCGTCCTGGTGTGCTCGTGGATGAATTCCACGCGTTCGCGCAGCCGCGTCTGGTCGTCCACGACGGAGGCCTGGGCGATGCCGAGTGAGGCGTCTTCGGTCGCAGACTTGACGAACAGGGGGAACCTGAGCCGCCGCGAAGGCCGGAAGCGGCGGCCGCGCCGGAACAGCGCGAAGTTCGGCGTCGGAATGCGGTGGTAACTGAGGATCTGCTTGGAGAGCACCTTGTCGCGGGAAATCATCATGCCGCGCGGGTTGCACCCGGTGTAAGGCTGTCGCATCAGTTCCAGGTAGGCCACGATGTGCTGGTCATAGGTGATGATCCCCTGGAACTCCTGCAGCAGGTTGAAAGCGATGTCGGGCTGCCACTCGCGGATGGCGTTGCGGAGATCGGCGAGGTTGTCGTACAGGCCGAGCGCCCTGACTTCGTGTTGCGCATTTTCCAGGAATGTCATCACGTCGTACTCGGTCTTCCACTCGTTGATTTCCTGGTCCGTGTAGCCTTCGAGGTCGTCCGGAGGCACCAGGCTTTCGTGCATCAGCACCAGCACTCGAAGCTTTCTCACAGCGCGTAGCGCTCCCGTCCGCGGCGGATGAAGTCGAACAGGATTCGTTCCATGAGGCGCAGGGCCTCGCGCTTGCTTTGCCTGAGCGGCTTGTGCACGCAAAGGTCGAGTTCTCGCGCGCGGCGCATGGCCAGTTCCACGACGTGCTGCACCAGGTAGGGGTGAAGCTGCGAGCGGCGCACCAGCAGGCGCTGCAACTGCGGGCGGAACTGGCGGATGAACGCCGCGGCCGGCGGGCGGCGCGGGTGGGCAGAGCGGGGCGCGAATACGCGTCGCAGCCGCTTGTCGTAGCGGCTGGTCTCGGAGGTTTCGTAGTAGCGCAGCTTTTCGCGATAGTGATCACCGAGCGTGCGCCGATTGCTCCCGATCGGCTCGACGTAACGGCGGCTGCGCACCACCGGAGGCCGGTCGCGGATCTCGCGCATCAGCTGCTCGACGTACAGCAGCTTTTTCAGCGCCGGCCAGTGCTCGTAGTCGCTGCGCCAGGTGGAGTTGGGCGGCAGCCAGACGGCGAAAGTCTCGGCGAAATCCTCGGTCGGATGGCTCTGCGCATACCAGTGGCCGAGATGCATGACGTAGCGCCTGCTCATGACCCGCGGCTCATAGGTGGTCGGGTACGGGGTCGATGCCGGCCCGAAAACCTGCCGCCACGACTTGCGCCGGCGCAGGCGATAGGCGGTGTCGATCGCGTGGCCCACTTCGTGACGCAGAATGCGCCGCAGCCATCGCTCGTTGCCGCCTTCCACCTCGTGCATCATGCGCCGCTCGAGCCTTCGCAGCCGCGGGTGGGCGAGGTAGAAGGGAATGGCCACGCCAGGTACGCCGTCGGGCGAGAACCAGTCCTCCGACAGCCAGAAATGCGGGCGGAAGCGCAGACCGCGCCGGGCAAGATCCCGCTCCACGTGCCTGCGCGCCCTGCGCAGGGTGCCTCGTTCGAGATCGAGGCCGAGGTCGCAGAAGCGAAGCTCGAGCAACGCTTCATCGTCGAGCCGCGCCCACCAGAAACGCCGGCGCGCCGGGCGCGCGGCGGTTTTCTTCGTCGGTTTCTTTCTTGCTGCCATCGTTCGCGGGGGGCCGCTACGCTTCCGCAGTGTAGCAAGGGAACCGTGGCGGCAGGACCTGCCGCGGCAGCGGACCAGGCGGAATCCGGGGCGATGGCGTCACCGTATAATGCCAAGCGGCTCGCGAGCGATACTCGCAACGGCGGCAACGGCCGCTTGCACTCGACGCGATCACGCGCCGCGGTGAACCACGGAGGTCTTTCCGGATGGAGAATCACGGCCTGGCGAAGCCTGCGATCACGACGGCGCTGGCGCCGTCGATCACCTTCGCCGCGCGGGTGCTGGTGCAACACCGGCGCCTGGCGGGCCGGGAGTGACGCCATGAACGATCACCAAAGCCGCAGTGGCATAGAGTCGCTGCTGAGCAGTCAGCCGCACATCGCTTATTTCTCGATGGAGATCGCGCTGCGCAACGAGATACCGACCTACAGCGGCGGGCTAGGAATTCTCGCCGGCGACACGGTGCGGGCGGCCGCGGACCTCGAGCTGCCGCTGGTGACCGTGAGCCTGGTCAGCCGCGCCGGCTACTTCCGTCAGGAGATCCGCGACGGATGCCAGCTCGAATCGCCCGACGTCTGGGAGCCGGCCCGGTGGGCATCCCAGCTCGAAGCGAAAATCGTCGTGCACATCGAGGATCGGCCGGTCTGGGTGGGCGGCTGGCTGTACGTGCTGGAAGGTCACATGGGGGGACGTAAGCCGGTGATCCTGCTCGATACGTATCTCGACGAGAACCGGGAGGACGACCGTCAACTCACCCGCTTTCTCTACGGTGGCGACGACGCCTACCGCCTGAAGCAGGAAATCGTGCTCGGCATCGGCGGCGTGCGCATGCTGCAGGCACTCGGCGTCGGGGTGCGCGAGTACCACATGAATGAAGGGCACGCCGCGCTGCTCGCCCTCGAGCTCCTGCGCCGCAACGCCTATCCTCCGGAGCAACTCCAGCCCGGCGAGTCGCCCTACAACCTGCCCCGGGTGCGCGACCTGTGCAGCTTCACCACGCATACGCCGGTGGAATCGGGGCACGACCAGTTCGACTACGGGCTGGTGCGGAGCATCCTCGGGGACTTCATCGAGGCGCCCACGCTGCGGCACCTGGCGGGCAACGAGCGACTGAACATGACGCGCCTCGCGCTCAACCTCAGCGAATACGTCAACGGCGTCGCCAAGCGGCACGCCGAGACTTCGAGGCGGCTGTTCCCGGGCTATCACGTGCACGCGATCACTAACGGCGTGCACCCTTACACATGGACCGCGCCCGCCTTCGTCCGCCTCTACGACGCTGCGTTGCCGGGCTGGTGCCACGAGCCGGAGTTGCTGGTGCGCGCCGAATGCTGCATTCCGGACGACTCGATTCGGGCGGCGCACGAGGAAGCGCGGGGCGCGCTGCTCGAGCGGGTGCACTCGCGCACCGGTGTCAGTCTCGATCCGAAGCTCGCCATCCTCGGCTTCGCGCGGCGAATGACGGCCTACAAGCGTCCCGATCTGCTGTTTTTCGATTGCGAGCGGCTGCGCGCCATCGCCGCTCGAACGCCGTTTCAGGTCGTCATCGCGGGCAAGGCCCACCCGAGGGATGCCGAGGGCAAGCGGCTGATCGAGCGACTGCATGCCCACATACGCGAACTCCAGCCGGCCATCCGCATGGTGTTTTTGCCGAACTACGACATGGATACGGCGCTCGCCATGGTCTCGGGGGTCGACGTGTGGCTGAACACGCCGCTGCCGCCGCTCGAGGCCTCCGGCACCAGCGGCATGAAGGCGGCATTCAACGGCGTGCCGAGCCTGAGTGTGCTCGACGGCTGGTGGGCCGAGGGCTGCATCGAGGGTGTCACCGGCTGGGGAATCGGCAGGGCGGATGCAGCCGGCGACGGGCACGGCGAGGCGCTGTACGACAAACTCGGCAATACGGTCCTGCCCTTGTACTACGGCGAGCGTTCCCGCTGGATCGCGATCATGAAGGGCGCCATCAGCCGTAACGCCGCGTTTTTCAACTCCCATCGGATGATGCGCCGTTATGTCGCCGAGGCCTACGTGCGCTAGGGCGCGGTGTCCGGCAGGGACTGTCGTCATGTTCTGACGCGTGCCGGGCCCCGCTGACGGAGGTGCAATGATGACCCAGCTCGATTCCCTGCGCCGGTGGTCGGTCATCGTCGCCGACACGGGCGACATCGACGCGATCAGCCGTTATCGTCCGCAGGACGCCACGACCAACCCCAGCCTGATCCTCAAGGCGGCACGCGATCCCCGTTATCGGCCGCTCGTCGAGGGTGCCGTGCGCGATGTCGCCAGCATCAGGGACCGTGAAACGCGAGCCGAACGGCTGGTGGAGCAGCTGTTCGTCGCGTTCGGTTGCCGGATCCTGGATCTGATCCCGGGGCGCGTGTCGACGGAAGTCGACGCGCGGCTGTCCTTCGATCAGGCGGCCACGGAGCGCAAGGCGCGCCGGCTCGTCGCGCTGTACGAGGACGCAGGCGTGAGCCGGGAGCGGGTGCTGATCAAGGTTGCCGCCACCTGGGAGGGCGTGCGTGCGGCGGCCAGTCTCGAGCGCGCAGGCATCCACTGCAACCTGACGCTGCTCTTCAGTTTCGCCCAGGCCGTCGCCTGCGCGGACGCGGGCGTCACGCTGATATCGCCCTTCGTCGGACGGATCTATGACTGGCATCGCGCCAGGGCGGGGGACAAGGATATCCCGCGCGAAGACGATCCCGGTGTCGCCTCGGTCGTGCGGATCTGGCGGTACTACAAGCAGCATGGCTTCGCCACCCAGGTGATGGCGGCGAGTTTTCGCAAGCTCACGCAGGTGATCGACCTGGCGGGCTGTGACCTGCTCACCATCAGCCCGGAGCTGCTCGAGGCGCTGCAGACCACCCGGGGCGAGGTAGCGCGCCGGCTCGATGTGGAGGCTGCCCTGGCGAGTGACGTGGAGCGGATCACGCTCGATGAGCCACGCTTTCGCTGGCTGTTGAACGAAGACGCAATGGCGACCGAGAAACTCGCCGAGGGGATACGGCGGTTTCACGCCGACGGACGCGAGCTCGCCGGGTTCGCACTCGGGCTCGGCAACCGCCAATGAGCGCAGTCGGGGGCCGGCCTTTCGCGCCATCTTTCGCCGGGCCGTGGCGGGCGCTTTGGCAGCCGCTTTATGTCATCCTGTAAGAACGGCGGCGCTGCGGAGAAAGGTGCGCCGCAGGCGGAGAAGGGCAGGTAAGTGAATAACGACTGGGTGAACACGCTGCTCGATTGGGTCAGTCGAGTGGCGCCGAACGCGTACCTGCAGGCGTTGATCATCGTCGTCGCGTTCCTGCTGCTGGCCAAGCTCATCGACTGGGTGGCCGGCGCGGCGCTCGACCGGCTGCTCGCGCGTTGGCGCGGGACGAGCGGCGGGCAGATCGCGCGGGTCGCTCACCGCGCGGTTTTCCGCACGGTGGCCCTGCTCGGGCTGCTGGTCGCCACCGAGGTGCTGACGCTCCCGCCGCGGCTCGCGACCGTGACTCTCGCGGTCGTGCAGAGCCTGCTCATCCTGATCTGGATCGGGGCCAGTATCGCCGGTGGCCGGCTGATCATCGAGGGGTTGAGCCGCGGCGCGGCCCCGCCACCCTGGGCGCGGCCGACGACGGCGCCGTTGCTGAGCAACACGTTGCGCGTCGTGCTGGTGCTGGCAGCCGTCTACGCGATACTGCTGGCCTGGAACGTGAACGTCACCGGCCTCGTGGCTTCGGCCGGCATCATCGGGCTGGCGCTATCCTTTGCGGCTCAGGACACCCTCGGCAATCTGTTCGCCGGCGCCGCTATTCTGCTCGATCAGCCGTATCGGATCGGCGACTACATCGTGCTCGATTCCGGGGAGCGCGGCAAAGTAACCCACATCGGCCTGCGCAGTACGCGGCTTCTGACGCGCGACGACGAAGAGGTGAGCATTCCCAACGGCATCATGGGAAAGGCGAAGATCGTCAACGAGTCGGGCGGTCCGTACGTGAAGTATCGCCTGCGGGTGCCGGTCCGCGTCGCGTATGGTTCGGACGTCGACCAGGTGATGGCGGTGCTGCTGCAGGTGTGCGCCGATCACCCGAACGTGTGTAACGAGCCCGAGCCGCGTGTGCGGTTGCGTCGATTCGGCGAATCCGGGCTGGAAATCGAACTGCTCGTCTGGATCACCCAGCCTGAGGTGCGCGGTCTGGTATTGCACGAGCTGAACTGCCAGATCTACCGGGTCTTTGCGCGCGAGAAGATCACCATCCCGTTCCCGCAGCGCGACGTTCACATCCATGCGCCGCTGCCACCGGCCTCTGCATCCTGAGCCGCAGATGTCCAACGCAGGCGAGCCGGCGGACTGCGGTCGCAAGGGCACTGCCGGAGAGGCCGGCATCACACTGACGGAAGGCGCACATGGATAGCATCCCGGCGCTCAATCTGCACGGCGTGGCGGTGCTGGTCGGGTTGGTGCTCGCGTTCTGGATCATGGCGCGCGAGCGGGTGCCGATCACGGTCACCAGCCTCGGCATCATCGCCGTGCTGGCGCTGGGCTTCCAGCTATTTCCCTTTGCGGGAGTGCGCGGGCGGCTCGAGCCCGGCGATTTTTTCGCCGGCTTCGGGCACGAGGCGCTGGTGGCGATCTGCGCGCTCATGGTGCTCGGCCGTGGCCTGGTGATGACCGGGGCGCTGGAGCCGCTCGCCCGCGGGCTGGCCGCCACCTGGCAGCGCAGCCAGGTGCTGGCGATGTTCGCGGTGCTGGTCAGCTGCATGGCGCTGAGCGGCGTGCTCAACGATACGCCCATCGTCGTGCTGATGACGCCGGTCCTGCTGAGCCTCGCCGCCCGCACGGGCTCTTCGCCGGGGCCGCTGCTGATGCCGATGAATTTCGCGGTACTCATCGGCGGCATGGCCACCGCGATCGGCACTTCCACCAACATCCTGGTGGTGTCGCTCGCGGCCGAACTCGGCGCAGCACGTTTCGGGATCTTCGACTTCACCCCCATGGTCGCCATCGCCGCCCTGCCGGCGCTGCTTTACCTGCTGATCATCGCGCCGCGCCTGCTGCGTCACACGGGAGAGAAGGCGGAGGCGGCGCTGCCGCGCGATTTCCGGGCCGTGCTCAGGGTGCTGCCGGGCACGTTCGCGGATGGTCGCAGGCTCTCCGAAGTGATCGCACGCAGCGAGCAGATTCACGTGCACGCGGTCCAGAACCTGGAGGGCCGCATGGTGGCGAGGCTGCCGACGCTGGAGATCGTCGCGGGGTTTCGTCTGCACCTGTCCGGGACGCCCTCGGAGCTCAAGGAATGCGAGCGGCTGCTGGGCGGGCACCTGCACGCTGACGATGACATCGACCTCGGCTGGCCGGCGGAGGCCGCAGAATCCGACGAGGAGATGCAGCTGGTCGAGATGATCGTCTCGGCCGATTCCATGTTCATCGGCCGCCGGCTGGGCGACCTGCGTTTCTCGATGCGCTACGGCCTGCAACTGATCGGCGTGCACCGTGAGCAGGACGTGCCCAGTGAGCCCGATATCCGGCGCTGGCCCCTGCACCCGGGCGACGTGCTGCTCGTCCAGGGCCCCGCTTCGAACGTCGACTTTGCCAAGCGGGACAGCGAATTGCTCGCGCTGGACGGAAAGATCAGCCTGCCGCGCACCCGCAAGGCGCCGCTGGCTATCCTGATCATGCTGGGGGTCGTGGCCGCCGCGGCGAGCGGCGCGTTGCCGATCGCGGTGGCCGCGGTGATCGGCGCCGTGCTGATGCTGCTGACCCAGTGCGTTCTGCCGCGCAATCTCGGCAAGGCAGTCAGCGCCGAGGTGATCCTGCTGATCCCGGCGAGTCTCGCGCTCGGCAGGGCGCTCACCGTGACCGGCGGCGCCGACTGGATCGCCGGACTGCTGTTGCGGGTGGCCGAAGCGCTCCCGGTGGGCCTGGTGCTGGCGGGGATCATCGCGCTGATGTCGCTGCTGACAAACTTCGTGTCCAACAACGCGGCCGCTGTCATCGGCACGCCAATTGCCGTGGCGATCGCCCGCGAGCTCGGGGTTCCGCCAGAGCCGTTCGCGCTGGCGGTGCTGTTCGGCTGCAACCTGTGCTTCGCCACGCCGATCGGCTACCAGACCAACCTGATCGTGATGGGCGCAGCCGGCTACCGCTTCGCGGACTTCCTGCGCGCCGGCCTGCCGCTGACGATCATGATGATCGCAATCTACGCCTGGCTGCTGCCGGCCTGGTACGGGCTGTAGCGGACGCCATGGCCCGGCCTTCTCCGAGACCCGCACGCCTGCGACAGACCCGCGACGTCGCGCGGCGGTCGCTCGACCGGCCGCTGCATCCGGGCAGGCGGCTGTTCTACGGCGGTCAGGAGTCCGTCCGGCGCGCTCTGGTGGCGCGCGCACTGACCGTGCTGGCAATGCTCGCCGCGATCACGTTGATGTTCTGGCTGGAACGCGACGGCCTGCAGGATGCCTCGGACGGCGAGATATCCTTCGCTGACACTGTCTATTTCACCATGGTGACGGTCACGACGGTCGGGTACGGCGACATCGTGCCGGTCGCGGATCGGGCCCGGCTGCTCGACGCGCTGCTGGTCACCCCGCTGCGCCTGTTCATCTGGATGATCTTTTTCGGCACTGCCTATCAGTTGATCGTGGAACGCATCGTCGAGGACACGCGCATGCGCATTCGTCAGACCCAGTTGCACGGGCACGTCGTGATCTGCGGCTTCGGCCACAGCGGTCGTTGTGCCGCTGCGGAATTCGCCCGCCGCGGGGCCGCGCCGGACTCCATCGTGGTCATCGATCACTCCGAGGCGGCGCTGCAGGATGCCGCCGACCTGGGGTATCTCGGGCTGCGCGGCGACGCCACGCGTGAAGGCATCCTCTCGGAGGCCTGCGTCGAGCGTGCGCGGACGGTGGTCATGTGCCTCGGCCGCGACGACACGGCCGTGCTCTCGGTGCTCACCGTGCGTCACCTCGCGCCGGAAGTCCGCATCATTGCGAGCGCGCGCGAGACCGAGAACGAGAAACTGCTGGTGCAGAGCGGCGCGAATACCATCGTTTCGCCGGCCGGTCTGGCGGGAGCGCTGCTGGCAAGCTCGGCCGAGAGTTCCCAGATCGTCGACTACATCACGGATCTCGTCTCCGCCGGCGGACGCATCACGCTGCAGCGGCGTGAGGCGCGCCCGGAAGACATCGGCAAGAGGTTTCGCGACCTTGCCGACGGGGTGCTGCTTCGGATTCACCGCGGGCCTGATACCATCGGCTTCTGGCAGGAGGAGGCGGTGGTGCAGGCAGGTGACGTTCTGCTGGTCGTCGTGCCGGAACAGAATCGGTCCGGTGGTCCGGCAGTTCGGTAACCGCAAACGCGTTCGGGACGCTTCACGCTGATGGCAAGAATTCTCGTGCACCAGGTCGGCTTCCCGAAGTCCGCACCACTCGAGCGGCATGTCACCGACAAGCTCCGCTCCATTCTGCGCCGCGAGCACGCCGACGGCCGCCTGTGGTCCGTCGAGGTATTCATCCGCATCGCAAACCGCGCCGCCGACGGGCGTGCGGTGGGCTACGACGCCCGGATAGCGGTAAAGCTGCCGGAGCGGCAACGCCCGGTGGTCGTGGCCGGCAAGGATCGCACTGCCCGCGCGGCCTTCTCCGGCGCGCTCGACAGGATCGGCAAGCGCCTGCGGCGCGAGGCCCGCATGCACGAGAGCGGCCGGCGCTCCGAGGGCCGCTCGCACCGCGCCGTGCGCTCTCCCAAGCGGCGGCAGACCTGACCGCTCGCCGCGCCTGCATGGGCGGCTAGCCCGCGTGCAGGTACAGAAACAGCGTGTTGATCAGATAGACGGCGAGCAGGAACAGGCTGATCCAGTTCACCGTGCGCACCACCCGGGATTTCGGCCGGATCATCAGGCCGATGATGGCCAGCCCGCTCATCATCATGGCGGAAAACGCCGAGGCCGCGTGGGCAGGGGACACGCTGGCGAACAGCGGCCCGGCGGCATAAAAGACATCGTCCACCGCGAGGATGACGATGTTGAACAGGTTGCTGCCGAGCAGGTTCCCGATCGCCATGTCCACCGCGCCGAGCCGCAGCGCTGCGATCGTCACCACGACCTCGGGGGTGGAGGTGACGGCGGCGACGAACAACGTGCCGACGAAGCTCTGCTGCC
>CAZFWB010000069.1:0-15446 GCA_964522655.1 uncultured Chromatiaceae bacterium | reverse complement strand
CATGGTGTGAACAGGCCCAAAGCCGCGAGCCGCTCGGTCATTTCCCGATGCAGAATGAGCTGAAGATTTTTCCTAGCAGGTCATCGCTGGTGAACTCGCCGGTGATCTCGGCGAGACGGTTCTGTACCTGCAGCAGCTCCTCGGCCATGAGCTCGCCCGCCTGCCGCTCGCCGAGCTCGCGGCGGGCCGCCTCGAAGTGCCGGCGCGCGGCCTGCAGGCTTTCGAGATGCCGCCGCCGCGCGGTAACCATCCCCTCTCCGGCGGGCTCGAATCCGGCGACATCGCGGATGCGGCGACGAAGCTCTTCCAGGCCGGCGCCGGTCAGTGCCGAGATGTTCACCACTTCGCCTCCCGCTGCCGCACCCGCAGCCTCGCCGGTGAGATCGACCTTGTTACGCACTATGGTGCGACCCAGACCGGGCGGCAGTTCGGCGAGCAGTGCTTCGACGTCACCTGCGAACGGACCGCTCGCGTCCACGATCACCAGCGCGTGATCGGCTGCGGCGAGCTCCGCGCGCGCGCGCCTCACGCCCTCCTGCTCCACGGCGTCGCCGGTCTCGCGCAGCCCCGCGGTGTCGATCACGTGCACCGGCAGTCCATCGACGTCGAGGTGCTCGCGCACCACATCGCGGGTCGTGCCGGGCACCGCGGTGACGATCGCGGCGTCGTAGCCCGCCAGCCGGTTGAGAAGGCTCGACTTGCCGGCGTTCGCTCGGCCCGCGATGACGACCCGTAAGCCCTCGCGCAACAGGCAACCCTGCCGCACGGTGCGCTCGAGCTCGTCGAAGGCCGACGCCACGCCGGCGAGTCTGCCGGTGAGCTCCTCGCTGCCGAGCAAGTCGATGTCCTCGTCGGGAAAATCGATCGCGGCTTCGACCCAGGTGCGAAGTTCCGTCACCTGCTCGTTCAATGCCAGGACCGCGGCGGAGAATTCTCCACGCAGTGAGCGCTGCGCGGCGCGGGCTGCCGCCCGGGAGCTGGCGTCGATCAGGTCCGCGATGGCCTCGGCCTGGGCAAGGTCGAGCTTGTCGTTGAGAAAGGCCCGCTCGGTAAACTCGCCGGGTCGGGCCAGCCGCGCTCCGAGCTCGAGCGCGCGCTGCACGAGGAGTTCGGTCACCACGGGCCCGCCGTGTGCGTGCAGTTCGAGCACGTCGTCGCCGGTGAAGGAATGCGGCGCTGGAAAGAACAACGCGAGGCCGAGGTCGATCGGCTCTCCGTCGGCGCCGCGGAAGGCGGCGAGTGTCGCGTGGCGGGGCGGCGGCAGTTCGCCGATTAACCGCCCGGCGAGCTCGGACACGGCCGGGCCGGAGATGCGGATGATTGCCACCCCGCCCCGGCCCGCCGGCGTGGCGCGGGCGACGATGGTATCGGCGGCTCGGAGATGTTCGGCGTTACCCATCGGCGCGGCGACGGCGGCTCACGGGCCTCGGGTCAGTCGCCGCCGACCACCTTGTTGATGCGCCACTGCTGCGCGATCGAGAGCACCGAGTTGGTCAGCCAGTACAGCACCAGTCCCGCCGGGAAGAAAGCGAACATGCCCGCAAACAGCATCGGCATCCACTTCATGATCTTCGCCTGCATGGGATCCGGCGGTGCGGGGTTCAGCGATGTCTGGAACCACATGGCGGCGGCCATGAGCAGCGGCAGGATGAAGAACGGGTCACGCGTGGACAGATCCGTGATCCACAGGGCGAACGGTGCCTGGCGCATCTCGACACTCTCGAGCAGCACCCAGTAGAACGCGATGAAGAACGGAATCTGGATCAGCATCGGGAGACAGCCGGCGGCCGGGTTCACCTTCTCGCGTTTGTAGAGATCCATCAACGCCTGGCTCATCGCCTGCCGGTCGTCCTTGTAGCGTTCCTGCAGGGCGGCCAGCCGCGGCTGCAGCTTGCGCATCCGCGCCATCGATCGCCCGCTGGTCTCGGTGAGCTTGTAAAACGCGAGTTTGATGAGGAAGGTCGCGATGATGATCGCCCAACCCCAGTTTCCCACCAGGTCGTGGATCTGCTGCAGCACCCAGAACAACGGCTGCGCGAGGATGGTCAGCATGCCGTAATCCACGGTGAGCTTCAGCCCCTCGGCGACCTCTTCGAGCTGTGCCTGAAGCTTCGGGCCGACGAACAGCTGGGCGCTGAGCGTTTCCTCGGCGCCGGGCGCCACGGAGGTCAGCGGCCCGATCGCGGTGAGCGTGTAGATGCCGCCTTGGGCGGCGACCTCGTAGGCGTACTCCTCGGCGGCCGGCGGTATCGCCGCGGCGAGGAAATGATGCTGAATCGACGCCAGCCAGCCGCCGGCCAGTTTCTGCCGGAATGGTTCCTTCGCGATTTCCCCGACGTCGAGCTTCTCGTACTTGTCGCCGTCGTAGGTCACCGGGCCGGTGAAGGAATAGGAGTCCACGTTGAAATAGGAACGCTCCGGCGGGTTGTGCAGGCGCTCGATCTGCAGGTAACTCGCGGCGGTATACGGCTCGCTGCCTAGATTGCGCAGCCGGTATTCGAGCCCGATGTCGTATCGGCCGCGGCGGAAGTGGTAGATCTTGTCCACGGCCACCTGGCCGGGCGCCTCCCAGGTGAAGGTGACCGAGAGTTCGTCGTCGCCGTCGGCCAGCGCATACTCGCTCTGCGACGTTTGCATCGGCGTCAGGTGATTCGCCTCGGGAAGGCCGCCGGCCGCGCGCAAGCCCGTATGAAAAACAAACAACCCCCCCGCTTCCGGGCTGAGCAGCACGACGGGAACGTCCGGCTGGTCCTTGTGGACCGGATATTGCGGCAGGCTGAGGCGGTTCAGATCGCCGCCGAGCGGGTCGAACTCGGCTTCCAGCACGTCGGTGCGCACGCGCACCGGCGTTCGCGCCGGCACGGAGGCGGGCCCGCCGTCTGCCTCCGGCGCAGCTTCCGCGGCCGAGGGCGACTGCGGCAGCGCGGGCAGGCCCGCCGTGCGGTCGTCGGCGATCGCGGGTGGCGCCGTTTCAACGGCGTCAGGAAAGGTCCGTGGCGCAGCGTAATCGAGCTGCCAGGCCTGGATGCAGGCCCACACCAGCACCGCCACTGCGAACCACAGGCCGAGCCGAAGGTTGTCCATCGCTGCTCTCAATTTGCTCGTCCGCCCGGCGCAGTTGCGGCCTTGTGCAACCGATCCCAGTGCCCCTCGAGGCTTTCGACGATCACCCGGTTGCTGGTTCCGGCGGCTGCCTCTTTGACGATCACCACGATATCGAGGCCCCCGAGGCCACCCTTTGCCCGGCGAAAACTCTCCCGAATCAGCCGCCGTATCCGGTTGCGCGCCACTGCGGTGCGTACACGCCGCGCCGAGGCAGTGATGCCGAGACGCGCAACGCCCAAGCCCGAGGGACGATACAGTACCGTGAAGAGCCGATCTGCGGAGCGCCGCCCCTCTGCGAGTACGGATTCGAAATCAGCCGCGCGGGTGAGTTTGTGTCGGCTGGAAAAACGCGCAGTGGGATTCAGTTCGAGGCGTCCGCAACGCCGTCAGGGTGTCAATCGCGCCCGGCCTTTGGCGCGGCGTCGTTTCAGGATCAGCCGGCCACCCTTCGTCGCCATGCGGGCGCGAAATCCGTGCGTTCTCACCCGCTTGATCTTGCTCGGTTGGTATGTGCGCTTCATGGCGAAAAAAGCCTTCGAAAAACAACATGATGGGACCGTTGCGAGAGGCCGGAAGGTTACCGGCCGACCGCTGCGCTGTCAATGCTCGGGCCACTGTGGATAACCGCCGGTCACAGGGATAGACTTCCGATCCTTTCTCTTCCCGCTGACAACAATCAACGACTGAGGGGTCAACGTGGTGACTTCCCTGTGGAGCGGCTGCCTCCGGCAACTGCAGTCCGACCTCTCCGAGACCGATTTCAACACCTGGATCCGTCCGTTGCAGGCCATCGAGGACGAGCAGACGCTGCGACTGCTGGCTCCCAACCGTTTCGTCGTGGACTGGGTTGCCGATCGCTGCCTCGGGCGCATCCGCGAAGTAGTCGCGCGCGAGACAGAGCCCACGCGGCCGGCCGAAGTGGTACTGATGGTGGGCACGCGCGAAACGAGGCCCGAGTCGGCGCGGCCAACGCCGGCAGCTCCGGCCGTCACCAAGAGCGCCCGGCTCGGCGGCAAGCTCAACCCCGGCTACACCTTCGAGCGGTTTGTCGAGGGCAAGAGCAATCAACTGGCGCGCGCTGCGGCCATGCAGGTGGCGCGCAATCCCGGCAACGCCTACAACCCGCTGTTCATCTACGGCGGGGTGGGTCTGGGCAAGACCCACCTCATGCAGAGTATCGGGCACGCGATCCTCACCGAGCGTCCGACTGCCAGTGTCGCCTACGTGCATTCCGAGCAGTTCGTGCAGGACATGGTGGCCGCTCTGCGCCACAACACCATCAGCGAGTTCAAGAAGGCCTACCGCTCACTCGACGCGCTGTTGATCGACGACATCCAGTTCTTCGCTGGCAAGGATCATTCACAGGAAGAATTCTTCCATACTTTCAATGCCTTACTTGAAGGCCAGCGACAGGTGGTGCTGACCTGTGACCGCTATCCCAAAGAGGTCACCGGACTCGAGGAACGCCTGAAGTCGCGGTTCGGCTGGGGCCTTACCGTGGCGGTGGAACCACCGGAGATGGAGACGAGCGCGGCGATTCTGATCGCGAAAGCCGCCGCCGAGAACGTCGAACTGCCCGAGGAAGTTGCGTTTTTCATTGCCCAGCGCATCCGTTCGAATGTACGCGAACTCGAAGGGGCCTTGCGGCGGGTGATCGCCAATTCGGCCTTTACCGGACGCGCGATCGATCTCGACTTCGCCCGCGAGGCGCTGCGCGATCTGCTGGCTCTGCAGGAACGCCTGGTTACGGTTGAGAACATCCAGAAGACGGTCGCCGAGTATTTCAAGATTCGCGTAGCGGATCTGCTGTCGCAGCGACGCAGCCGCTCCATCGCACGCCCACGTCAGATTGCAATGAGTCTCGCAAAGGAATTGACACGCCACAGCCTGCCGGAGATCGGTGATGCCTTTGGTGGCCGCGATCACACCACGGTCCTGCACGCTTGCCGGCGCATTCACTTGCTGCGCGACTCGGACCGGCGCGTCCAGGAGGATTACCAGAACCTGCTGCGGACGCTGACCGGGTAAACGTTAGCAAAGCAGACAGAAACGGCTGATGATTCTGTGGATAATTTGCGCCGCTGGTTTCGCAAACAGGTTGCGCACAGCGCGGCAGTAGTGAATCAACCGGGTCATCCGCCATCATAAAAATCCCAACACCTTGAGGACAGGGACGAAAAGGCAGTTATTCCCGAGCCGGCAGGGTGCTAATAGTCTTCATCGTTTTATATACATGCTTTTTCTCTATTAATTTTCTATAGGCGTGTGGTGTTCGAGCGAGGCTCAGAAGAATGAAGTTCTCCATATCGCGCGAGTCGCTGTTGAAGCCGCTGCAGGCAGTCATCGGGGTGGTGGAACGGCGACAGACGATGCCGATCCTGTCGAACGTGCTGCTCAACGCCAGGAATGGCGCGCTGGCGGTGACGGGCACGGATCTGGAAGTCGAGCTCGTGGCGGAAACCGACGTCGAAAAGGTTGATGTGCCGGGCGAGATCACCGTTCCGGGCCGGAAACTCCTTGATATCACGCGCGCGCTGGCTGAGGGCGCGAAGATCCAGATCAATCTCGACGGTGATCGCCTGGTGATCAAGTCCGGGCGCAGCCGGTTCGTGCTTTCGACGCTGCCGGCCGCCGAGTTTCCCCAGGTGGAAAAGATCGACGCCACCACGCGCCTGCGGCTGCCGCAGGCGGAGGTGGCCAGGCTGCTCGATAAGACCCAGTTTTCGATGGCGCAGCAGGACGTCCGCTACTACCTGAATGGCCTGTTGCTCGAAACCTCCAGGAAGCGACTGCGGGCGGTGGCGACTGATGGACACCGGCTGGCGCTTTGCGAAATTACCATTGATAATCAAGATGTTACGTCTGGACAGGTGATCATACCGAGGAAGGGTGTGCTCGAGCTGCACCGGCTGCTCGGCAGTGGCGAGGAGATCGAGCTGGCAATCGGTTCGAATCACGTGCGGGCGAAGCTCGACGCTATTCGCTTCACTTCGAAGCTGATCGACGGCCGTTTTCCCGATTACGAGCGGGTCATTCCCAGCGAGAAAGCGTCGACCCTCGAGGCGGACCGGGAAGCATTGCGTGGCGCTTTGCAGCGGGCGGCGATCCTCTCAAACGAGAAATACCGTGGCGTGCGGTTGGACATTGGTAAGGGGACGCTGCGTATTCAAGCCAATAATCCGGACCAGGAGGAGGCCCGCGACGAGATCGAAGTCAGTTACGATGGTGATGCGATCGAAATCGGTTTCAACGTTACTTACCTTCTTGACGCCATTGCGGCAATCGACGGCGAACAGGTCGAAATCGACTTCGTGGATGCGAACAGCAGTTGTCTGATTCGCTCGGACAAGAGCAGTCACGCGAAGTATGTCGTGATGCCGATGCGCCTCTGAGCCGGGAAAGCTTGCGGATTTCGGAATCGCCGCCGCCGGCCATCCTGGCGGATCTTCGAGTAGCACACTTCCGCTGCATTGGCGGCGCGGAACTCGCCTTTGACCCGAAGCTCAATGTCTTCACCGGCGGCAATGCGGCCGGCAAGACTTCTTATCTGGAAGCCATTTATCTGCTGGGGCGAGGCCGGTCCTTTCGGACCGCCGATAATCGGGTCCTGATCCAATCGGGGCAGGAGGCGGCAGAACTCGGTGCAAGGGCGCACGATTCGGCAGCCTACCGGCAGATCGGGATGCGAATTGCGCCAGGTGGACTGGAAATCCACATCCAGGGCAGGAGGGGCGCAACAGTAGCCGAGTTGGCGGCAGTGCTGCCGGTTCAGGCCATTCATGCGGATATCGGTGGGGTGGTGCAGGGCCCCCCGGAGGCGCGGCGTCGAATTCTCGACTGGGGAGTGTTTCACGTGGAACATTCCTATCTCGATTGTTGGCGGCGGTTCCGCCGCACGCTTGCGCAGCGCAACTCGGGCCTGCGGGACGGCGCCGCGGATACGGTCATCGCCGCCTGGGACGACGCGGTTGTAGAGGCCGCAGAAGACGTAGACCGGATGCGGCGCCAGTACCTGGAGGATCTGCGGCCGGTCTTCGAGGAACTTGGCCGCCGGTTGCTCGACGCGCCGGTGGTGATGCGGTACCAGCCGGGATGGTCCGGCGAAGGGCAACTGCGAGCGGCTCTGTTGGCAGGGCGCGAGGGTGACCGGCAGGCCGGCTACACACGAGTCGGTCCACACCGCGCGGACCTGCAACTCGAGGTGGCGGGAGAGGCGACACGCTGGCGAGCCTCCCGAGGACAGCAAAAATTGCTGGGTGCGGCGCTGGTTCTGGCGCAGTCCCTTACAGTAGGCCGGCGCCTGGAACGATCGATGCTGCTTCTGGTCGATGAACCCGCTGCGGATCTCGATGCCGGGCGCCTGCGGACATTGATGCAATTGATTCTGTCGTTACCTGCACAGGTGTTTCTGGCTTCGATCACGACGGACGTGCTCGATCAGCCGGCGACAGGGCGCGTGTTCCACGTGGAACACGGTGACGCTAAAGCTTTGTTATAATTAGTTAATTTTGCGCGACGAGATTGACCATGGCTGAACCCAGCGACTATAAAGCTCATACAATCAAAGTATTACGCGGCCTTGACGCGGTGCGAAAGCGTCCCGGCATGTACATCGGCGACACCGATGACGGCTCCGGCCTGCATCACATGGTGTTCGAAGTGGTCGACAACTCGATCGACGAAGCGCTCGCCGGCCACTGCACGGAAGTTTCGGTGCTGATGCACGCCGACGGTTCGGTCACCGTCGGCGACAACGGCCGCGGGATCCCGGTCGACATGCACCCTGAGGAGGGCCGGTCGGCGGCCGAGGTGATCATGACCGTCCTGCACTCGGGCGGGAAATTTGACCAGAACTCGTACAAGGTTTCCGGCGGCCTGCACGGCGTCGGGGTGTCCGTCGTCAACGCGCTGTCCGAAACGTTGCATCTCACGATCCATCGTGACGGCGCCATCCACGAGCAGCGTTATCACCTCGGTAATCCGGAGGCGCCGCTCGCCACGACCGGCACGACGAAGAAGACCGGCACGGTCATCCGCTTCAAACCGAGCCCGCAGATTTTCTCCAATACCGAGTTCCACTTCGACATCCTCGCCAAACGGCTGCGCGAGCTGTCGTTTCTCAATCCGGGCATCCGCATCCACTTGAGCGACGAGCGCGACGGCCGCTCGGAGACTTTCGAATTCGAGGGCGGCATCCGGGCCTTTGTCGAACATCTCAATCGCAACAAGACGCCCATTCACCCCAGCGTCATTTTCATTTCGCGACAGCATGACGGCGCCCTGGTGGAGGCCGCCCTGCAGTGGAACGACGGTTACCAGGAGAACATGTTCTGTTTCACCAACAATATCCCGCAGAAGGATGGTGGCACGCATCTGGTGGGATTCCGCAGCGCGCTCACGCGCACGCTCAACGGCTACATCGAGCGGGAGATGAACGGCCGGAAGGACAAGGTGCCGACCACCGGCGACGACGCCCGCGAGGGCCTGACGGCCGTGCTCTCCGTCAAGCTTCCGGATCCGAAATTCTCGTCACAGACCAAGGACAAGCTCGTGTCCTCGGAGGTGAAAGGCATAGTCGAGGCCGTTCTCGGTGAGCACCTCGAGGCCTTCCTGCTCGAGCATCCGCAGGAGGCAAAGATCATCGTCGCAAAGATCGTCGATGCCGCCCGCGCCAGGGAAGCGGCACGCAAGGCGCGCGAACTGACCCGGCGCAAGGGCGCACTCGACATCGCCGGACTTCCGGGAAAACTCGCCGACTGCCAGGAAAAGGACCCGTCACTCTCTGAGATCTTCCTCGTAGAGGGGGATTCCGCGGGCGGCTCCGCCAAACAGGGCCGAGACCGGCGCACACAGGCGGTGTTGCCCCTGAAGGGCAAGATCCTCAATGTCGAAAAGGCGCGTTTCGATCGCATGCTGGCGAGCGACGAGATCGGGACACTGATCACAGCACTTGGCTGCGGGATCGGCCGGGACGACTTCGACGCCGACAAGCTGCGCTACCATCGCATCATCATCATGACCGACGCGGACGTGGACGGCTCCCACATCCGCACGCTGCTTTTGACGTTCTTCTACCGGCAGATGCCCGAACTGATCGAGCGCGGTCACATCTATATCGCGCAGCCGCCGCTCTACAAGGTCAAGCGCGGCAAGCAGGAGCACTACGTCAAGGACGACAACGAACTCAACGCCTATCTGGTGAACGTCGCCCTGGAAGGGGCGGCACTGCACGTCAGCGCCGACGCGCCGCCGATACAGGGCCCGGCACTGTCCGCGCTCGCGGCGATGTTCGTGCGCGTAATGGCGGTAATCCAGCGGCTCGGGCGACGTTACGACGCGCACATCCTCGAGCAGATGGTCTACGCGCCTGCCGTGGAGCAGGGGCGGCTCGAGGACGTCGAGTGGATGTCGAATTGGATTGGCGGTCTCGAGACTTCGCTGCGGGCGCGGTTGAATGGCGAAGGCGCGAGCTACCGGCTCTCGCCGATCATCGCCGATGGAGTTCTCGGCGGCATCCGCGTCCAGCGCGACCGGCACGGAATCGAAGAGGTGAGCGAGATGTCCATGCGCTTCTTCGAGTCCCCGGAGTATGCGCAGATCGCAGAACTCGGGCGTAACCTCGAAGGCCTGATCGCGGAGGGCGCCTACGTGACCCGCGGCCAGGAACGCCAGGACGTCACCGGCTTTCGCCAGGCCATGGAGTGGCTCATGGACGAGGCACGCAAGGGCCAGAGCATCCAGCGCTACAAGGGCCTCGGCGAGATGAACCCGGAGCAACTCTGGGAGACCACGGTCAACCCGCAAACCCGCCGCCTGATGCAGGTGCGGATCGAGGACGGCTACGCGGCCAACGAGATTTTCACCACGCTGATGGGCGACCAGGTGGAACCGCGGCGCGATTTCATCGAGCGCAACGCGCTCACAGTCGCCAATTTGGACGTCTGAAATCGCGCTCAGCCGGCCGGCGTGCGGCCCTTTTTGAGGTTCGCCGCTCTGCGGGGGCTCGGTCGGTCGTCAATGGACCACCGCTTCCTCAGCGCAAAGCCGCGCTTCACGCTAGGAGCGGTAAGCCGGATGCGTCACTCCGCTTGACAAGGCCGCGGTCGGGGCGGCCTGCAACGGGCGTGTGAGCCCGGCGCAGCAGGAGCGAAGCCGCAGCCGAACTCGAGCGAGCGTAGCGCAGGGATGTGCGCAGCGAGCGTCCCGGCGCAGGCCGTCCCGATCGCAGCCCCGCGCTCAGGTTTTCCACTGCGAAAATGTGCTTCGCGCCCCCGCAGAGCGGCGAAGACTTTTTTATGGGGCGGTGGTATCCGCGCGAAGGTCAGCGACTTTTGCCTCCACCCAGCGCTGGATGTCCTCGTTGACCTCGCGCGCGTCGCGCCCGGCCGGATCCACCGGCGTGCCGATACAGAAACGGACCGTACCGGGACGTTTGCGCAGGCCCCGGCGGGGCCAGAAATCCCCCGCATTGTGCGCGACCGGCACCAATAGGCGGCCGGTTTCCTGCGCGAGCAGCGTGCCGCTCAGACCGTAGCGGCGGGTCTGTCCGGGCGGCATGCGCGTGCCTTCCGGAAAGATCATCACCCAGCGCCCGCGGCCGAGCTGCTCCTTGCCCTGCTCGACCACCTGTCCGACGGCGGCCCGCCCGGCGTCCCGATCGATTGCAATGGGATGCAAGGCGGCGAGCGCCCAGCCGAAAAACGGCGTCCACATGAGTTCGCGCTTCAGGACCCAGCACTGATCCGGGAACAGCAGCATCTGCACGATGGTTTCATAGGCCGAGGAGTGCTTCATCAGCACCACGGAGTTCTGCTCTGGAAGGTTCCCGGCGCCCTCGACCATGTAAGTGAGCCCGCACATTTTGCTGGCGAGCCCGGTGACCAGCCGCGCCCAGGAGACGGCCACGCGATAACTCGCCCGGTAGCCGAGGGGACGGGCCAGCAGCAGCACGATGCTGTACGGAACGACGGTGCCGAACAACAACGCCGTGTACAGGAGCGAGCGAAACATCAGTCCGGCCCGATGAGCGCGGTGACCGCCGCGGCCAGGTCGTCGAAGACTTCGAGGCGCTCGCTGGCGGCGAGCCGCGCTTCCGTATCCCGGCCGTTGCCGGTGCGCACCAGAATGGCGCGCGCCGCGACCGCCTGCGCCGCGCGCAGGTCCCGCTCGGAGTCGCCGATGACCGGCTGTCCGGCGAGTTTGCGGCCAAAGGCTGCCTCGATCTGGTGCATGAGTCCGGGACGCGGCTTGCGGCATTCGCAGCCGGCATCCGGCGCGTGCGGGCAGACGAAAATGCCCGCGAGCGCACCGCCCGCGGCCTCGACGGCAACGGCCATCCGGCGATGGATGGCCTCCAGCATCGCGGCGCTGAACAATCCGCGGCCGACGCCGGACTGGTTGGTCGCGACCACGACCGGCACACCGGCGCGGTGCAATCTCGCGATGGCGTCGAGTGCCCCGGGAAGCGGTTGCCATTCCTCGGGACTGCGGATGAACGCGCTCGACTCCCGGTTGATGACCCCGTCCCGGTCGATGACCACGAGGGCGGGCAGCGTCGCGGGCGAAGTCATTCGGCCGGCAGCGCTGTTACGGCGCGGGCAGGCAGGAGAGATCGGCGACGTCGAGGAACAGGCGGCGCAGCTGCTGCAGCAACGCCAGCCGGTTGCGCCGCCGCGCCGTATCGTCCGTCATCACCATGACCGCCGTGAAAAACTCGTCCACCGGATCGCGCAGCGCCGCGAGGTGGCGCAGCACCTCGGCGTACCGGCGCGAGGCCACCGCCGAGCGATGCAGCGGCAGCAGCCCGTCCAGGGTCTCCTGCAAGCGGCGTTCCTCGCGCGCGTCGAACAGCGCCGGATCCACCCGCTCCGGAACGGCGTCGCTGACGCCCTTGAGGATGTTGGCGATGCGTTTGTTCGCGACCGCGAGGCCTTCGGCCTCGGCCATCGACAGAAACGAGCGCACGGCCTGCATTCGGGCGTGGAAGTCGAGCGGCGAGGCGGGAGCGCGGACTCGCACCGATTCGAACATCTCGGCGCTCACCTCCCCCCTGGAGAAGCCGGGTGCCTGGCCGTCGAGATACCACGCACGCAGCCGCTCGATGATGAAGTCGTAGAGCTCCGCGTTCAGCAAGGCAGGCTGCGCCACCGTCACCGGCTGTACCGCAATAACACGCTCGAGCACCTGTGGCAGCGCGAGATCAATGCCCGATTCGATCAGCATGCGCACCACGCCCAGCGCCGCTCTGCGCAGACCAAACGGATCCCTGGTGCCGCTCGGGCGCTTGCCGAGCGCAAACACGCCAGCCAGCGTGTCGAGACGGTCGGCGAGCGCGAGGCACCGCCCTGCGCCGCTGCCCGGCAGCCGGTCGCCGGCGTGGCGAGGCAGATACTGTTCCTCGATGGCGATGGCCACGTTCTCACTCTCGCCGTTACGAAGCGCGTAGTAATAGCCCATGCGCCCCTGCAATTCGGGAAACTCCCTGACGAGGTCCGTCAGCAGGTCCGCCTTGGCGAGCAGCGCGCCACGCGCGACGGCAGCAGCGTCAGCCTCGAGCTGCGAGGCGAGCATCTGGCCGATTTCACCGATGCGCCGGGATTTGTCGCGCAGGCTGCCGAGACCGCGCTGGAACACGACCTCGGCAAGTGCCGGCTCGCGCGCAGCAAGCGGCTGGCCGAGATCCTTCTGCCAGAAGAATGCCGCGTCGGCGAGCCGCGGTTTGATCACGCGCTCGTTGCCCCGGCGCACCTGCTCGGGATCGAGGCTGCGCAGGTTGCTGATCGTGATGAACGCCGGCAGCAGCCGCCGGTCGGGGCCGCGCACCGGGAAATAACGCTGGTGGCCCTGCAGGGTGGCGATGAGGACCTCCTCGGGCAGCTCGAGGTAGCTCGCATCGAAGCGCCCGGTAACCACCGTCGGCCATTCCACCAGGGCGGTGACCTCGTCGAGCACCGCCTCTTCGAGCACCGCCTCGCCGTCGAGCTCGCGCCCGGCCGCAATCGCGATGGCCCGGATGCGTTCGCGCCGTTCGGCGAACTCCGGTATGACGCAGCCGCCCTTCAGGGTGGCTTCGTAGTCTGCCGCCGAGCGCAGTTCCAGCGTTCCGCCGGACAGGTAGCGGTGACCTCGGGTGCGGTTGCCGGCGGCGAGCCCGAGTATCTCGCAGGGCACCACCTGCTCGCCGAGCATCATCACCAGCCAGTGGACCGGGCGGACGAACTCGACGTCGTGACTGCCCCAGCGCATGCGTCGGGGCACCGGCAACTCCGCGAGCGCCTCGGCGACCATGCCGGGCAACAGTTCCGTGGCAGGCCTGCCCGGTGCATGGCCGCGAAACACCAGCCAGGCGCCGCCGGCGGTCTCGAGCCTTTCGAGCACCTCGACAGCGACGCCGCAGTTCTCTGCGAACGCGGTAGCCGCCCGGGTCGGCGCCCCGGCGGCATCGAATGCGACTTTCAGCGGCGGGCCGCGTTTCTCAACGCTCTGGGACGGCTGTTCGAGGCGCACGTCGCCGATCAGCAGCGCGAGCCGGCGCGGGGTCGCGAAGGAACGCCCGGCATTACCGCCGAGACCGGCCTCCCGGATTCGCCGGCGGAGGCCCTCGGCGAAAGCCGTCTCCAGACTTTGCAGCGCCTTCGGCGGCAGTTCCTCGGTGCCGATCTCGACCAGAAAATCTGCCGTCACCGGCATTGCGCATCTCTCCGTGGGATTGGATTCACGCCGCGGGACGCGCGGCATTGCCCATCGGAAAACCGAGCGCCTCGCGGCTGTCGTAATAGGCCTGGGCGACCAGCCGCGAGAGCTCGCGCACGCGCAGGATATAGCGCTGGCGCTCGCTGACGGAGATAGCCTGGCGGGCGTCGAGCAGGTTGAAGCAGTGCGAGGCTTCCAGGACCTGCTCGTAGGCCGGCAGCGTCAGTTTCTGTTCGATCAGTCCGTTGCATATCCGCTCCGCATCGTCGAAGCGGCGAAACAGCGTCGCCGTGTCGGCGCACTCGAAGTTGTAGCGCGACATCTCGACCTCGTTCTGGTGGAACACGTCGCCGTAGGTGACGGTACCTGCGGGTCCGCGCGTCCAGACGAGGTCGAAGACGCTCTCGACGTTCTGCAGATACATCGCGATCCGCTCCAGCCCGTAGGTAATTTCGCCTGACACCGGCCGGCAGTCGAGGCCACCCACCTGTTGGAAATAGGTGAACTGGGTGACCTCCATGCCGTTCAGCCACACTTCCCAGCCGAGCCCCCAGGCCCCGAGCGTCGGCGACTCCCAGTTGTCCTCGACGAAGCGTATGTCGTGCACCCGCGGGTCTACGCCGAGCGCGGCGAGCGACTCGAGATAGACGTCCTGGATGTCGTCCGGCGAGGGCTTGAGCGTGACCTGGAACTGGTAGTAGTGCTGCAAGCGGTTCGGATTCTCGCCGTAACGGCCGTCCGTCGGCCGCCGGCTCGGCTGCACGTAGGCGGCATTCCACGGCTCCGGTCCGACCGCGCGCAGGAAGGTCGCGGAATGAAACGTGCCGGCTCCCATGGGCATGTCATAGGGTTGCAGAACAACGCAACCCTGCTCGGCCCAGTAATGTTGCAGCGCCAAAATCAAGTCCTGGAAGGTTGCTGGAGAATCGCGGTGGGCCACGCCGAAAACCCCGAAAAATCAGGCGCGCAAGTATAGCCCTGTTTGCGCAGCGCACAGCCGGCGCGACCCGGTCGGGCGTGATGGCGAGCCATGCACCAATAAGGTGCGACAGAAACCGCGGCTGCACTATAATGGCGCACCGTTGTTCAAGATCCCGATCCACTAGCTTTTGGAAACAAACGGTTAGCGATGGTGCATCGCTGGCACGGATCGTGCACTGAGATTGCACCTGCGCTCGACGGCCGAGCGCAGGCTGGTAACACCGCTGCAGCGGGCGAATCGGTCGCCCCGGGCGGCGCCGGGACCTTGAGCAGACCAGCCGACCGTTCGCTGCGCTTCCACGGGATTGTCGAGTGAGACCGCCCGTGAGCTGCGCCGCCCGGTCGGCGTCCGCCGCCTGTAAACGACAACCTGCAAAGTTCGACATCTGGAGGATGTGCAATGAAGCCCGCTGAAGTTCTCAACCTGATAAAGGAAAAGGAAGCGAAGTTCGTCGACCTGCGGTTTACCGATACCCGCGGCAAGGAACAGCACGTGAGCATCCCGGCGAGCGTCGTGGACGAGTCGTTTTTCGAGGACGGCAAGATGTTCGACGGCTCCTCGATCGCCGGCTGGAAGGGCATCAACGAGTCCGACATGATCCTGATGCCCGATGCCTCGACCGCGGTGCTCGACCCGTTCTTCGAAGAGAAGACGATGCTCATCCGCT